>JAZROI010000050.1:0-20822 GCA_045648585.1 Acutalibacteraceae bacterium
GGTAATCTCACCTTGGGGAAGTTCACCACGTTCTTGCATTTTATGGTACATCTTAGAAAGCCCCGCTATAGTTGCGGCACCGTTTTGAAACAGATTATGCACATAAGGCACTTTAAATGCAGTTTTGGGGTAATTAGTAGTTACAACCATACCACAGCCTGTCTGGAATAATATGACAACGTTTCCCTCAATTCCTCTGAGAAACAAGTTGATGTTGACCGGTATACCGCAACCCGGACAAGCACCGTGCCCGGGGGCAAGACGTTTTTCTCTTGCAGTTGTGTCACGGACTGTAGCACCCTTAACGGTAACATTGCCATTTTCTTCGACACAAGAAATAAGCTTAGGTGATTTGTTATCAGTTACTGGCATAAAGTATGGCTCGAGTTTAAAATCTGTTTCACCGGGATAAACGCCAATATAGTCGAAATCAGGTATATGCTCTTTATAGCAAGTCTCAAAAAGCTCTATAGCATCAGCTTCAAAGAAATCCCGACCACCGAGCCCATACACACGACTGATAACACGAGTTGTCAACCCCTTTTGCTGTAAAGCAGCACGTATTTCCATCGACATATTACCGCCACTTGCTCCGTAACTATCTTGACGATCAGCTGCAAGAATTGTCTTTGCCTTTTTGCATAATTCAGTGATTTGTTCTGTCGGAAATGGTCTTAACACCCCGAGAGTAAATACACCAACCTTTTTACCCGCTTTTCTGAGTTTATCAACAGCCGATTTAGCTGTAAGATATGCAGACCCCAACACAAACAACAAAGCCTCTGCGTCGTCTGTCTGATATGATTTTACTGCAGACAATTTTCTTCCCGACAGTTGTTCGTATTCATCAAAAATTTGAGGTATAACTGCACGTGCTTTTTCCATAGCAAGATGAAGCTGATATTTATTGTTAATTAAATCAGGCTCATTCATATATGAACCGATTGTAACAGGCTTTTCAGGGTTAAGTGAAGTAAAATCAGTGTTTATAGGACCTACAAAGTTTTGCACTGTTTCATCATCTGAGAACACATAACAGTTTCGTTTTTGATGGCTTGTAAAAAATCCGTCAAACGCTACTATAACGGGAAGCCTCAAGTGTTCGGCAATTTTAATAGCACATATATTGCAATCATAAACCTCCTGAGGTGAATCGGCAAAAAGGATAATCCAACCCGTATTAAGTGTATACATAATGTCACTATGATCGCCTTTAATTGAGAGAGGTCCTGAAACAGTACGGCAAGCAACGTTCAGCACCATAGGAAGGCGTGTACCTGATTGTACAGGGAACTGTTCAAGTGCATATAAAAGTCCGTTAGCTGATGTTGCATTAAAAACTCTGCCACCACCCGTTGAAGCACCGTAGCAGATACCTGCGGCGCTATGCTCACCCTCTGCAGGCAATAAAGCTATCGTATGCTCACTGTCTGCGCCCATTCTATCTAAATATTCGGCAATTTGCGTAGACGGGGTTATTGGATAATAACCCATTACGTGATAGTTTATCTGCTTAGCTGCGTAAGCCGCAAGTTCATTCCCACTTTCAAATAAAAGGTTCTGTTCAGCTATCTCCATATTACATAAGACCTCCGTCTACACGCTTTTCATCTAAATAGGATTCGCTAGTTATCCAAGGGTCAGCACCTTGTGGCTGAAAATCAAGACTATCTGTTACCAAATTTTTATTTCTTACAAACCATTTTAAATCGTTGTGTTCATTTTCTTTACCCATAACTAACGCACCCGTTGGACACACGTCAACACATCTCAAACAACCTTTACAATGATGGTAATCAAGACCTCGGTTCATCATTGTTTTTTTACCTTTATGCTCACCCTGTATAAACTGGAATACCATATCGGGACAGGTTGTGTCACAAAGACCGCAATGAATACATTTTTCGGGAAGGAAAAGAGGAATATATCCCTCTCTTGAGGGTGATAAATCGTTTGAAACAGTGCTACCTATGTGTGTATTTACGCCACCAAGCGGTGCATTTTTATAACCCCATTTACTGCGAAATTCTTGGTATGCTATTTTAGGGAAACTTCCATCATGCTCGAATTTTTGATTTATTGCATTATTAAAACCCATTTCTACACCTTTCAGATTACTTTCAAGCATAGCGGGATATTTCTTCCCCAAAGTATCATTCACCAATTCTTTTACTGCATCAATAGGAATAAAGCCTGATGCTTTTGCAATTGCACCGAGGATAACCATATTAATTCTGCTTTTACTTTCAAGAGCCAACTCCAAGGCATTTACACAATAAATATTTCCTGCGTAAAGTCGCAAATTTCCTCTTATTCTTTCAGGTGTTTCACCGGTATTAACAACTAAAATACAGTTCTCATCGACACCCGCGGTTACAGGTAGGGTTTTAGAAAGAGCCTGATGAAACAAAACCAGAAGATGAGGATTCTCTATAGGACTATTATGCAAAATATCATGTTCCGGTGGACTCAAACGTACAAAGGATTTAACAGGTGAGCCTCGCTTTTCAGACCCATAGCTTGAAAACGCTGCCGCATTAAGATTTAAATAGACAGCTCCTAATTCACCAAGCAATTTTCCGCAAAGATTTGCTCCAAGACCACCAATACTCTCAAGCCTTATTTCATAACAACCATTTTCGTTTATAACAGGTAAATTTACCTGATATGTTTTTCGTTTTATATAAATTTCAGATTTTTTTACCATATTACTCTCCTTGAGGTGTTTTTCCTATTATTTGCATTACGGTTTGAGAATATGCAAAAGTTCACAAGTATACGGTTAATTAAAAAAGAGAAAATATTAATAAGATAATTTTAGGAGGGTAAAAAATGAAACGTGATAAAATGCCGGTTGGATTTTCAATGGCTTTAGCTCAAAATCCTGAAGCTATGCAAAAATTTGCGATGTTAGACGAGAATAAAAAACAGGAAATAATAAATGGTACACATTCGGTTAACTCAAAACAGGAAATGCACGAATATGTGAATAAAATCAATAATTATTAAAGAAATAGTAAACCCCCCTTTTCAAATGAAAAGGGGGTTATATATTAATTAAAATTCAGAAGCAATGTATTTAATATTAACATTACTTAATAATTTATTTCTGATTTCTTCTGCTGTACCATATTCAATAGTAGACTTATCAACTATATAGACTTGATTTTGTGTTTGGAAAACGAAGAAATATTTAGATGTTTCATATAATTTAATGAATATTGAATATTCAAGCTCAGCTACACCGTTAAAATCATTATTAATTGAAACAACCTTTACCACATCATCGCAAAACGTGTATTCATTTTCTGTTTCCTTCATATTGGCTAAAGCCTTATATCTTATTTTAGGTAAAACGAGGTACAAATAACACTCTAACAAAAATATCAATAATGCAACAATAAGTAATAACAAAAAAGTTATATCAAACATAAATATCATCGCGATAATATTTACAAATAACAAAACTATACACAAAACTAAATACGTAATAAAACGCTTTTTAGGATTACCACTTTTATAAAATAAAGTTGCATGTGTTAAAGCTTTAATTGTTTGATAATCAAATTTGCATTTGGCTTTAATTTCCAACTAAATCACCTTCAAATCCATAATTGAGTAAAAAACTAAACAACAAAACTGTATAACTCTCCTTTTACAAGAGTAAGCTCACCTTTTTGACCTACTTCAAGACCATCATACATTTCTTGAGGAATGTTTAACTTTATTGTTTCTTTCTCGTCGGTTCAAAGCACACTGTAAAAAATTTAACTGACTTTGGTTGCTTAACACTGACCATTTCAACACGGCAATTCAAATCAATAACTTCGGCATAAAATTTTTCCGTCGGAAAATCAGTTTTAATATCTCCAATCATTTCACAAAAAGTGAAAGCTTTATTATCATTTTTATCACTTTCTTTTATAATTTTTCTAATATTAACAGCGAGTATAACAACAAAACAAATTAAAAGTCAAAAGAGAATAATTGGACCCATATAACCATTCCTTTTTGATTATTATAATATAAACTTTTAATAAATCAATACGATGCATTGGTATATCATCAATTCCGCATTCATAATGATTTATTTCCAAGGTGCAATTGTTCCTTTTTTAACGTTTCACCGTTGCTGTCCGTGAAAACAACTTCGATATTTTCATCGTTAAAAACATAACCGCAGCCCGCAAAATAAACGGGCTTCTTCTTTTTAATTGTACTGCCGATAACAACAGGACAGATGCTGCCGTTGGTGTTCCAGTCGCTGTTTTCAGGATAATAGATGTTTAGCTCGTGCGCATGACCGCAAATCATAACTTCAGGTTTTACATTTTCTCTGAGAAGCTTTGACCATTCGGCAAAAAGATCCTGTTCAATGTCAAACGGAGGATGATATCTGTGAACAAAAGCGTTATGAGAGATAACAAGCTTGTGTTTAATTCCCTCTGCTTCGTATTCGTTTTCTTTGTTTTCAATTATCTTTTTGAGAAAATCTGTCTGACGTTCTCGGAAATCATGACAAGCAACGGTGTGACCGTATTCTGCGTGATCATCGTTCTTGTCTTCACCGCAATCAAGCAAAACGCCCCAGATATTTCCTAAGCGGAAGCTGTAATACGTATTACCAAGATGAGTAGGTGTATATTCCGCAAACTTCTCGGCAAAATTACCCCTTAAATCGTGGTTTCCCCTTGAGAAGATTATAGGCTTCTCCCCTTTTGTTAAATGGGAACCGATTACATATATGTTCATAAAATTTTTCGGGTTACTACTGTCCTCGATAACATCACCATTTAAAATCAAAAAATCAATATTACCAAAAGTTTCTGCAGCCTTTATCGGCTCCTCAATGTTATTGTGAGCATCGGCGATGTGATATGCTTTGATGTTGTTTTCGGGGATGGGGTAAAATTTATATGTTTTTTCAAGTACATTTTTTGTTTTTGAAAAATATGCTTTTCTTATGATAATCGGTCGGATGCAAACCGTATACTCTTTGGCTTTATCAAGCTCCACGGCAGGCACTCTAACTTTATGTATCTTATTCCTCGAACACATAATTCCGTTTGATTCGTCATAATAAAATTTATCACCAACCTTAACGAAGAAAAAGCAGGACTTTTCGCAAGGCATCATAATCTGATAATATTTGTCAACTACAAAAACTGCAGGGGTATGTTTAAAAAAATTGCTCATAAAAAATCTCCTTGCGATAAAAGTTCATTATCAGTATTATAAAACACCAAACATTTTAAGAATCATAAACAATGCATTAAAAAAAGTAAAAACAATAAGCAGCATAACCGGGGACTTAATTTTCTTTTGTTTAATCTGCACTATAGCCATAAATATACAATAAATAAGAGCTAAAAAGGAACTAATCAAAATAATCATTCTCATAAAAATCTACTCCCTTATTAACATATATTCAAATGAATTATACCATATATTCGTACTACGTGCAACACTGTTGACGAAGCTGCATCGTTTACGGCTTTAGCCGTAACATTGTTTTGTGTCTGAAGCGGAATAAAGTTGAGCTTAGCTTAAATGAAGTTATCTGCTAAAGCAGATAACGGAGTTTTGTTCTACGGACACAAACACAAAAAAAACAAAGAACCTCTTACGAAGTCCTTTGTTTTTTGTCAGTACATGTTATGCTATGCATAGTAATGTTGCTCCCGTTAGTCGCAGAGATGTGATGTATTCCTTTACATGTGCGAAGCACACATCACTTCCGAAGGAAACATCACTCATGAAGTGTACATCACGTTCCGCACTAGCGGAACACATCCTTCCAAAAAGAAAAAGCACTTCCGAAGAAGTGCTTTTCTTTTTGGAGGCGACAATCAGATTTGAACTGATGCATCAGGGTGTTGCAGACCCACGCCTTACCGCTTGGCTATGTCGCCTTATATGAAATTTGGATAAAAAAATGGAGCGGATGACGAGGCTCGAACTCGCTACCTCCACCTTGGCAAGGTGGCGCTCTACCAGATGAGCTACATCCGCATAAAAGAATGAGCCGTGAGGACGACTCATCCGTGGTGCCTCCGGTCGGAATCGAACCAACGACACGAGGATTTTCAGTCCTCTGCTCTACCAACTGAGCTACAGAGGCAAAAAAAGGTGGCGACCCGGAACGGGCTCGAACCGTCGACCTCTAGCGGGACAGGCTAGCGTTCTAACCAACTGAACTACCGGGCCACCTGGTGGTGGGAACAATAGGGCTCGAACCTATGACCCTCTGCTTGTAAGGCAGATGCTCTCCCAGCTGAGCTATGCTCCCGTGTGCGTTGCTCACTTGCAACGTTGACTACTATACACTATTTGAAATGATTTGTCAACACTTTTTTTCAACTTTTTTTAATTTTTTTTGAAATTTTTTATTTCGTCAACAATAGCAGTCATTTCATCCATTTTTGCTTCAATATCTGCAACTAATTTAAACTGTGTTCTGGCTCTCACGAGGTTGTGTTCAGGATATTCAGTTTTAAAATAAACGTCACCGTTAAGGAAGTCAGCAAGGAATCTCATACCGCATTCAAAGGTAAGAAGCTTTGATGCAAAAGGAAGTAAATCAACTTCTTCTTTTGTAAGGCTATCCCCTGCTGTTTCAAGATATCCGTCAACGTATGCTTTAAAGTATTCAAGGCTTAATGAAACCTTTGATAAATCTTTTTCGTCCTCTGCTGCAGTATTTGCACCGAAACGGATACTGTCACCGAAATCATAAAGAGATGAACCAGGCATAACTGTATCAAGGTCAACAACGCAAATACCTTTATTAGTCTTTTTATCAAAAAGAACGTTATTAAGCTTAGTATCGTTATGAGTTACCTTTAAGGGCATAACACCACTATCAAGTAAATCGGTAATAACGGAGCAATCCTTTTCTCTTGCAAGAACAAATTCAATTTCAGGTAAACACTCTTCTTTTCTGCCTGAAAAATTATTTTCGACTGCAGTTTTAAAATCATTAAAACGTGAGGGTGTGTTATGGAAATTAGGAATTGTATCGTGAAGAGTTTCAATAGGATAATCTGCAAGAAGCTTTTGGAAATTACCGAAAGTGAGGGCAGCATTTCTGAAATCCTCAGGATTTGTAAGTTCATTGATAGAATAAGTATCATCAACAAAGTTATAAAGACGCCAACAACCGCCGTCATCACTCATAACGTAGTTTTTTCCGTCTTTTGCAGGATAAACGGTAAGTGTTTCTCTCATGGGGTCGCCGCCTGCAGCGATAATTTTATTTCTAAGATGTGCAGTAACGCCCATAACGTTTTCCATAAGCTCAACGGGCATTTTGAAAACGTTTGTGTTAATTCTCTGAAGAAGGTATTTTTCTATTTTACCGTCAGCAAGAAGATATTCAACTACGTACGTATCATTTATATGACCGTCGGTAATAGGTTTATAACCATTAATTTTACCAAAATCGGGAAATTGTTTGATAATATCTAAAACGTTAACTGTATTTGTAATACTCATTTAAAATTAACTCCTTTTAAAAGTTGCAAAACAATCGGGGTTATGAAAACCGGGCGGTAAGGTTGTAACGGGTGAAAACGCTAAGTAATGAGGCGTTTCACAATCGTCACCGCATTTATAAAAGTTTGCCTTTATTTCTTTAAACATTATATTCTTTTTATCAATTTTGTAAAGTGCTGAAATAAAATCCTTCGTTAAAACCGCTTTAACGCCCCAAAATGACCCTTTTCCGTCAACAGAGGAAAACGTTTCAACACTCGGCGAAAGCCTTGTAATTTCGCTTACAAAGCATCTTTCAGGCTTGCCTTTACCAAACTCACAAAGAAAAGCACCTTTAGAGTTCATTTCTACGTTTATATACTCTACCCTATTCTCAACAGGGGCAACAAAAAACTCAAGACAGCTATCAAGATAGATAGGCTCATCTCTATTAATATATTCCGTTTTTGGTGATTTTTCGTAGCATTTTAAAATTGCAACCAATTCATCATTGACTACACCGATTTTACAATACGTGTCAGGTCTGTAAGGAGTTTCTGCTTCCCAATGGTATGACTCTAATTTATAAAAATCTGCTTTATTAAAATCATCAAAGCATGAATAAGAATATAACGTATAGTTCAAATTGTCACCTTATTTCATATACTCGGTAATACCGTTAGTTTCATCCATAGATGCCATAATCATATAAAGTCTCGGAATATGGAACGGACCTTTGAAGATGTTACCCTTAAGAGTTGTTGAAACAGTATTATCATAATGAAGGTAGCCGTACCATTCGCCACATTCCTCATCACAGAAATACTTTTCACAGTATTCTTTAAGTTGAAGATAAACCTCGTTATATTTTTCTTCTTTAAAGTGAAGATAGGCAAGTCTTGCGGCAATCATTGCTTCGCACTGAGGCCACCAAAGCTTCATATCCCATTCAAGCTGTACGGGGGGCTTGCCTTCTAAATCTGTAAATGCAATAATACCACCGTTTTTCTTGTCCCAACCAAGAGGAAGAGTAATATCAATAATATGTTTAGCAATATTAACTGCATCGTCGTTACCCGTAACAAGACCTTCAGCCATAATAAACCAAGCAGCCTCAAGAGAATGACCGGGGTTAACGATTCTGCCGTTAGGACTATCTATAAACTCACCTTTTTTAGTTACGCTTTCAAGTAATGCTCTTTCGGTGAGATAACCACCATTTAAAATCTCGTTAAGACACTCACCGCAAATTTTATTATACTTATCGAAAAGACCGTTAACGCTTCTCATTACCTGAGCAGTTGCAAGCATAATCATAACGGGTGAAAGTGCTTTAGAATCAATATTATCAGGGTTAATCTTAGGCTGATTTTTACGAACACCTGTAAAGCACTCGTAAGCAACTGTGAAAAATCTTTCAGCACTTTCTAAAACCTCTTTATCCCCCGTTGCCTTATAAAGCTCTGCACAGCCGATTGCTGCAAAGGTTTCGGAGAAATAATATCTTCTCTTTTGAAGCTCACGACCGTCAGCAGTAACAGTAAAGAACATTCTGCCGTCAGTATCGGTACATTTAGGAAGGAAAGAAAAAATAGCCTTTGCAGCTTTAAGATATTCTTCATTCTTCTCTATAAGGTTATAAGCTTTTGAAAAAACCCATAATGCTCTGCCCTGAAACCATACGCTTTTATCTGTTCCGTAAATATTACCTTCACGGTCAAGACAAGTATAAATACCGCCGTTTTCGTAGTCAATAGCATTTTTTAACCAAAAAGGAAGAATGTTTTCGACTAAATCTTTTTTATAATTCATTTTAACAGCTCCTACGGGATAATATTTTATTACATTAAATATTAATATAACACACCCGACAAAAAAAGACAACAAAAATAAAGAAAAACTGACGGCAAAAGCCGTCAGTTCAAAATTAAGGAAATATCAAAGTTTCATTGCCACGTCCCAAGCCTTCCAGATAACTGTACGAAGGTTGCCGACTTTAAGAGCATCACCGATAATATGAACGTGTTTGCTCTTTTCAGCAATGGGAGCGGGTTTATAACCAACAGAAAGAATTACACTGTCTGCAGGAATTGTTATTGATTTACCATCTTTAGTCTGAACTGTTACACTTGAATCAGTAATTTCAGTTGTTCTTGTTTCAAGGTAAACAGGAACTTTATTTGTTTTGAAGAAGTCACGAAGGTAGCTTGTGTTAGCAAGAGCAACACCAGGAGTTGTAATAAGGTCATCCTGCATTTCAACGATTGTAGGATTCTTACCCTGAAGGTAAAGCTCATAAGCAATTTCACAACCCGTAAGACCGCCACCAACAACTGTAACGTTTTGACCAACCTCTTTATTCCCAAGAAGATAATCAACTGCTTCAATTGCTTTATCAGCACCCTTAACGGGAATCTTGTTTGCAACAGAACCTGTAGCAACGATAACTTCGTCTGCATTCAAAGATGCGATATCTTTGATTTCTGTATTCATGTGAATTGTAATAGCATCATAACGCTGAACTTCGCGGTTATACCAAGCGATAAGGTCACGGTCTTTTTCCTTATAAGAAGGAGCAGCTGCTGCGATAAACACACCGCCGAGCTTATCTGTTTTCTCATAAAGGTCAACCTTGTGACCACGCTTTGCACAAACGATGGCAGCTTCCATACCACCGATACCGCCACCGATAATTGCAATTTTCTTACTCTTCTTAGCGGGCTCAATTTTGTATTTCTTTGACTGCATTGTTTTGGGGTTAAGAGCACATCTTGAAAGACCCATTGTATCGAAAAGATCCTGAGTATTTGCGTGACCCTTTGAAGATGAGAAGTTGAAGGAAGCAGCGTGACAACAGATACAAGGCTTAATATCCTCAACTCTGTCTTCAATAAGCTTTGTTACCCATTCGGGGTCTACAAGGAACTGACGAGCTACACCAACACCGTCGATTTTGCCTTCAGCAACAGCCTTAGCACCCTCATCGGGTTCCATTCTACCTGCACAAACAACAGGAATATCAACGAATTTCTTAATATGAGCAACGTCTTCAAGGTTACAGTTCTGAGGCATATACATGGGAGGATGAGCCCAATACCAAGAGTCATATGTACCGTTGTCAGCATTAAGCATATCGTAACCTGCATCCTGAAGGTATTTAGCAGCCTTTTCAGATTCGGGCATTGCACGGCCAACTTCAGTATATTCTTCGCCGGGCATTGCACCGTAGCAGAAGTCTTTCATTTTTGACTCAACTGAGTAACGAAGAGATACAGGGAAATCATCACCGCAAGCAGCTTTGATAGCTTTAACTACGTCAACTGCGAAACGGTATCTGTTTTCAAAGCTTCCACCGTATTCGTCAGTACGCTTGTTGAAATATTCGATTGCGAACTGGTCAAGAAGGTAGCCTTCGTGAACAGCATGAACTTCAACACCGTCAACGCCTGCATCACGACAAAGCTTTGCAGTTTTAGCAAATGCTTCGATAATTTCGTGAATCTGCTCAACAGTCATTTCAGGGCACTCAATATCGTGAGCCCAACGTGACTTCTGAGGGCTGGGAGAAGCTAACTCGTGTGATGTATCAATTACGGGCTTAATTAAAGCACGAGTAAATTTATTCTTGTGAAGAGGCGCTATAAGCTCTGTAATAGCCCATGAACGACCCATACCTGCAGTAAGCTGAATGAAAAGCTTAGCACCAGTTTTATGGATTTCATCCATAAACTCTTTAAGCTCATCAAACATTTTGGGATTCTGCCATAGCCATTTGCCCCAGAAGGTATCACGTAAAGGAGCAATACCGGGAATGATAAGACCAACGTTGTTATTAGCTCTTTCTAAGAAAAGCTTTGCTGCCTCCTTGTCGAAATGGCAACCGCCGAGCTCAAACCAACCGAAAAGAGATGTACCACCCATAGGGCACATAACGATACGGTTTTTGATTTCAACGTTACCTATTTTCCAAGGTGTAAACAATGATTCGTACTGAGGATTCATTAAAACACTTCCTTCTCAATATTTTAAACATATAAATCCACAACATAAATGTTCCACTATATAATAAATTATATATTGTATGTTGTCAAGTTAAATTTTTGTCAAACAAGAATTATGACAAAGCACCAAAGAGTGTTACAATTTTATTACAAACGATAATTTTTTATTGTTTTTCGATAAATTATTTGCTATTATCGGGCTAAAGGAGATGAAATTCTATGAAACATTCAGAGAAATCATTGAAAATAACCAAGGTAGCGGTAATCATTTTATGTTGCTTTTTTATTTTCTTTTTATTTACAGCACCATTCATTTTCAAATGGTACTGTGAAATATCCGACACACGCGAAAACGTTGCAAACGTTCTTATTGCGGTTTTTTACGCTTGCTCCCCTTCTGCAACGGTAACTCTCGTATACTTATTTAAATTTATTAAGAACCTTGAGCAAGGCGAAGTATTTACAGATAGCAACGTTAAATATCTTAAAATTCTTTCTTTAACTTGTCTTTCGGTTGTACCGCTTTCACTCCCCCTTTGTTTCTTCTTTATAGCGGGTCTTCCAATTCCTGCCGCTGCAGGCTTTATGTGGTTATTTTTAAGAATTCTTAAAAATGCCTTTGAATACGGAACTATGATAAAAAATGAAAATGATTTGACGGTGTAACTATGGCAATAATTGTAAATCTTGACGTAATGCTTGCAAAAAGAAAAATGTCTTCGGGCGAGCTTGCAAGTAAAGTTGGCTTAACACAAGCTAACCTTTCAATATTAAAAACAGGTAAAGCAAAGGCGGTGCGATTTTCTACGCTATCGGCAATCTGCCGCGAGCTTAACTGTCAACCCGGTGATATACTCGAATATACTGACGGTGAACAGGAGGAATAGTTATGACTAACAAAGTTTACCTTTTTAACAAAAGTGATATTTTAGCACTTATATTTACCGCTATTTCACTATTCGTTACCATAAGATTAGGTGCGCTTAACGGCTTCAATTTTGGCTTTACAATAGGTTTTATTGCTTTAATAATCGCAAGTGTAAGCTACACTTTCACGAAAGAAAGCAAGGATAGAATTTTCAGTTCAATACTTATGATTTGTATACTTGTTCTCGCTTGCGGATTTTCAGTCATCAGTAATCCGTTTATTAAATTTATAGCATTTGTATATTTAATTGTTATCAGTGCAGTATTTCTACTTACAATTTCAGCAAACAACAATTGCGACGGCACATACAATTACATATTAAATTCAATCAAGAAAACCTTTGCATCTATTCTTGATAACTTCCTTCTTCCTTTCAGAAGCATGAAAGAATCTGCAAAGGGCGGAAAATCAAAGAACTTTTTACATCTTTTAATCGGTATCGGTATCTCTATCCCTATTCTTTGCACAATAATACCGCTACTCACCTCTTCGGATATTGCTTTTGACACATTAGTATCATCTATATTTGAAAATTCACTTATGATAGTTATCTCAATAATTTTGAGTATAATGTTAACGCCCGTTTTCTTTGCATTCCTTTTCTCAATTAAAAAGGGTGACCAGACAGAAAACAATGCAAAGGAAATTCCCGATAAGATTTCTAAAATTATACTTAACACTGTTTTAAGCACAACTGCAGTTGTTTATATTGCTTATATAATTTCTCAATTAGCGTACATATCAAAGGCATTTGCATTCCTTTTACCCGAAGATTACAGTGCAGCTCAATTTGCAAGAAGCGGTTTTTTCCAGATGGGCGTTATAGCTTTTATAAACTTTGTAATTCTCTTTATTTGTGCCGTTTTCGTTACAAAAACCGAAAGTAAAAAAATCCCCGTTTCAACAAGATGCTTACTTTCTTTTCTTTGCATATTTACAGTATTTTATATTTCAACCGCATTTGTAAAAATGATGAAATATATTTCACTTTATGGGCTTACACAATTAAGAGTTCTTACAAGTGTATTTATGATGATGCTTGCAGTTATTTTCATAATTATTTTAATGAGACTCATTTTCACAAAGCTTAAATACATAAAAGCTATAATTCTTGTTTGTACTCTTACAATGATATCTATATCAGTAGTTGATATAAATACTGTAATTGCTAACTACAATTACAATGCTTACAAAGATGGTAAAATACAAATTGACGTTGAACAAATCGGTAATTTAGGTGTAAGCGGTTTACCTGTGCTCGTGAAGCTTTCAGAACAGAAGCCCCTTGAAGAAAATTACTATGTAGTTCGTGAAATCGAATTAAACTCTTTTTTAATATACGATATGGGTATTGTGTCAATTGAAGAATGTACAGAAGAAAATCTTGTAAAGAAAAGCATTTTTGAAAAAAATTATGCTTGGGAACAAGCAAGAATTGCATTGGATAAATTCATTAAAGATAACCCTGAATTTGACAGAGGCGAGTATTTCCTTCAATTCGCAGATGATGAATTCGTTGAATACGAAGATTATGACAACTATATATATGATGAGGAATACCCGACAGAAGACGATTTTACAGAGGAAAATATCGATGAGAGTGTTGATACGGAGGTAACCACCACCGAAAACATCAGAGAAACGTTATGAAATTAAAAAATAATATTACAAAAAAACGAATATTAGCTTTATTTATTACGAATATCATTCCACTTTCTGCAATAATCTTTGGAATTGACTTATTGACAGATAATTTTATAGTTAAGTCTTCTTACATTATTAGCTATTTTATATTACCTGTTCTGGCTATTTCACTATCGTGTTTCATATTATTTTCAGATAAAAGACGCTCTTTCAAATTCATAGTGTTAGCAATGGTGTTATTAGTTTTCACAATTATCTTTTGTGCTACCGTACTCATTGAAAAACACGAACAAATCAGAAAATTTGAAAACGAAGAAGTGGGCTTGCATTATACTGAAACTATACAAACAGCTATGCCATCATTATCAGCAATTTCTCAACCTATAAATATTGAGTATTACAACTATTTTTCTTCACAATTGGGTATTTTTACTTGTGAAGCAGATTTTTTGATTTGCAAGTATGATGAAAAAGAATATTTGGAACAAAAAGAGTTATTGTCCAAGAAATATATTTTCCAAAGTGATTCTATAACTACCTATGATTATGAAACAACTGTCGAATTAGATGGATATTGTTTCCGTCTTCTATCTATAGACGAATATGAAATGAATTATCCGAAATCTATTGTTTTTATAGGCACTAGCGATATTGAAAATGAAATAGTATATATGTATTTTTGTGATGATGATTTAGATTATATTGAATCATTAAGTGATTTTATAAATGAAGACTGTGGTTGGAAGCATATTCATTAAATTCTAGACTTTTAAAACATAATTCAGAAATAACACAAAGAAAAACGGCAATGAAAATTGCCGTTTTTCTTTTTTATGTAATTTTATTTTATACCCAATTTATCAAGAATTTTGGGGTCGCAGGTATCTGCAAGAGAACCTATCTCGTTCCAAAGCTTATCTGCTTTTTCTTTCCATTCGGGGAAGCTTGCGGGTGTTTCGGGATAACTGTCGTAAAGCTTACCTACTTCACCACTTTGCATAAGACCTTTTAATATTTTACCAACGGTTGACGGGCGGATTTTCTTTTTCAAAACGCCTGCAACTATGCCTTTAATAGTTGATAAAATTATATCGTTTGTAAGCTCAAGACCATTGTCAAGACCGCCAAGAATTTTATCACTGAATAAAATATCGTTAGCAAAAAGATACTCCGCTTCATCGTAATCTATTGCTACAATGCCCATTAAAAGAGGTCGCATTGAATCGAAATCCTTACCCTGTTTAACCATATACTGTTTATTAATAGACCAGAGATTCTTTTTTGTAAGCGGTTTGCCGTCGTTAAGAAGCTTTGTTATTACGTTTGCGGCTATCTCGCCTTGAACGAGAGATGAGGTGCAACCCTCACCGCAGGTGGGTTTAGTAAGGCAAGCTGCATCACCCATAGCAATGAAGCCGTCATCAACAAATGAATAAACAGAGCGATGGTAAGGCGTAAGACCTTTTTCGACCTTTAATATATCGTAATCAGGATAATTGTAATTTTTTAGAAGTTGAGAATTAAAAACTTCTTCCGAATATTCATAAGAATGGCTACCGCCAATACCTAAAATAGCATCGTAGCCCTCACCCGCCGGTGCAGACCAGGATTTATATTGCATAAAGAAGCCGTCAAGCTTTCTAGGGTCAATATTAGCATCTTTATATTTAACATAATAAAGAACAACGTAGAATATATCACGTGGAGTGAGTTTAAAATTTTCAACAGAATAGTAATCGGGAAGTTTTGTTCTTGCGACTGACGGTATACCAGAGCAATCGGCTACGATTTTAGAATAAACTGTATATTTCTTACCGCCTTTTACGTATATAGCACCAATTACTGCACCTTTTTCATTGTAAACTAAATCGCAAAACGAAGCATCGTATATAATAGTTGCACCGCTGTGTTTTGCTTTATTAGCCATATACATTATGTAATCATGCTTATGAAGACCAACAGTAATAATAGAGCTGCCGCCTTTTCTATATTTACCGTAGGGTGAAATCATAGGTGAGCCGTTGAAGGCAAATTCTCTTAAAGGACTGTCTTCCTCGGGAATATCTAACCCAAATTCTTCCATTTCGGGCTTACTCATATGAAAAATATCATAGCTTCTTGAAACGTTTTCAGGTAACTCTTTTTCAATAACAAGAACGCTAAAGCCTTCTCTTGCCATTCTTTCGGCAAACCAACAACCCGTTGTTGAAGCACCAACAATTAAAATATCAACGTTTTTCATTAGTAACCCCTCGTTTCTTTTTTATTTAATGATACCATTTTAGGCTTTGAAAATCAACATTCCGGTTATTGAATTTAAAATAGTAATATGATAAAATTTCTTTAACGAATGTTGTAAAGGATATTTCAGGAATGGGCAGCAATAATAGCTTAACTAAAAAAAGAATAGATTGGGTTGATATGGCAAAGGGCTACGGCACAATTGCCGTTATTTTTGCTCATTTAGCCGTTGGTAAAATCGGCGTGTGGCTTTATACCTTTCACGTACCGTTATTTTTCTTTTTATCTGGGTATGTATTTAAAGATAGCTTAAAGTTTAACGATTTTATATTAAAGAAAGGCAAGGGCATACTTATCCCCTATTTCACCTTAGGCTTACCTATGATAGCCTTTACATTTTTGCAATATTTCCGTAACGGCATCCTCAACAAAGCTTCAGTAATTCAACTTTTAAAAGAATTTGTATTTCAAGAAAGACTTTGGACTCTTTGGTTTATTGCTTGCTTATTTTTTGTAAATATTTTCTTTTACTTCGTATGTAAATTCATAAAGTCAGATTTATTGAAATTTGCATTTTCTGTTGTGCTTGTTTGCTTTGGTATTTACTACTACCGTTGCGATGGACAGCCACTTCCTTGGAATATTGACGTATGCTTTACTGCTACTATATTTTTCTGCGGTGGTTACCTTTTAAAGAAGCACGGTAAATATTTTGAATACGTAAAAAACAAAAGGATTTTAGCAATCATATTATTCTTTATACTTGGTATTGCAAACGTTGTTTTCGGATATCTCACCCACAAAATTTCGGGTAACGGTATGGAGATGTTTAACTCAACCTACGGTTTCCCTCCGTTTACCTTTATATCGGCTTTTACGGGTATTTTCGCTGTTATTATTTTCTCAACCTTCTTTCCCTTTAAACCGATTAGATTTATAGGTGAAAACAGTTTATTTTATTACGCTTGGCATCAAACAATTTTGATAACGATAACAGATAAAATTCTCGTTATTTTAGGACTTTATAATAACTTAACACCTTTATCTTTAAATTACTACGCAATAAAAGCTGCACAAACGGTTTTGATAGTAATAATTACAACGATAATAACGCTTGTGATTAATAAAACAAACCTAAAAATACTGTTCGGTAAAAAATAACCCCGCTTTACTTGACGGTGACTATATAAAATAATATAATTAAAAAGATATTTTCTTAAAAGGAATGATTTTATGGAAAAATACGCAAGATTCAGATACCAACCCTGCAAGCCTTTAGGTGAAGACGGCAAGTGCGTTACTGCTTCTCTTAAGCATATTGCTCTTTCAAAAAAAGCGGCAACAGAAGGTATGGTGCTTTTAAAGAATGAAAACAATGCTTTACCTCTTAAAAAAGGTGAAAAAATTGCCCTTTTTGGTAAAGCAACTATCGAATACATAAAAGGTGGCGGAGGTAGCGGTGACGTTAACTGCCCATATATCAGAAATATTGCTGACGGCTTCAAATTAAAAGAATCAGAACGCAAGGTTTCAGTATATATGCCCCTCGTTGATTTTTATAAGGAATACGTTGAAAAAGAAAGCGTTAACGTGCTTACACAAGAACAAATTAATGCTCGTTGGGATATCGTTAATAATATGGAATTCTGCACAGAGCGTGACGATATGACATACGACACCTTTGCTGCTATGCACGTTAAAGAAGCTGAAGTCCCCTATTCACTTATTGAGGATGCCGGTAAAAATGCAGACACCGCAATTATTACTTTAAGCCGTTTCTCTGCAGAGGGTGTTGACCGCAGACCTCAAGGCGGTGACTATTATCTTTCTGACCTCGAGAAAGATTTAATTGAAAACGTCACCAAAAACTTTAACAAGGTTATAATTATTATCAACTCAGGTGCTCAGATAGACTGCGAATACTTTGCAGAGAACGACAAAATTCAAGGTATTCTTTTCGGTTGGCAAGGCGGTATGGAGGGTGGCTCTGCTATAGCAGACCTTCTTTGCGGTGACGTTAACCCCTCAGGTAAGCTTGTTGATACTATTGCAAAATCCTACGACTGCTACCCCTGTAAAGAAGATTTCTGGGAATGCTTCGATCACGTTGATTATACTGACGATATTTTCGTTGGCTACAGATACTTTGAAACAATTCCCGGTGCAAGTGAAAACGTGCGTTACCCCTTTGGTTTTGGTCTTTCATATACAAGCTTTGAAATAAGCGGTAAGGTTTGTTGCGAAAGCGAAGGCAAAATTATAGGTATTGCAACAGTTAAAAACACAGGTAACGTTGCAGGTAAAGAGGTTGTTCAGCTTTACTACAGTGCACCTCAAGGTAAATTAGGTAAACCATCAAAAGAGCTTGCCGCTTTTAAAAAGACTAAGTTACTTTACCCCGGTGAAAGTGAAACAGTTGTTATGAGCTTTGATATAAACGATATGGCAAGCTTTGACGACTTAGGTAAAATCCAAAAATCTGCAAGAGTATTAGAAAAAGGCATTTACAGCTTCTATATCGGCACTTCCGTAAGAGATAACGAAAAACTCGGTTTTGAATACACAGTAAACGAAGATACGGTAACAGAACAGCTTTCAGATTGGTGCAAGCCCTTTAAGCTTAAAAAGAGACTTCTTGCTGACGGTAGCTACGAAGATTTACCTTTATGTGAAGAAGAATACCTTTACGGCATAAATGAACCTACAAACGCAAAAGCACCTGAAAAAGAGGTTGTTTTTGATAAGGTTGGCGAAGAAATTTCACTTGATGAATTCGTTGCACAGTTCACTCTTGAGGAATTAATGGAGTTTGTTGGCGGTCACGGTCCTACGGGCGTTTGCAACACAGGTTGCTTCGGCGGTCTTGAAAGACTCAGAGTCCCTGCAGTACCTACTGCAGACGGCCCTGCAGGCTTAAGACTTGACGTTGAAACCGGTATACCTACTACTGCTTGGCCTTGTGCTACACTTCTTGCTTGTATGTGGAACCCCGAACTTGCTTACGAGGTAGGTAAAGGTGGCGGTGCCGAAATCAGAGAAAACAATCTTGGCGTGTGGCTTTCCCCTGCTCTTAATATCCATAGAGACCCTCTTTGCGGTAGAAACTTTGAATATTACTCTGAAGACCCGTTAATTGCAGGTAAAACTGCAAGTGCGGTAACAAGAGGAGTTCAATCACAAAAGGTTGCAGTTTCAATTAAGCATTTTGCTTGTAACAATAAAGAAGCGAACAGATTTGCAAGTGATTCAAGAGTTTCAGAAAGAGCTTTAAGAGAAATCTATTTAAGAGGCTTTGAGATTACTGTTAAAGAGGCTGACCCTTGGACAGTAATGTCTTCATACAACCTTATTAACGGTCAGCACACCTCTGAAAGCTATGAGCTTTTAACGGGCATACTCCGTGACGAATGGGGCTTCAAGGGTATGGTTGTTACCGACTGGGGCGTTAAAAATGACCCCGTTAAAGAGGTTAAAGCAGGTAACGATATGAAGATGCATTGCGGTTACCCCGAGGATTTGAAAAAGGGCTACGATAACGGCGACATAACAAGAGCTGATTTAGAGCTTTGCGTTAAGAGAATTCTTGAAATGTTTATGAAATTATCATAAGGAGATTTATGATGGATAAATTTTTTGATTACATAATTCACGGTGGCGACTACAACCCTGACCAATGGATTGACACCCCTGAAATCTGGGATGAGGATATGCGACTTATGAATTTAGCACACGTAAACAGTGCTACTGTAGGCATATTCTCATGGTCAATGCTTGAGCCCGAAGAAGGCGTTTATAACTTTGAATGGCTTGATGAGTTGCTTGACAAATTATACAAAAACGGAAAAGACGTTATACTTGCGACTCCCTCAGGCGCTCGTCCTTTATGGCTTGCTCAGAAATATCCCGAGGTTTTAAGAGTTGAAGAAAGCGGCATCCGTAACGAATACGGTGTTCGTCACAACCATTGCCTTACATCACCTATCTACAGAGAAAAGGTACAGAACATCAATAGAAAGCTTGCAGAGAGATATAAAGACCACCCAGCAGTTAAAATGTGGCATATTTCAAATGAATATTGCGGTGAATGTCATTGTGAGCTTTGCCAAAAGGCTTTCAGAGAGTGGTTGAAGAACGAATATAAAACTCTCGACAACCTTAACTTTAAATGGTGGAACGGTTTCTGGAGCCATCAGGTTACAGATTGGTCACAAATTAATTCACCGAAATTCAGAGGCGAAAACCACGTTCCTGCTATGAAATTAGCATGGAAACGATTCGTTACCGACAGTCACATTTCATTCTTCGAAAACGAAATTGTTCCCTTAAGAGAAATCACACCCGACATACCCATAACGACTAACTTTATGAAGATGTATGACGGTATTGATTATCAGAAATTCGCAAAGCATCTTGACTTGATTTCGTGGGATAATTATCCCGCTTGGGATAAAGGCAGAAACGTTGCTGAGGCTTACGAAACTGCATTCGTTCATGATACATGCCGCGCAATGAAGGACGGTCAGCCTTTCTTTATG
>JAZROI010000051.1:0-8548 GCA_045648585.1 Acutalibacteraceae bacterium
GGAGGTACAAGAATAATGAGTTATCCTATAAAATTACAACCCATTTTTAAAGAAATCGTATGGGGCGGTAACCGCCTTAAAAATGATTACGGTTTTAAATCCGACTTAAATAACATAGCAGAGGCTTGGATGCTTTGTGCAAGAAAAGACGGCGACAATACCGTTGTAAACGGTGAATATAGCGGTATGTCTTTTACAGAATTAGTAAAAGCTAACCCTCAGCTTTTAGGTAAAAAAGGAGCTTCTTACGAAGAATTTCCTCTTTTAATAAAATTTATTGATGCAAAATCTGATTTATCAGTTCAGGTGCATCCGGACGATGAATACGCTAAGCTTCACGAAAATAGCTACGGTAAAACTGAAGCTTGGTATATATTAGATTGCGATGAGGGTGCTCAGCTTATTTACGGCTTTAACAAAGAGCTTACACGCGATGAATTCAAAAAATCAATTGAAGATAATACCTTCCTTGACTACGTTAATAAAGTGAACGTAAAAAAAGGTGACGTATTCTTTATAAACGCAGGTACTCTTCACGCTATCGGTGGTGGTATCCTTTTAGCTGAGGTTCAGCAGAACTGTAATACTACCTATAGAGTTTACGACTACGGCAGACTTGTTGACGGTAAGCCCCGTGAGCTTCATATTGAAAAAGCGATTGACGTTACCGATACCGTTCCGCCTACCCGTTCAGGTGATGCAGATGGTGAAAAAGAAGCCGTTAGCGGTGGCTTTTCACAAGACCTTTGCTCTTGCGAATTCTTTAAAATGTCAACTCTTGAAATTGACGGTGAACATACCTTCGTTGTTGACGGTGAAAGCTTCGTTTCTCTTCTTGTTACAGAGGGTAACGGTACTGTTGAAATTGACGGAAACATTGTTGATATCGCTTCAGGTAACAGTATTTTCGTTCCTGCAAATTCAGGAAACGTTAAAATCTGCGGCAAAGTAAATATTTTAGTCAGCACACTTTAATTTAAGTTATTTTCTTTTAATCAAAACTAATCGGGTGAAAAAATGTCTGTTTTAACTGCACAAAATTTAACATTCGGTTTTCTTGACGGCGTCTTATTTAAAGACGCCGCTTTTAAGGTTGAAGAAAACGATAAGGTTGGCTTAATCGGTGCAAACGGAACGGGCAAAACCTCTCTTTTCAAGCTTATTATAGGTGAATATTCCGCTAACGAGGGCGGTATTGTAAGAGGTAAGGACGTTCGAATTGGCTATATGGAGCAGTATCTTAACTGTGACGATAACCAGACTCTTTACAACGAAGCTCTTACCGTATTCTCAGACGTTATCAAGCTTGAAAACGAGCTCGAAGAGATTAATCAAAGGCTTCTTACCGACAGCGATATTTCTCTTATTGAAAAGCAGGTTCGCCTCACCGAAGAAATTGAACGTCGCGACGGTCTTGTTTACAGAGCTAAAACACGCTCTGCCTTATTAGGTCTTGGCTTTAAGGAAGAGGATTTAGATGCAAAGGTAATGACCTTAAGCGGTGGTCAAAGGTCAAAGCTTTCTCTTTGCAAGCTACTTTTATCAAACGCAAATCTCTTGCTTCTTGACGAGCCTACCAACAACCTTGACGTTGATGCTATCAACTGGCTTGAAGACTTTTTAATTAAATATAACAGAGCCTTAATCGTAGTTTCTCACGATAGATATTTTCTTGATAAAATAACCACCTCTACTATGGAAATATCTCATAAAAAGCTTACTAAAACTGACGGTAATTACTCCGTTTTCCAAAAGCTAAAGGCTGAAAGAGAGCTTTTTATTGAGCGTGAATACGAAAAGACGATGACCGAAATAAAACGCATTGAGGGCATTATAGAGCAACAAAAACGTTTCAATCAGGAAAGAAACTATATAACTATTGCAAGTAAAGAAAAGCAGATTGAACGCCTCAAAGAAACCCTTGTTGTACCCGATAAGGCTTTAAAGAGTATCCACTTCAGCTTTAAAACTGAATTGAGAGCAGGGGACGAGGTTTTAACTGTTACCGGTCTGAAAAAAGCATTCACTAATAAATCTCTTTTCAATAATTTTGATTTAAAAATATTACGTGAAGAAAAGGTATTTTTATTAGGTCCCAACGGTTGCGGTAAATCCACCTTCTTAAAAATATTAAATAAAGAAGCAAGTGCCGATGAGGGCATTATACGATACGGCAGCAACGTTAAAATCGGTTATTTTGACCAGAATATTGATAAACTCAGTTCAAATAAAACCGTGCTTGATGAAGTGTGGGATATGTACCGCTTTATGACTGAAACCGAAATAAGAAGTGCTTTAGCTATGTTTCTTTTTTGCGGTGAAGACGTATTCAAAATGGTAGATTCTCTTTCGGGTGGTGAAAGAGCAAAGCTTTCTCTTTTAAAAATAATGCTTTCAAAGCCTAATTTTCTTATTCTTGACGAGCCTACAAACCACCTTGATATAGTATCAAGAGAGGTGCTTGAAAACGCACTTTCTGATTTTGACGGCACTCTTTTAGTTGTTTCTCACGACCGTTATTTTATAAACAAATTAGCTACAAGAACAGTTTATTTAACTAATAACGGTGCGGTAAATATTGACGGCAATTATGACAATTATCTTGCTTATAAAGAAAATGAAGCGTTAAAAACGCAGACCGAAAAACAACAGCAAAAGCCCGTTGTTAACGACTATAAATTGAGAAAAGAAAAAGCGAGTAACGAAAGAAAAAGGCTTACCCGAATAACTCGTATTGAGGCTGAAATCGGGGATACCGAGAATCAAATTTCAAGTCTTGAAAATGAAATTTCAACCCCAGAGGTTTCGGGTAATTACGAAAAGCTTTTAGAGTATACCGAGAAGCTTGATTCCTTGAGAAATTCTTTAGAAGCTTTATACGAGGAATGGGAAGCCTTACAAACTGAACAAGAATAATTTTCAAATCATCTGCATATAAATTTGCAGGTGATTTTTTATGACTAAAAACAAAAAGGATTTCGTTGTACGAGCAATTTTATTTCAAAGCTTATTCTGTATTTTACTATTCGGTTTATTGTTTTTCTTAAAGCAAAGCAATAGCGAGTTGTTTAAGACGATTGAAAGTGAATTTTCCGACAAGCTAAGCGAAAATATAACAAAAAATGAAGCAGAAAGCGTATTCAAAGCAATAACTGATAAGTTCGGGACCCAAACCACCGACACTGATAAACCACAAAACACTAACAGCAACATCTCAATCGAAAAACCTTCAACTGACAATAACAATCCCGAAAACATACTTGAAAATGAAACCGAATTCGTACCCTTTGACGAGCCCAGCCTTAACGCAACGGTTGAAGCAACGGGCGGAGTTGATATAAAGATTACTTCAAGTGAAGAAATTCCTGAAAACGTGTCTTTAAGCTCTTATTCACTTACTAAAAATATGATAAACCCCGTAATAAACGGTAAGATTACGTCAGAATTCGGTTCAAGAATTCACCCGATATCAAACGAATTAACCTTTCATGCGGGTATTGATATTGCCGCCGATTTGGGAACACCGATTTACGCAGCCTTTGACGGTAAGGTTACCGTTGCCGATTACGACAAATGGAACGGCAACTATATGAAAATCAAACACGAAAACGGACTAATGACCGTTTACTGTCACTGTGAAAGCCTTAACGTTAAGAAAGGGGAAAATATCAGAGCAGGCGAGGTTATAGGCTATGTTGGCTCAACAGGCTCTTCAACAGGCCCTCATTTACACTTTGAACTGAGGATAGATAACGTATCATTTGACCCGCAAATCGCTTTAAACGAGGCTTTAAATGCAGTTTAAAATCAAATCAACAAAGGTAGACGTAAGCTTTACCTTTTTAGCTCTAATTTTACTTACAACCTGCTTCGATAAAGAGGGTATTTTGTTAATTTCATTAATTAGCTCAGTTATCCACGAATTGATACATATAGCTTTTATCATAGCCTTTGGTGGTAAAATTTCGGAAATAACGTTTTCGATTTTCGGTGGCAATATAAAGCGTAGTAAAGCTTTAAAGCTGACGAATTTAAAAGAGTTTTTTATAAGTATAAGTGCACCTGCAACAAATATTCTTGCAGGTGCTTTATTGGTGTTATTTAATATCAGATTATGGGGATATATTAATCTGATTATCGGTGGTTTTAATATATTACCGTTTTACGATTTTGACGGGGGAAGAGGGTTGTTTTATTTGTTTTCAAATTATCTGAACCATTCTTCAGTAAATAAAATTTTAAACGTTACCTCAGCTTTATCGGTAATACTGATTTCCACATTCACTGTGGCAGTTTTCTTCAACGGCAAAACGGGAGTATCCATGCTACTTTTATGCGTTTATATGATTTTCTCTTTATTTAAAAATTTAAAGACAGAGCATTTCGACAAAAATATTTAAGATTTTGTAATAATTATTGATTTTATTTTGTTTTTCAATATAATTGTATATGTATAAGTATGGTTACGTTTATACTTTAATTTACTTGCAGTTTTACAGGAGGCAAATAATGGAATATATATTTAAATCCGAAAGCTCTTTAAAACGAATTGAAGCAATAAGAAAATTTTTATTGGGTGATATCTGGTTAATTATTCTTGCGGTTGTTGCTTTCGTTTTTGCTTGTCTTAATTCCCTTTATCCCAAAGAGGATTATCATATCTGGGGTACGGTTGTTTTAGCCTATATGAGCGGCTTTAGCTTTCTTATGTCGGGTGATATCTTTGCGATGCTCACACCCAGTTTATTTACCTACTTAATTGCTATAAGATGCTACAACTCACTCTCTGCCTTTATGAGTATAATTTGGGTGTTTATTCCGCTTATTGCAATTGCTCTTTTTAATATAATCGTCTACCGTAAAAAGCTTGACTCTAAAGGCTCACAGTTTAAACCGATGATATTAGTTTCAATCGTTGTTTTAATAGGCGGTCTCGGGTTTATATCCGCCGAGGATTATTTTGCGGGTAGCTCGATATACCATATGCTTGGTATGGGCTTTGGTATGGTATTCTTTTACTGCTTCTTTAACGGCAGAATTCAGATTAACGACAAATACTCAGTTATTGAGCGTATAACAAAGCTTATGGTTGTAATAGGCACCTTCGCTTCCGTTATGGTTATTGCTCATTATCTTTTAAATATCGAAAAAATGATTGATTGGGGCGGTATATTCTATATAAGATGGCGTAACAACGTTTGCACCATTCTTATGATTGCCTTGCCATTTGCCTATTATTTTGCTCACAAAAAGTTCCCTGCAGTTATTTTACCCTTCTTATTCTACGGTGCAATGCTTGCAACGGGCTCAAGAGGCGGTATGATTTTCGGAACAATTGAAATGGGGCTTTGCTTCTTAGCATATCTTATTTACGATAAAAAAAGACGTAAAGCTTACCTCGCATTCTTACTTTGCGTAATTATACTTCTTGTTATCTTCTCTGGCCCCGTTATAGACTTCCTTGAATATACCTTTGAACGAGTTATTCAGGTGCTTGCCGACGTTTCGGGTAAAGACGGTGAAACCGAAACCCGTGTTCGCCATTATGCAAGAGGTATTGAGGATTTCCTTAACCACCCAATACTCGGTACGGGCTTAGGCTATATGGGTAACAGGGATATCTTTAAAAACAAAGACGGTGCTTTGTGCTGGTACCATTGCGAGCCTATTCAGATTGCCGCAAGCTTCGGTATAATCGGTATTATAGTTTTCTTGTATCAATTTATAAGGAGAATAAAAGCAATATGGCAGAAAAAAACCTTATTCAGCTTAACTGTTTTCCTTTCATATATAGGTCTTGAATTAATGTCGTTAGTAAACCCTGGTATACTTTGCCCCATGCCGTATTTGCTGCTTATAACTCTTTTCCTTGTTATAATTGAAAAATGCCATAACAGCGATATTGAGCAAGAACCAATACCCTTATTTCAAAAGCTTAAAAAATTATCAAAAAAGAATTCATAAAACGGTGACTCAAGATGTATAAAGATAAAATTGAAAAGATATTACCATTAATTCAAAAGCCTGCTCGTTATACGGGCGGTGAGCTTAATTCGGTTGTTAAGAATAAAGAAAATATCGATATAAGATTTGCATTCTGTTTTCCTGACACCTACGAAATCGGTATGTCCCATCTCGGTATGAAAATTCTTTACAGCCTTATTAACTCTAAAGAAAATTATTGGTGCGAAAGAGTTTTTGCACCCGATACCGATATGGAAGAGGCTTTAAGAAAGAATAATATTCCTCTTTTTGCCCTCGAAAGCAGAGATGCTTTAACCGAATTTGATGCTATCGGCTTTACTCTTCAATACGAACTTTGCTATACAAACGTTTTAAATATGTTAAATCTCTCAAATATCCCGCTTCGCAGTAAGGATAGGGGAGATACTCTTGATACACCTATAATCGTTGCAGGCGGTCCTTGTGCTTGTAACCCCGAGCCTTTAGCCGATTTTATTGATATTTTTGAAATCGGTGAAGGCGAAGAGATGATGATAGAGCTTCTTGATTTACTTAACGAATACAAAAAGAATAAAAAATCAAGAAAAGAGTTTCTTATTGCAGCATCTGAAATCGAGGGTATTTACGTACCGTCACTTTATAACGTTACTTATAACGAAGACGGTACAATTAAAGAATTTACCGCAACGAACGGTGCACCTGAGGTCATTAACAAAAGAGTTGTAAGCGACCTTGATAACGTTTTTTATCCCGAAAGCTTTGTTGTGCCTTTCGTTGAAGTTGTCCACGATAGAGTTGTTCACGAAATTTTCAGAGGGTGTATAAGAGGCTGCCGTTTCTGTCAGGCAGGCTTCTGGTACAGACCTATCCGTGAAAAATCAGTTGAAACAATCAGTAAGCAAAGCCAGAAGCTTGCTTGCACTACGGGCTATGACGAGCTTTCCCTTTGCTCACTTTCAAGCAGTGACTACACTAAAATCACAGAATTATTAGAGGAGCTTTTAGGTTGGGCAGTACCACAAAAAATCAATGTTGCTTTACCGTCACTCAGGATAGATAACTTCTCTGATGAACTGAAAGAAAAGCTTGCCCTTGTTCGCCGTTCAGGGCTTACCTTTGCCGCCGAGGCAGGTACTCAAAGAATGAGGGATGTTATAAATAAAAACATATCCGAGGAAGAAATTCTTTCTACCTGCAGAAAAGCCTTCGTTGGCGGTTGGACTGCGGTTAAGCTTTACTTTATGATAGGCTTACCTACAGAAACTGACGATGACGTTGTGGGCATAAACGTCCTTTCTCAAAAGGTAGTTGAAGAATTCTATTCTAACCCGGACAAGCCCAAGGGCAAAGGCGTAAACGTAAGCGCAGGTGTTTCATCATTTGTTCCAAAGCCTTGGACACCATTCCAATGGGAAGCTCAGGATACAAGAGAAGAGTTAAAGAGAAAACAACAGCTCCTTCTTGAAACCTGTACCTCAAAGAAAATTGTTTTCCGCTTCCATAATACAGATTTAACCTTCCTTGAGGGCGTTTTTGCACGTGGTGACAGAAAGCTTTGCGACGTAATTGAAGCGGCGTACAAAAACGGCTGTACCTTTGATAGCTGGGATGATAAATTTAATTTTGACGGTTGGATGAAGGCCTTTGAAGATTGCGGAATTTCTACCGAATTTTACGGTAGCCGTAAGAGAAGCTACGATGAAATTCTTCCTTGGGACCATATTAATTCAGGTGTAAGCAAGGCTTTCCTTATTGCTGAAAACGAAAAAGCAAAAAATGCAGAAACAACTGCTCATTGCCGCCAAAAATGTGCAGGCTGTGGGTCAAATAAATTAAACGGAGGTAAATGTGATGCGCTCAATAAGAATATGGTTCACTAAAAAAGATACTGCCCGTTACATTTCCCACCTTGATTTAACACGTTGCCTTATAAGAGCATTCAGAAGAACAGATATACCTCTTTGGTACACCGAAGGCTTTAACCCTCATCCATACCTTGTTTTCGGTATGCCTCTTCCTTTAGGTGTTGAGGGCTTAAGAGAAGTGCTTGACATCCGTCTGAACGATGACAATTATCCCGACGAACGAGTTTTGAGTGAGCTTAACAGAGCAACTGTTCCCGGTATTGAATTTTTAGAGGTTAGTGCCCCAAAGGAAAAGCCACTTGCAATTGTAATGGGTAAATATTCGGTTATCATTCCCGACGTTGAAAGCCCCGAAGAATTCTCAGGTAAATGCAAAAATGCGGTCGAAAACGGTAATATAACAATTGAGAAAAAGACTAAAAAAGGCGGTACAAAGGAAATTAACGTTTGCGAGCATATCCGCCATTTCCATTCTTCATTTGATAAAAACAGTGTTATATTAAGCTTCGTGCTTCCTGCAGGTAACGATTTTACAGTTAACCCCGTTTTATTCTGCAATAAACTTTTTGAAATAATTGGAGAAAGTGACGTAACAAATCATAAAATCATTCGCCATATGCTTATGGCTAAGGATGAAAAAGAGTTCAGATAATCTTTAAATAATAAGCTTTTATTCAAGAAATCATCATATAATTTATAGGGTGATTTTTTGAAAAAGC
>JAZROI010000052.1:0-22602 GCA_045648585.1 Acutalibacteraceae bacterium
ACTCTCGTCACGCTGACCAGCAGGTTAGAGGTGCGGTTGTTCTCCCCAACGGTACAGGTAAAAACGTTCGTGTAGCTGTTTTCGCAAAAGGCGATGCTGCTAAAGCTGCTGAAGCAGCAGGTGCAGATATCGTTGGTGATACTGACCTTCTTGAAAAGGTACAGGGCGGCTTCATGGATTTCGATGTATGTATTGCAACACCTGACATGATGGGTCTTGTTGGTCGTCTTGGTAAGGTGCTTGGTCCTAGAGGTCTTATGCCCTCTCCCAAGGCTGGTACAGTTACTCCTGACGCAGCAAAAGCTGTTGAAGAAGCAAAAGCAGGTAAGATTGAGTACCGTCTTGACAAAACAAACATCATTCACTGCCCCATCGGTAAGGCTTCTTTCGGTGGCGAAAAGCTTACAGAAAATGCTATGGCTCTTCTTGATGCTATCATCAAGGCTAAGCCCGCAGCAACAAAGGGTACTTATATCCGTTCATGCGTAGTTGCTACTACAATGGGCCCCGGTATCCGTGTAAACGCTGCTAAGCTTGTTGGTTCTTCAGTATCAAATGAAGACTAATGGTGGGTATACTTTATAACCACTAAAAAAATACTTGACATACCGCTTATGGTATGGTATATTACTTGTGCTGTTCTAAAGACAGCAGGTGCAAATTTGTTTAATGGTTCTGACCGCCTGCCGAGGAATGTGCGTATTTACTCTTTATATTTATGAGTTTTTATGCCCTTCTCGTGCTATGCGGGAAGGGCATTTGAAATTGGCAAAAAAATTTAACGGAGGTGAATTAGTTTGCCAAGTGTAAAAGTTTTAGAAGCAAAAAAAGCAGAAGTTGCTGCTATCGCTGAGAGACTTCAGGGTGCATGTGCAGGTGTTATCGTTGACTACAAAGGTATCAACGTTGCTGACGACACAGCTCTCCGTAAGGAACTTCGTGAAGCAGGTGTTGAGTATACTGTTTCTAAGAACACAATGATCGAGCTCGCTATTAAAGATACAAGCCTTGAAGGTCTTTCTTCATGCCTTGCTGGTACAACAGCTCTTGCAACATCCAAGGATGATTATGTTGCTGCTGCAAGAATTCTTTGCAAGTTCGCATCAACTCACAAAGACTTCACAGTTAAAAGCGGTTTCCTCGATGGTGAGGTAATCTCTGTTGAAAAGGTTGACAGCCTTGCAAAACTTCCCTCAAGAGAAGTATTGCTTGCTACTGTATGCAACGTATTCAATGCGCCTATCGCATCTTTCGCTCGTGCAGTTCAGGCTATCGTAGACAAACAGAATGGTGGCGACACCGCGGAAGCAGCAGCCGAATAATTGGTGCAAAATAATATTAAAAGCCAAAATGGCGAAATAATTGGAGGAAAATAAAATGGCATCTGAAAAGATTACTGCTATTGTTGAAGAATTAAAAACACTTACAGTTCTTGAGCTTTCTGAGCTTGTTAAGGCTGTAGAAGATGAATTTGGTGTATCCGCTGCTGCAGCTGTTGCAGTAGCAGCTCCCGTTGAATCAGCAGCTGCTGCTGAAGAGAAAACAGAATTCGACGTTGTACTTGCTGAAGTTGGTGCAAACAAGATTGCTGTTATCAAAGTTGTTCGTGAGCTTACAGGTCTTGGCCTTGCAGAAGCAAAAGCTAAGGTTGACGGTGCTCCCGCTACTCTTAAAGAAGGCATCTCTAAGGATGACGCTGAAGCAGCTAAAGCAAAGCTTGAAGAAGCTGGCGCAAAGGTTGAAATTAAGTAATTTAATTTCTGATACTTACTCCCTGACTAATAACAGTCGGGGAGTTTTTTTATGTGCTGTCTTTTTGTACATACGGCGTTCGTTAGTGAGGAGTGAGAAGTTAGGAGTTAGGAGTGAAGGGGCATTTCGTGCCGATTGTAATGCTCACTATGTTCGCTAAATTGCAAATGGGGAATGGGAAGGGGCAAATTTCGGAATTGCGTTGGCGATTGTAAGGCTTCGCGGGAAGCGAAAAATTAAAGCTTTGCGATAGCCTTACCTCCCTGTGCGAAGCATAGGGAGGGGGACCGTTCTTCAATATATTAAAAGCTAAAGGATAGTATATTTCGTGTGAATATACTATTCTTTATTTTTTTGTTAATTCGGAACGGTGGTGGGTAGTTTACTATCGTCTTAGGTTTATTTCTAAAGTCGTAATGTTATATGCTTAAAGTATAATAATTACAGCTTTCTATCTACATAAACCTGATGAGTAAGAGAACTACCCACCACCAAAAGCAAAGCTTTTGGTCCCCATCCCTGTTTGCTAATGCAAACAGGGATGAAAAGCTATCGCAATTTTTTAATGCTTTACTCCCGCGAAGCCTCTGGCATTTGGGAACTGTCATCTGGCATCTCTACAATTGCCGTCGCAGAGCCGAAGGTTTCAATTTGCAATTTGCTACTTTGCGAGGCGAACACTGGCGTCCGGTGACTGAAGACTGGCGAATTCACTTTACATTAACTTTTGCCACTTACCCTTTGCAAGTTGTTACACAGTTACGATTTATTCCCGTTTGGTAAACGAAATATTATCGTTAATATTAACAAACGAAAAAGGGTGAAATTGTGCAAAATGTCGAAGTTTAACAAAAATAAGAAAAAGTGTTTACAAAAATTATTTAATGTGCTATTATGTGGGTGTAGCGAAGGTACGGAAGATTCCCGTAAGGGTGATGTGTATCTGAGGTACATAGTAAATGTATTACGGTGAGGGTGAAGAAACACTTGCCTGTAATATTAAAAAAATATTTTTTTAAAGGAGTTGTTCGTAAATGTTTAAATTTATGAAGAGCAAAAAGGGTTTCACCCTCGTTGAATTAATGATCGTTGTTGTTATCATGGCTATCCTTGTTGCAGTTGCAGTTCCGATTTTCTCAGCTGTTACAAAGAACGCAAGAGTTAAAACTTGTGCAGCTAACCGTCGTGAAATCGTTTCTCAGGTTAACGGTCTTCTTATGGGTAACGTTGATGGTTCTCAGCATACAGCTGGTGGTGGATTCAAAATTGAATCTAATGGTAAAGTTGGTACACTCACACTTGATGGTACACAGGGTGATGCTATCTACACCGAAGATAACTTTAAGTCTCTCTTCCAGGATGTTCCTTACTGCCCCGCAGCTAATGACACAGAAAAAGCAACTTACACAGTAACAATTACTGCTGCTAGTGCTACTGGTGATCAGGAAACAACAGCTAAGGTTTCTGTTGTATGTGATGGCGGTACAGATGGTGCAGGCGTTCACGTTTGATAATTAATTTAATTATTGAACTAAAAGTTAATTAGATAATTTCTAGCTCCCGGAGAAATCCGGGAGTTTTTTCTTATGTAATTTTTAACAAATATGATGTGGTATATCAATGTAATTTTATAGGAGATTTAACAGTAAAATCTGCTGAAAAGTATTTACAAATTATAATTATTGTGGTATTATTTTGATTGTTGAGTTACGGAAAATTCTCGCAAATGTATTTTTATTTATCATATTAATATGTGTTTGTTATTTATTTTGAGTTTTAGGAGTGTCTGGTTATGTTTAAATTGTTAAAAAGCAAAAAAGGTTTCACCCTCGTTGAATTAATGATCGTTGTTGTTATCATGGCTATCCTTGTTGCAGTTGCAGTTCCGATTTTCTCAGCTGTTACAAAGAATGCAAGAATCAAAACTTGCGCAGCTAACCGTCGTGAAATCGTTTCTCAGGTTAACGGTCTTCTTATGGGGAATATTGATGGTGAACAACATAAAGCTGAGGGTGGTTTTATAATCGAGTCTAATGGAAAAACTGGTGTCATTAAAAATGTAACTGGTTCCGATAGTGCATATACTGAAACAAATTTTGCAGCACTTTTCCAATCTGTACCATATTGTCCGGTTGGTAAAGACACTTCTGTAGCAACGTATACAGTAACTATTTCTGCCCCTTTAACCATCGGTATTAATGAGACTACAGCTAGTGTAGAAGTGTTGTGTGACAAACATCCTGTTGACGGTACAGAAGTAGATTAAGTTAATACTTGAACTTAACTCCCGAGGTGTCTCGGGAGTTTTTTTCTTAGGATGTTTGCAATTATAATTGTATATAGTATATTGCTTTTAAAATCTATTTGTGATAATATATAATTGAAATTTTGTGAGGTGAAATATATGTTATACAGATATTTTCTTTCAAAAAAAGGTTTTACAATGATGGAAATTCTTATTGTAGTTCTTGTTTTAGGTGTTTTAGTGGGTGTTGCAGTACCTATTTTCTCTGGGGTTGTTGAAATGCAAAAGAAGAAAGACTGCAAAAACCAGCGTGCTGTTGTTAACGGGTTAGTTCTTGAAGCAATGACAGGTATGATGGATAATGGTAAAAAACAGCCTAAAATTTATTTTGATAAAGTGCAAGGTGACCATAAAACAAAATACCCCGAAACTCCCGGTGATGGAGATAATGATTATGAGGATAAATACTGTTTTATGCTTGCACCCACCGGTGGCGGAATGGTTGCTTTTACTTTAGGTGATTTAAGAGGCGGATATCGTGATTTAAATGTTGCAGAGGAATATGACGAGGGTTGCGATCACGGATGGTTTCTTAAAAAATCGAAGTTGAAAAACGTTATGTTTTATACATACTGTTCAAACCAAGAGCCTCCGATTTGTCCTTTCTCAGATGAGGATGACCCTATATATTATTACATTTTTGAAGATGGCACAGTGATTTGCCCCAATGAAAAATGTCATGAGGACTAATAATAACAGTTAAAGCTTGATGCTTTTCTAAGGTGATAAAATGAAGCTTAATGAAAATTTTATTTTAAAAAACATTGCAGGAACTGCTGTTGTTGTTCCTGTTGGTGAAGCCGTAAAAGATATTAAAGGGATGATTACCCTTAACGGACCCGCAGAAATTATATGGAAAGGGTTACAAAACGGCCAAAATATTGATAGCATCATTGCAGAAATAAAAACTGAATACGATGCTTCGGAAGACGTTATCAGAAATGACGTTGATGCGTTTCTTAATAAATTAAGAACCTATAAAATACTTGTGGACTAATTACGGGAGTTTGTTTTGAAGCTTAAAGTTGCGGATTTAATAGTAGAAATTAATATTTTGGGGGAGCTTCTTTTGTCAAGAATTCAGCCTTACGTTTACAACGGCGATAAAGAAGCTGATATTGTTATTGAAATACCGAAAAGATATTATGACAATAAGCATAAGGAATACCCTCATCTATCGTTTGATGAATGTGAATATCTTTGGAGTGGTTCAAACTTTTATGAACTGCTTGTTGATTTTGACGGATTGATGCTGCATTCTTCTTGTGTTGAGTATGAGGGGAAGGCGTATTTGTTTTCTGCAAAATCAGGGACAGGAAAATCTACTCACACCCATTTATGGCTCGAACATCTTAAGGGTTCAAGGATTATAAATGATGATAAGCCTGCTATAAGATATATAGATGGTGAGTTTTATGCTTACGGCACACCGTGGAGCGGTAAGACTGACGAAAGCGAAAACGTAGGCGTGCCTATTGCGGGTATAGCTTTCCTTGAAAGAGGGGAGAATGAAATTAAAAGAATTCCCGGTATAATGGCGTTAAAGCTATTTATGGAGCAAACGGTAAGGTCTGTAAAGAAAGAAACAATGGAAAAAACTCTTGATTTACTTGGCAAAATTTTAACTGAAATACCTATTTATCGTTTAACCTGTGATATGACGGAGGATGCGGTGAAAACATCTTATAACGGTATGAAGGTTTAATAAGGAGACTTAGTTGATGTCTGAAAATAAAAAAAGTAAAAAAGGCAAAAAAATTATTTTAGCTATTATTTGTTTTATTCTTGTTGCGTGCATCGTTTTATTTGCGGTCGGTTTTAACTATTGGAAAAACATGCGAGAAGCCGAGCCTGTTGTTGAAGATACTCTTGTATATGACTTTGATGATGAAACCATCCCTGAAGAGCTTGAGGATGCAAAAGAATTTGAGTTGATGTATGAGGGCGATTTCACTGACTTTAAAACGGGTATAAAAGAATGGGCAACAAACGGCGGAGAAATAATGTATGACCCTAACGTTATAAACGTACTTTGTATTGGTGTTGATACACGAAATCAAAATACAATATCAGGTCTTACCGACTCAATGATTATTATTTCTGTGAATAGGGAATTAGGTCAGATAACAATGACTTCAATTATGCGAGATAGCTATGCTTATCTTGAATCTCCCGGTGGCGTTGGTAGCTTCAATAAAATCAATTCTGCTTTTCCGTTTTATGGCGTTGAAAATTTAATTAATACAATCGAAACTCATTTTAAAATAAGAATTGATGGTTATGCTACAATCAACTTTGCACTTTTTAAAGCTGTTATTGATAAGCTTGGTGGCGTAAACGTGCCTGTTCAACAGTACGAGGCAGATTATATTAATAGTGCTTATGATTTTAATATTGAAGCTGGCAATTGGACTCTTTTGAATGGTGATGAAGCTCTTGCTTATTGTCGTAGCCGAAAATGCGATGCTGATGGTGACGTAAGCCGTACAAGACGCCAAAGAGCAGTTATGAGTAATCTGTTTTATAAATGTGCATCTATTGATACATCTGAAATTACAAGCTATATAAAAACCTTTTTACCCTATGTCGAAACAAGCTATACGGAAGCTGAGCTTATCTCGCTTGCTACTAAGGCGGTTGTTGGTGGTTGGGCGCATTTTGAGTCATTAGAGTACGTTGTTCCTGATGAAGCTTCAAGAAAGGCTCATTCAGGTGACGTGTGGTATTGGGAAGTAGATTATCCTCTTGCGGCGCAGACTATGCAGAATAATATTTACGGGAAAACCAACATAGTTTTAAACGAAAACAGAAATCAATAATTAATAAAAAATAAAAATCGGTGTTGTAGCGTGATAGCAACAACACCGATTAATTATTTTAATCAAAACTCAGGGATTTCAATAACAATTTCTTTGCCTGCATCTGAAGAACGAGCAATACCGTCGATAATAGCCTGGTTGTAAATAATCTGGCTTGAGGGAACGGGTGAGGGAAGATTGAATTCGATAGCATCAATAAATGAACGGATTTTCTTGTCGAAGTTATCGCCGTCATTTGAACATTCGGGGATAACAGTTTCAACGCATTCACCAGCTATATTGTGGTAAATAGTCATAGGACCACCGATTGAACCGTTCCAGCATTCTGTTGAGGGAATACGAAGACCACCTTCAGTACCCATAATGATTGTGTCACCGGGAGTGTCACAATGCATTGCCCATGCAATACGGAAGTCAAGAACAATATCACCTTCAAGACGAATGTAAGCAGCAGCAAAGTCGTCAACGCCGAAAACTTCTGTGTATTCGGGCTTCTGAAGATATTCAGGCTTTTTACCGAAAATACCAGCTTTAAAGCCTGTAACTGTGAGTGGCTTCGGATAACCGATAGCGTTAAGTACCATATCGAGTGAATAGCAACCGATATCACCTAAAGCACCAAGACCTGCAGTATCTTCCTGAATAAAGGAAGTACCGAAAGGAGTGGGGATACCCATTCTTCTACCGCCACCGGTCTGAATGTAATAAATCTTACCAAGAACTCCGCTTTCGCAGATTTTCTTAACCATTTTCATATTCTCATCAAAACGGGGCTGGAAGCCGATTGAAAGAATCTTACCGCTTTTCTTTTCTGCTTTGCAGATTTCAACAGCCTCTTCAAGAGTAACGCACATGGGCTTTTCAAGAAGAACGTGAACACCGTGCTCAAGAGCATAGATAGCACAAGGTGCGTGCTGACGGTTATAGGTACAGATTGAAACAGCATCAATATCTTTTTCGTTGTCGATAAGCTCTTTATCACTAAGATAGAAGTTTGCGTTTTCAACACCGTTTGCTTTAGCAAAAGCTTCAGCTTTACCGGGAACGATATCAGCAAAAGCAACTACTTCTACATCATCGCATTTAAGGTAGCTTTGAAGATGTGCTTCAGCAATCCAACCGCAACCGATGATACCTACTTTGATTTTTTTGCCACTATAAACTTTGGCATCCGTTTGCTTTTCTTTGAAAGCATCAAGAATATTTGACATAGTATACCTCCGTTGTCGCAACGCGACTTTTTATACAATAATAGATTATCACAATTAGAATAATCTTTCAATAAAAGTGGCGTTTTTTTGCGGAAGAATAGTTGCACAAATAGTTTTATTTTATTATGGTTATTATGCATAAATAGCCAATTAAATATGAAAAAATAAAACAAAATATGAATAACGTTCACATTTTGTTCATATTTTCTCAACATTGATACAACAACAAAAGGTTACTATAAATATGCCAATACGATACGCAAGAAGTGGAAACTTCTCGTTCAAGAAAAGACCATCGCAAAATGCGGTGGTCTTTTCTTGTATTGGAAAAAACAGAGTGATTTATATAGTGGTTTTAAGAGAAAATTAATAAAGGGTTTATTGCTTTTTTCTTCGCTGTATTGTATTATTATTATACAGTTCGATTTGGAGGTGGTTATATTGGTTATTTATCCTGAATCATTCAGTGTTAAACCTAACATTGAAGCTACCGAGGGATTTAAAAACCTTTTTAATACATCTGCCCAAACTGCAGTAAACAAAAACCTTACTCTTATAAAAGGTAATTACGTTTTTCAAAGCAAAAATGCACAGGAAAAAGAGTTCTTTATATCAAATACTGTTTCTCAAAAGGATTACCAAAAAAACAAAAGTAATGGCATTCATAAAGCTGCAATAGTAATAGATGGCGTTAAAAATATGGAAATAGATTGCAATGATTCTAATTTTATCATTGATGGTCAAATGACCCATATTTATATAAAAAACTGTGAAAACGTATCTATAAAGAATTTGAATATTCAAACTGTTTTACCTGATGTTCATAAGCTTACCGTGCTTAAAGCTTCGACGTTTTACGTTACCTTTGAGGTTGATAGTACCGGCAATTTTAAAGAGGAAAATGGCGGTTTTTATTGGTGGGGTACGGATTATAAAACAAGATTTAACGACGTAAAGCATAATAATTACGTTATACCTACCGCGTGCGCAGACAATCTTAATCACCTTATTTGCAATCGAAAGCATCCGTTACAAGGTGCTTCATCAATAAAGCAAATAAGTGAGCGAGTTTTTAACGTTAGATATATTGCCCCTAAAGATTTTAAAGTAGGACAGGTATTTTATATTTTTTCAGATAAACGTAATGACGTAGGTATATTTATTGAAAAATCAAATAAAATTACATTGAAAAATATAACGCAAAGATTTAACAGAGGTCACGGAGTTGTTGCCCAAAACAGCGAAAATATTACAATTGACGATTGTGTTTTTGCCCCCAATAGTGACAGTGAAGTCGATTTCTGTTGTTTGGGTGACTTTTTGCATTTTAATATGTGCAGAGGGAAAATTACCGTTTCAAACTCTGAATTTGATTCTTGTGGCGCAAATCTTTGTAATATTCACGGTAACTATTTTGAAATAGTTGAGCAGAATAAAGATAAAATGGTTTTAAAATTCCCTAAAGAGCAAAGCTTTGGCTTTGAAAGCTTTAAAGAAGGGGACATAATTGCTTTTGTCGATTCGAAATCTCTTGTGGAGATAAGTAGAACTAAAGTTTTAAAAGCGGTTTTAAGAGATGGAATATATTACGATTTAACAATCGCAACCTATGACCCGCCCAAAAAAGAAGGTCTTGTGGTTGAAAATATTTCAGCTTATCCTCAATTTACGTTTGATTCTAACGTTGTTAACAGAGTGGCAAAACGTGGATTGCTTTGTTCAACGCGAGGTAAAGTAAGAATTGAAAACAATAGGTTTCTTAATACTGGAATCAGTGATATAGTAATTGCTAATGATGCTATAAAACGATTTGAAAGCGGTGCTGTTAATGACGTAACAATTTCGGGTAATGCGTTTATGAATTGCGAGGAAAGCAGTATAGTTATTAAACCGTACGTGAAGAAATACGTTGACTTAATTCACAAAAACATAAAAATAGATAATAATTTATTTGTTCTTAAAGATGCTTGTGCGATTTTTGCATACGCTTGTGACGGCCTAGTAGTTAAAGATAATACCTTTGCCGGAAATGAAAATCAGGAAAAGGTTGTTTTAAAAGATACGATAAATTTTGATGTATAGTTGGCGAGAACAGACTAAAAACCGTCCGAAAAGAGAGCTCTTCGGACGGTTTTTGTCATATGCTTTTAGTGAGCTTTTGCTTCAAAAGACTGGCAGCAAGTCGCGTCAACTGAATTAACGTTACAGTTGCAAGCACCAACCTTAATTGCATTTTTTGTACAATAGTCAGAACCGGTGCAATGATACTTACAAGATTCAACTGTACAACCGATGCTGTTGTTTTTGTTATCATTCATTATTTACAACCCCCTTTGTTGTAAAAATAGTATATCCTGAAAGAACAAAATTATGAGGTAATTATGAAAAAAGAAAAAGTTATTGAAAGCTGTTATTCCCAATTAAGAAAAGTTACTCCGCTTGATTTCGATTGTGGGAAAATTTGTGACGGTAAATGCTGCAAGGGCGATGAGAAAACGGGAATGATAATTTTTCCGGGTGAAGAGGAATTTATTGATAAAAGCATGAAAATATTTAAAAATAAAGAGGGAGATACTGTTGCGGTTTGTAACGGTAGCTGTGATAGAAATAAAAGACCGCTTACTTGCCGTATTTACCCCTTATTTCCGCTTTTGATATCATCAGAGGGAAAAGATGCGGTAAAAGTTATCTTTGATTACAGAGCCGATTGCCCGATTGTAGAAGAGGGGTATAAAATTAACCGCCGTTTTGAAAAAGCGGTAAGAAGAGTAGGTAAATATCTACTTTTAAATGACGAAACGAAAGAGTACTATAAAGAACTTTCGCAGCTTCAAGAGGATTATTTAAAGCTTTTGGAAAAAATTTTATAAAAATTTAAAAAATATGTTGACAAAATTAAAACTGTTTGTTATAGTGATAACAGTAATTATTACTAGTTATTTGAAACAGACAGGAGATGATGTTATGAGAAGCTCTAAACAGAGGGATGCAGTGCTTAATGTTTTGCAATGCTCGTGTGACCACCCTACTGCCGATGTTATATATGAAAGGGTGAAAGAGGTTATCCCTAACATCAGCCTCGGTACAGTTTACAGAAATTTAGGCCAGCTTCACGAAGAAGGCTTTATTACTGTAGTAGAAAGCAGTGACAAGAAAGTTCATTACGAAGGAAATCTTGAAGACCATATTCATTTCCTTTGCAAAAAATGCGATGTTATAACCGATGTTTTTTGCAAACCTGAAACGCCAAGTGTTTTTAATGAAATGGGCTACGAGGTTGAAAGGCAAAAAACAGTTTATTACGGCTTGTGTAAAGCTTGCCGAAATAATATATAAAAAGCTAAATAAAATTAAAAATTTATTTTTGAAGGAGTTATTATTATGAAAAAATGGAAATGCTTAGTTTGCGGTCAGATTGTTGAAGGCGAAAATCCCCCCGAGGCTTGCCCTCTTTGCAAAGCTCCCGCAGAAAAATTCGTAGAAGTTAAAGAAGAAGAAATGACTTGGGCAGCAGAGCACGTTCTCGGCGTTGCTAAAGGCGTAAGCGAAGAAATCATCGAAGGTCTTCGTGCAAACTTCAACGGCGAATGCACAGAGGTTGGTATGTATCTTGCAATGGCAAGAGTTGCTCATAGAGAAGGCTATCCCGAAATCGGTCTTTACTGGGAAAAAGCAGCTTACGAAGAAGCGGAGCACGCAGCAAAATTCGCTGAACTCCTTGGTGAGCTCGTAACTGATTCAACAAAGAAAAACCTCGAAATGAGAGTTGAAGCAGAAAACGGCGCAACACTCGGCAAATTTGAGCTTGCTAAGATGGCTAAGGAGCAGAACCTTGACGCTATCCATGACACTGTTCACGAAATGGCTCGCGATGAAGCAAGACACGGTAAAGCATTTGAAGGTCTTCTTAAGAGATATTTTGGTGAATAATTAACTCTTTTCTTCCTATACTATAACGATTATAGTTAATCGAAACAGTGTAAAATTACACTGTTTCGATACCAAATATAAGATTTGGTATCGAATTTTCTTTGAAAATTCGACTATAATCCTTTCAATGAATGTAATGCAAAATTGTATTTATAAAAAACAATTTTGCTAAAAGCCGATAAAATCGGCTTTTGCGAAACGCGACTGCGTTTCGATAAATTACAATCATTATAGGAAAAAGGAGTGGTTTCAATGAAATACGAATGCCCTTGCGGATATGTTTATGACCCTGCAAAAGGTGACCCTGATAACGGCGTAGCACCCGGTACAGCATGGGAGGATGTTCCTGAGGATTGGGTTTGCCCAGTGTGTTATCTTGGTAAAGAAGCATTCACACAAGCTTGAAAAAGACCGATAGGGGCAACTCTATCGGTTTTTTGTTGCATAAACAGAGTTGGTTTGATATAATAATCAAAAAACATTTGAAATCAAAATGAATTAAAAAAGATAGGGGTTGCTTATATGAATAAAACTGCACTTTTTAATTTATCATACGGCGTATACGTTGTTACTACCTGGGCAAAGGGTAAGGCTACAGGCTGCACTGCTAACTCTGCTATGCAGATTACCTCAAGCCCTGCGACAATTGCAGTTTCTATCAACCACGATAACTATACAAACGAATGTATAAAGGATACGGGCGTTTTTGCACTTAATATTCTCGGCGAAAACGTGGACCCTATGGTTATAGGCTCATTTGGTTTCAGAAGTGGTAGGGATACTGATAAATTCGATGGTATTGAGCCTCTTGTGAAAGGTTATCTTCCCGTTTTACCTCAAGCTATGAGCTATATTACCTGCAAGGTTATTAACACTATGGAAACAGAAACTCATACTATCTTTTTAGGTGAAGTTACAGATGCTGATAATCTTTCATCCGATACACCTATGACTTATTCATATTATCATAAGGTTATCAAGGGTACTGCACCGAAAAACGCACCCACATATCAAGGAGAATAATATTTTATCATATGAAAAACGTTGTTCTTATAGGTATGCCCGGTGCTGGGAAAAGCACCATTGGCGTTTTACTTGCAAAATCGCTTCTTATGGATTTTGTTGATACCGATTTAATTATTCAAAAAATATCAGGTAAAGCTCTTTGCGATATTATTAATGAAAATGGTATTGAGAAGTTTATCAGCGTCGAAAACGACGTTGTTTGCAATTCGACTTTTGTAAATAGTGTTGTTGCTACGGGCGGTAGTGTTGTATACGGTAAAGAGGCTATGGAAAAGCTAAAAGCTGACGGGGTAACCGTTTATCTAAAGGTTAATTCAGATGAACTTCATAGCCGTATAAAAAATATACATACACGCGGAATTGCAATGAAAGAGGGTCAGACCTTAAATAGCCTTTATAACGAAAGAGCACCTCTTTATGAAAAATACGCTGATGTTACTGTTGAATGTGACGGGCTTTCACCTGAGGAATGTGTTGATTTAATAATTGAAAAAATATAGAAAAACTACCGAGTGTATATACTCGGTAGTTTGTTTTACAGTAATATTCTGTTCCAATCAAAAAGTTCACCGGGGTCAGTTTTTTCAGGAGAATAATCCTCGTGGCCGATGATATGCTCTCTGTCTAACGGGATATCGTTTCTTTCACATATATCAGCAACCAAAGCTTTCAAGGAATCGTATTGTTCCTCGGTAAAGCCTTTAAGAGAATTATCTAAAGCCCGATATTCGCTACCACTCATATAAATAGACATGTCATCCTCTGAGCCGATAGCAACAAGCTCAATTCCGATGGCGTATTGATTCATTTGATTGGTATATTTCGGGTCGTTTAAAAATTCACCGGAGCCTGCATGCCAAGCCACTCTGTTTTCAGGAATATAACAATTTATTGTTCCGTCACGTTCTATTATATAGTGAACGCTAATGTCATATTCTATGAAAATATCTCTTACGTATTTCATGTTGTATGGATCTTCTTTATGAGGCCCAACCGCACTGATAAAATGAACCATAACAAATTCAGGCTTGTAAAGGCGTTCCCAAGAAAATTCTTCTAAAGGCAGAAGATAATCTTTAACTGCGTTTTTGTAAACGTAAATAGGCTCCTGAGGAGTATTAGCTACTTGTTGTGCAGGTGCTTTAGTGGTTGCTTCTGTGGTTTGTGGCTTCGCACCACAACTGCACAATAGAAATATGATAGAAAAAACAAGAGATATTGATGTGATTTTTTTCATTTTAAAACCTGCTTTGCAGAATCGTTAGTGTATAACAGTGCTGTTATGAGTAAGGTGTTTTATAATGCAAATTGTAATACGCAAAATGCGGCGTAAATACCGAGAAGAGAAATGCCCTGCCAACGTGAAAGTTTCTCTTTTATAAGAGTTGGTACGGTTAAAATAAGCATTACCGCTAACATAACGGGAATGTCAATTATTAAAGAAGAGTTAATACCGTTAATTAATCCTGAAACGGGGAGAGCAAAGGGGCTTATTGTTATTGCAACACCGCTGACAAGCACAAGGTTAAAGAGATTTGCACCGATAATATTACCGAGCGAAAGCGAGCCGTGACCTTTAATAAGAGATGTGATTGCGGTTACAAATTCAGGAAGAGAAGTGCCAAGGGCAACGATTGTAAGGCCGATAACCTTTTCTGAAACTCCTAATTCGGTTGCTATAATAGTCGCATGGTCAACTAATAAATCTGCACCAACAGCAATTAAAACAGCACCGAGAATTAAAAGGAAAATATCTTTGAGAATAGAGTCTTTCGTTCCTTCTTCTTTTGATTCTACCACGTGGTCCTCACCGCTTTTGGCTTCAAGCTCTGCTTCGCTTGTGATAGCACCGTGCTCTTCTTCAGCCTGAACGGTTTCGATATCAGCACCGCTTTTTTTCATACGGATAACAGTAGTTACCATATAAATAACAAATACAGAAAGAAGTATTATACCCGTAATACGAGAAAATTCACCGAATATATATGATACAGCACAATAGATAGCAGCTGCACCGAAGAAGAATGCAACGGGCACCTTTAAGCTTTTTCTTGCGGCAGCACCGGGTTTAATAGCTATTGTTAAAGCAGCAATAAGAGCCGTATTGCAAATTATTGAGCCTAAAGCATTTCCGTAAGCAATTGAACCTGAGCCCTGCGCGGCGGCACCCGCGGAAACCATAACCTCGGGAAGAGTTGTGCCTATAGAAACAACAGTAGCTCCTATAAGGATTTCAGGCAAATGGAAACGGCGAGCAATACCAGTTGCACCGTCAACAAACCAATCGCCACCTTTAATTAAAACAACAAAGCCAATGGCTAGCATGAAAATTGAAAAAAGCATAGATAAAGCTCCTTAAGTTTTGATTAAAAAAGAAACCATACATAAATAAACACTTAAGCTAACAATATGGCTAATAGTTTTTTTATGTATGGTTTAATTATATATTTAAATTGACGTTTAGTCAACTACAGTTAGTTTTGTATTTTTATTTTATATTATACTCCCCAAATTACCCAGAGAAGAACATAACCTGTAATAACAGCTGATAAAGTGAAAGGTACGCCGTATTTCATAAATGTAGTGCTTTTTACCTCGTAACCCTCTTTACGAAGAATACCGATACCTGCAATATTTGCACTAGCACCGATTGGTGTAAGGTTGCCGCCTAAGGTAGCACCGCAAAGAAGACCGTAATATAAAAGCTTGGGGTCCATTCCTAAATCTGCGGCAATAACGGGAACAATTGAAAGCATTGTTGCCGTATATGGAATGTTATCAATGAATGCTGAAAGGATAACGGACATCCACACGATAATAGTGTATACAAGGAATATTGAGCCTGAACCGAGGCTTGCAATAGCTGAGCCGATAACGTCAATAACGCCTGCCGCCTTAATACCGCCGATAACGATGAAAAGACAAGTTAAAAGAACGATTGTATAGTAGTCAATTTCTTTAAGGTCTTTTTTAACGATTTCTTTGTTTTTCTTAATAAAGATTTCTCTTAAAGCACCGATTACAAAGAACGCTATACAAATAAGACCGTTTGTTATATCGGGCTTATAGAATTCACCGGGGGCAGCATTATCTTTGTAAGGAATAAATGAAGCGAGGATGAGGGCGGCTACCGTACCAACAAGAAGAATTGTAGGTACGTAGTCTTCAACCTTTGTTTTAGAGTTGAATTCGATAGGTGTGTTCTCTTTTCTAAACATAAAGAGAATGATAAAAGCACTGACAAGAGCACCTGCCTGAACAACCCAGAACATACCTGGCTTTCCGCTATCAACGAAGAAATCGGAAAAATCAAGGTTTGCGGCTTTACCGAGAAGAATTGAGGTCGTATCACCTACGAGAGTTGCTGCCCCCTGCAAGTTAGAGGAAACAGCAATACAAATAATTGATGAAACGGGTGATATGTTAAGCTTCTTGCAGAAAGCCAATGCAACAGGGGCAATCATAAGCACTGTTGCAACGTTATCAACAAAGGCTGAAACGATACCAGCAAAAAGTGATAAAACAACGACAACCCATTTCATATTAGGCATTTTAGATATAAGAATATCTGATAAAAGCTGAGGCATTTTTGATTCGATGAAAAGGTAAACAGTACCCATAGTACCTGCTATCATCATTATAACGTTCCAGTCGATTTCGGAGAAAACATCCGATAGAGTGTAGCTGAACGTTCCGCTTGCGGTTGTGAAAAAATCAGGACCGAATAAATCGGGCTTGAACGATGCAACTAAACCTAAACCAATAAAAACAAGAGCGGAGACCGCTACAATGTGGGGACGTATCTTTTGGAAAAACATCATCAAAAGATAGGTGATTGCAAAGATTACTAATGCAACAATTGTAATTTGATTCATAAAAACTCCTTCTTGGTGTCTGGCGAACAATGTCAAAAAAAACCGCCCATACGGACGGCAGAAAACGACAATGGTCGGCAATCCAATAAATAACCGCTATTGCGATTATGACTGACTCCACCGCTTATTAGGACTGCAGATATATTATACTTTAGGTACACGCTATAAGTCAACGAATGTTATTTTTTAGACAAGTCAAATTTTCAAAAGGTTATTTGTTGATTTTGACGAAGTAAAAGTGTATAATCAATCTGGTGATAAAAATGGGTGTAAATGATAATTTTAACAATGTTCCGCAATGGATGATAGATAGCAAGACCGCAATTACAGAGCAAAACGATGAGGTCGGTTTGATAGTTGCAAAATATATCGGCTTTTTCAGGAAAACAGGCTTTACTGAAAAACAGATAGGAATAATGCTTACAAGTGCATTTCTTTTAGATTTAAGCGAAGTGGAAAAAAGAATAGAAGCTGTTCTTTCTTGCTGTGAAGAGGGGAAAGAGGATAAGGCCCGTGAATTATGTGCTTTTCTTGCTTCTAAAGGAACTCTTTTTGATAATGCCGATACTGACCCTTGCGAAATTATAGAATATATAAAAAATAAGTACGGTGATGCTGCGGCTTTTGAAACGCTTCTTACCTTCCCGCAGCTTCTTAGCGTTTGGAAAATAGAATCGGTAAGAGATAACGAGGAGTATAAACGGGATAAAGCAAAAGCTGAAATTATCCTATCTGAAGTTGCAAGTGTTTTCCCTGAAATATAAATTAATATTAAAAACCGACAAGCTGTATGTGAAAAACAGTTTGTCGGTTTTGTTTTTATTATAGCTAATTATGCAAGCTCTTTTGCAAGTGCTTTTATTTGGTCGAGGTTTTCTTCGCTTACTGCGGATTTAATTTTAACGTTATTTTCTGCAAAAGTAAGATTTTTTGATTTTTCAAACATTTTCTTCATAACGTTGCCTGCGGTTGAAGCCCAGCTACCGTTTTCAATAATAGCAACGGTTTTATTCTGAAAGCTTCTTTCAGTAAGAGCATCGATGAAGGTTCTCATAAAGGGGAAAATATCGGAATTATAAGTAGTTGTTGCAAGAACGATTTTGCCATAGCGGAAAGCATCTTCAACAGCCTCTGCCATATCGCATCTTGCAAGGTCATTAACTACAACTTTGGGACAACCTGCTTTTTTAAGCTCTTCGGCTAAAAGCTCAACAGCTTTTTTAGTGTTACCGTAAATTGACGTGTAAGCTATAACAACGCCTTCACTTTCAACACCGTAAGATGACCAAGTGTTATAAAGATCAAGATAATAACCTAAATTCTCTGTAAGCACGGGTCCGTGAAGAGGACAGATTTTTTCAATATCAAGTGTTGCTGCTTTTTTGAGAAGTGTTTGCACCTGAGGACCGTATTTTCCAACGATACCGAAATAATAACGTCTTGCTTCACAAGCCCAATCTTCGTCAATATCTAATGCACCGAATTTACCGAAGCCGTCAGCAGAAAAAAGAATTTTTTCTTTACTGTCATATGTTACGATAACCTCAGGCCAATGCACCATAGGTGCAGTAACGAAGGTTAATTCTCTGTTGCCTAAATTGAGAGTGTCGCCCTCACCGACGATAATTCTTCTATCCTCATAAGCTGTGCCGAAAAACGCTTTCATCATATCGAAAGCCATCTTAGATGCAACAACGGTTGCTTCGGGGTAGGCTCTTAAAAAATTATCGATATTTGCAGAGTGGTCAGGCTCCATATGCTGAACGATAAGATAATCGGGAGCTTTACCGTTTAGAGCAGTTTTGATATTGTTAAGCCATTCTTCAGTAAAATTTATATCAACTGAATCCATAATTGCAATTTTTTCATCAATTATTGCGTATGAATTGTAAGCCATACCGTTAGGTACTATATACTGACCTTCAAATAAATCTATGTTGTGGTCGTTAACGCCTATGTAAATAACAGAATCTGTAATTTTCATAAATTAAACTCCTTAGTTAATACTTTATTATCTAAGATAATATATCATTTTTCCTCAAATTTCGCAAGATGTAAATGTGTGGAACTTGATATTTTACGAAGATAATGTTAGTATAATTTCCAAAGGATGTGACGTTATGACAAACAAAGAAAAATTACATTCAGGGGATATATATTACCCAAGCGGTGACGATATAATGATAGAGCAGTTAGGTTATCTTGACAAGCTTTACGATTTTAATATGACAAGACCGTCAGAGCTTGATAAAAGGGCGAAAATGCTTAAAGAAATGTTTGCGGAAATCGGTGAGGATTGCTACATAGAGCCGCCGTTTCATTCTAATTGGGGCGGTCATCACGTTCATTTTGGAAAATCGGTTTACGCAAATTTCGGGCTTACTATGGTAGACGATACCCATATTTACGTTGGCGATTACACGATGTTTGGCCCCAACGTTGTAGTGGCAACAGCAGGGCATCCGATTTTACCCGAGCTTCGAGAAAAGGCTTATCAGTACAATATGCCCGTGCATATAGGTAGAAATTGTTGGATAGGCGCGGGGGCACTTATTCTTCCCGGTGTTACAATAGGGGATAATACTGTTATTGGTGCGGGTAGCGTTGTTACAAAGGATATTCCCGCAAACGTTGTAGCGGTAGGTAATCCTTGCCGAGTGCTTCGTGAAATAGGTGAGTATGATAAAGAGTTTTATTTCAGAAACAGAAAAATAAATTACAAAGATTTATAATATTTTTTGTTTAAAAAGATAATTGACCGTTTAATATAGTCTTGATACAATAAAATAAAGTGGAAAAGAAAGGACAGTTTTTATGGCTTTATTTAACAAAAAAACAGTAAACCATAATTTATCTGAAAGAGATAAATTAGAAGCGAAATGCAAAGGCTCAAGAAATAACCTTTTGGTTGTTGTGGCTTTTTCTTTAATTAACACGATTTTACTTATCGCCGGTGGCGATTCCTATTTTCTTTTTTCAGCATCAGTTCCTTACTACATAACCTTCTTCGGAATGCTTTATACAGGTAAATTCCCTGCTGATTATTACGTTGGAGTAGAAGATTTCGTTCCGTTGGACAATAGCTTCTTTATAGTTGCAGTTGTTATTGCGGTAATTGTTATTGGTTTGTACGCACTTGCTTGGGTGCTCTCTAAAAAACGTTACGGTTGGATAACTTTTGCTCTCGTATTTTTCGTGATTGATACGTTAGCATTATTCGGTTTCGGCGGTTTCTCGGTTGATATGATTATTGACTATGCTTTTCACGCTTGGGTAATTATTTCTCTTGCAAGCGGTATAATGGCGGCATCAAAGCTTAAAAAATTACCCGAGGAACAGCCTGTTGCGACTGATGCAAACGGTATGCCTCAAATGGCAGGTATGTCCCCCGACTTAATGGGTGGATACGCTCCTGGTAATACATACCCCACAAATCCCGTTGAGCCGGTTACAGTGCCTGCAGAAGCACCTGCAGAAACACCTGCAGAAGCACAATCAACGGACGTTACAGAATAATTATTTTATAACAAAACAAAGCAGTTACGAGTTGTAGTTTCGTAACTGCTTTTCTTTTGCACTTTATTCGATTGTTTCAATATCGTAAGGAGTTGTCTGGTAAACGAAGTAGTTTAACCAGTTTGTGTAGAGAAGATTTGCGTGTGAACGCCATGTGTTAAGAGGTGCTTTTGTGATATCGTCATTTGGGAAATAGTTCTTCGGCATTTTGATATCAAGCCCTGCATCCTTATCTCTTAAAAATTCGTTTTTAAGAGTATCGGTATCGTATTCTGAATGGCCTGTAACGAAAATCTGCTTTCCGTTTTCGGTTGTAACGATATATACCCCTGCTTCTTCGGAAGAAGCGAGAATTTTTAAGTCAGGCACTTTTTCAATTTCCTCTCTCTTTACCGTTGTATAACGTGAATGAGGAACGGGGAAGCGGTCGTCAAAGCCTCTTAAAAGAATTGACTGCTTATAATCTGCGGTATGCTCGTATATACCTGAAAGCTTTTCGGGTAAGGGGTATTTCTTTATACCGTAATGGTAATAAAGCCCCGCCTGAGCACCCCAGCAAATATGAAACGTGCTTGTAACGTGGGTTTTAGACCACTCCATAATTTCGCAAAGCTCTTCCCAATAAGAAACCTCTTCAAACTCCATTTTTTCAACGGGTGCGCCTGTGATAATAAGCCCGTCAAACTTTCTGTGCTTAACGTCATCAAAGGTTTTGTAGAATGCTAAAAGATATTCTTTTGGCGTGTGCTTTGGAATATGGGATTTTGTGTGGATGAGTTCAAACTCCACCTGTAACGGAGTGTTGCCTAAAAGACGGGAAAGCTGAGTTTCTGTTTCTGTTTTTTTAGGCATGAGGTTAAGAACTAATATTTTTAAAGGTCTGATATCCTGAGTAATGGCACGAGTATCGGTCATTACGAAAATGTTTTCTTTTTTGAGTATTTCCACTGCGGGAAGCTCGCTTTGTAATTTAATTGGCATTCCTCATACCTCCTTTTTAAAAGTTAGGAGTGAGGAGTTAGGAGTGTCGGGGCGAAGCCAATTATAATGAATGTTATTTGTCGAAACGCAACTGCGTTTCGCAAAATCCGATTTTATCGGCTTTTAGCAAAATTGTTTTTCATAAAATACAATTTTGCAATACATTCATTGAAAGGATTATAGTCGAATTTTCAAAGAAAATTCGATACCAAATCATGTATTTGGTGTCGAAACAGTGTAATTTTACACTGTTTCGACTAACTATAATCGTTATAATATCACTCTAACTCGCATCACTTTGTATTCACTATGCGTCGCAGACCCTTAATGTTTTGCGATAGCAAAATATATCACTCAAACCGAAGTTTTGAATATCACTTGCGACAGCAAATATCACACGCGTAGCGTATATCACTGAGAATAATGTGTAGCATTATTCTCCAAGTGCTTGTTTTATATCTGCAATAAGGTCTTCTGCGTTTTCAAGACCGCAAGAAAGTCTTACAAGGTTGTTTGTAATACCCGCTGCGATAAGCTCGTCGTCATTCATCTGACGGTGAGTAGCACTTGCAGGGTGTAAGCAACAGCTTCTTGCATCAGCAACGTGAGTTTCAATAGCAATAAGCTTAAGCTTTTTCATAAACTCTTCAGCAGCTTTTCTGCCGCCCTTAACACCGAATGAAACAACACCGCAGGTTCCGTTTGGAAGATATTTTTCTGCTAATTTATGGTATTTGTCGTTTTCAAGACCTGCGTAGGTTACCCATTCAATCTTGTCACTTGCTTCAAGGAATTTTGCAACTGCAAGACCGTTTTCGCAATGGCGTTTCATTCTTACGTGAAGGCTTTCAAGGCCTAAGTTAAGGTAGAAAGCGTTTTGAGGTGACTGAATTGAGCCGAAATCTCTCATAAGCTGAGCGGTTGCTTTTGTGATAAAAGCCCCTTCTTTACCGAAACGCTCTGCATAAGTTATACCGTGATAGCTATCATCGGGAGTGCAAAGACCGGGGAATTTATCAGCGTGAGCCATCCAGTCGAATTTACCGGAATCAACGATACAACCGCCGACTGCTGCACCGTGACCGTCCATATATTTTGTTGTTGAGTGGGTAACGATATCTGCGCCCCATTCAAAAGGACGGCAACCGACAGGAGTTGCAAAGGTGTTGTCAATAATAAGAGGAACA
>JAZROI010000053.1:0-53586 GCA_045648585.1 Acutalibacteraceae bacterium
ATTAAAATCACTTCGGAAATAAAAAAATAAAAGACACCCTAAAGGGTATCTTTTATTTTCTGGTTGCGGAGGTGGGATTTGAACCTCACGACCTCCGGGTTATGAGCCCGACGAGCTACCAGGCTGCTCTACTCCGCGATATTTACTTGCCTCTCTCGAGTGCTTAAGTATTATAACACTATAATTATATGTTGTCAAGAGTTTTTTATTCATTTTTTATTTTTGATGATTATAAAAAATGTATTGAATTAATGATTGCCAAGATTAAGTGCGATTTACAATTATAAGAAAAATTTTGTCGCTTGATTTAGAGGGATGGCGGATATTGACTAAAATAACCATTTTCTGTATTATATAATTATTAATGAGCGAAAAGAAGGGGATATTATGAAGAAAACTCAAAGGACGTTTTCAAAAAAAGAAACTTTACTTTGTTCTGTTATTTTAGGAGCAGCTTTAACAGTTGCTTTTTTATGGTTGTTTTCTGGATTTAGAAATTTGATTTCAGCTCCTTTAGATTTTGTTGAAATATATATCAATAAATTATTTGGAAATGATAGCACTAATACGCTTTGGTCTATTTTTTCCGCACAGCTTTCGTTAACCTTTATTTCTATATCGGTTTTATCTATTCTCTCAGAAAAAGATCATGTAATATATTGGAAAGATTTGGTTGAAGAACGCCTATTGAGTCCTCGCTTTTGTTGTTTCGCTGCATTTACATATTATTCCATAACCGCCGCTATCGTGTCATGCATTGCGGTGTTTTGTTCTTGCTTTACTTTATTTGTTTTCTCTTTTTTAGTAAATTTAATTGTATTAATTTTGTTGACAGATTCGATTTTAGATGTTTATTTTTCAAAGGATAAACACATTAGAATAATGAAAAATGAGTTAAAAGACGCTTATAACTTAGCGTTTAAAGTTCCTTATGAAGCACGAAAAGAAGATCGCTACAACAAAATTATGAATGATTTTTCTGTACAAATTCAACGGCATAAGGATGATGCGTTATATATGCGTCAGGCGTTTGAGTTGATTTTTAATAATATTGAACTTTTTGATACAACCAATTATCCGGTGCAAGAAGTTATGCGATATCAATTTAATAACGATGGCGCTTTAATTGATCTTCAACCATTTAAAACTGTATTAGAACAAGCTGAAATGTGGAAAGATCAAATGAAAAACGGTGAGAAGAATGTAATCTATACAGCAGACTGGCTTTTTTGGACTACTGCGGTAGAATATTGGAAAGAAATAGAGTGTTTTTCTTCTGTTCATAGCCATAGTATTCACATAAACACTTTGTTGGAACTTGAAGATATTCTGAATCAACGTCTTGAAGTGTTGCTCGAATGTGAAAAAATGCAGGTTGACGAAGATGATCGAAATGATTTCACTTTATCTGATAAATCCAATTCAAATATCTTTTGGGTAAAAGATAAGTATTTTTATCTTCTTCAGGCGCTGTTTGGCGGCTATGTTGCATTATATGGTAAACGGTTAGACCAATATTATCGTGAAATGAATTTAGGTAAAAAACACTACGACGAAAATGTAGGTAAGCATTTCCCAAGAAATCCTGAATTGCTTTCACAACTTGTTCGGGTAATGAATAATTATAACGATATAAATACCCATTTATATCCATATTCTGATGAAGTTACAAATCGCTTTTTATCTTTATAGAGGTTAATTTTGTTGTTATGGGTTAAAATAAAAATTTTGAAACGAAGACTTATCGTAAAGAAGAAGTCTTCGTTGTTCTTTTTCTTGAAAACAAATTTCCACTGTGATATAATTTTTCTATCTCAAAACTTGTCGAAATTTAAATTTTGTGTGGTGTGGTTATGAATCAGGAATTCTATTTCAAAAATGCCTGTTGGGTTGGTAAGGGTGATTGTAAATCTAACGATTTTTTCGTTTTGCGAGGTCATTTTAACGTTGAAAAAGCTATAAATGTTAAGCTTTTTGTTTTGGGCTTAGGGTTCTTTAAATGTTATATTAACGGTGTTTGTATTAACCCTGATACATTTTTACCTCTTTCATCTGATTTTGAAGCAACGGTTGACCCTGTTGACGAGATTTTGACGGGTCACAGAATTTACGTTCCTGAGTTCGATATTACGCCTTTTGTTGAAGACGGTGAAAACGTAATTGCACTTCATTTCGGCGGTGGTTGGTATTGCCACCACAATAGAACTTTCGGCTTACCCAAGGCGATTTATCGGATTTCTGCCAAAACCGAAAATGGTGCTTTTGATTTTATTTCAGACGAAAATTGCAAAATACATAAAAGCTATATCAACGATTATTGCTTTGTTAAAAACGAACAACAAGATTTCACATTGCTTGAAGATTATTTTGATAATAATTTCGATGATTCATTGTGGCGAAATGCAGACTTATTTGAGCCCGTTTTAAGTGAATATTGTCAGACTGATTGCCCTGTTGACACTTTTATTGAAGAACTACACTTAAAGAAAATCGGTGTAGGCGAAAATGGTTTTGTTTACGATTGCGGTGAAAACACAACAGGCTACCCCGTTATAAAGGTCAATGCACCGAAAGGTGAAATAATAGAGGTTGTTTTTTCGGAAGAGCTTATGCCCGATGGTAAAATTGATATGAATCATAACCAAGGGCAAAGATTTACAATTATTTCAGACGGTAAAGAGCGAATTGTAGAACCTCAGTTTACTTGGTTTGGTTTTCGTTGCTTTGAAATAATTGGTGATGCAGAAGCCTTGTGCGTTAAGGTTATTTATGCCGACGTTAAAGTGAATTCCGAATTTGAGTGTAGTAACGAAACTTTAAATTGGACTTATAAAACCTTTTTACATACAATGCTTTGCAATATGCATACTGGTCACCCGTCTGATTGCCCTCATCTTGAAAGACGTGGCTATACCGGAGACGGTCAGCTTACTTGTAATGCTGTTTTTACCACAATGGATGCAAAATCCTTTTATGAAAAATGGCTTCAGGATATTGCCGACGGTCAGGATACTTTAAGCGGTCATATCCAGTATACTGCACCCTATATCCGTAGCGGTGGCGGTCCGGGTGGATGGGGTAGTGCTATCGTTGAAGTACCTTATCAGTTATATAAGCATTACGGTGAAACGGAAGTGCTTTCAAAATATTATAATGCAATGAGAAGATACATTGATTATCTTGAAGAACATTCTGAATTCGGTCTTGTTACAAGTGATAAAAAAGGCGAGTGGTGCTTAGGTGATTGGTGCGGACCTAACGTGGTTTACCCCGATAAAGATATTACCGCCCACAATCAGCAGATGGTTATCCCTGCACCATACGTTAACACTTACTTTATGGTGAAATCACTTAAAAAGATGTGTGAAATTGCTGGTGTTATCGGTAAATCCGAAGATATAGAAGAGTATAAAGAAAAAATAAATCTTCGTAAAAATGCAATAAGAGCTGCTTATTTCAATGCCTTTGACGATAACTTTGTTATGAACGTTCAAGGTGCAAACGTTTTCGGTGTTGATATAGGATTAGGTAACGAAAACACCTATAAAAATATTGTGAGATATTACGAAAAGGTAGGTTGCTTTGATACGGGCATTTTTGCGACCGATATTTTAATAAGGCTTCTTTTTGGAAAAGGAAACGGCGAGCTTGCGGTAAAGCTTCTTACAAACGACGGTGCTCAAGGCTTTGAGCATTGGCGAAGAAACGGTGCTACAACCTTCCATGAATATTGGGACAGTAACCGAAGCCGTTCTCACAGTCACCCAATGTTCGGTGCACCTGTATCATATTTCTTCAAATATCTTTTAGGTATAAAACAAGAAGAAGCTTCAGTTGGTTACCAATCATTGATTATTGAGCCGCAGTGTGTTACAATGTTTGAGAATATGAAAGGCAGTATCGAAACACCTTACGGAAAGGTTTCTGTAAGCTACGTAAATAATGCCGATTCTACTGATTTTGAAATTACAATACCCGATGGTGTGAACGCTATTTTTAAAATTAAAAAAGAGTGCTTTGAATTGAAAAAAGGTGTAAACAGGTTTTCATGCTGTTTATAATATTCGGGTTAAAAAGTGGGGTAAATTAATCTGCTGAATGCAGGTTGGATTCAGAAAGGGGTAAATTATGAGAAATTTAACAATCAAAAGGCAAAAAAGCTTTGTGGCAAGCTTAGCGAAAGTGAAAGTTTACATAGAGGATTATACTTGCCAGGATACCGTTATTAGAGACGTTCCTTGCAGAAAATTAGGAGCTTTGAAAAATAACGAAGAGAAAACCTTTACTATAGGTGATAATGAGGCAAAAGTTTTTGTTATCGGCGACAAGATCAGTAAAGGATTTTGCAACGATTTTTATACTATCCCTGCAGGTGTTGAGGACGTTTATTTAACTGGTAAAAACCGTTATAATCCCTTAAATGGCAATGCATTTTTATTTGATGGCGTTACTGATGAGGCTTCGTTAAAAAACCGTAAGAGAAGTAAGAGAATTGGTTTGGTTGTGTTGATAATTGCGGCGATAATCGGCTTTTTATTTGGCCTTTTCGGCGACTATTTTGAAAGCAAGGGTGAACCGAAAACTTTTGCTTTAGAAGAAATGAGAATCACATTAACAGATAAATTCCAAATGACTGAATCTCCTGATTCGGATTTTACTTTAGAAACAGACGTTGTTGCAGTTTTTGTTGAAAAAGAAGAACGTACTCTTCTTGAAGATTACGGTGAACTTACTTTAGAGGACTACGGTAATTTGGTTATCGAAAGCGGTGGCTTGTCTGAAGTTTCAGAGCTGTGTGAAGAAAACGGACTTTATTACTTTGAATACGCCTATGATGACACGATTGATATATATTATCTCAATTTCGTTTATGAGAGTGAAAAAGCTTTCTGGCTTGTTAGCTTTGCTGTGAATGACATTGATTCTTATAATTATTTAGATTACTTCTTCGAGTGGGCAGCTTCCGTTGAATTTGCTGAATAAATGATAAATTAAAAGGCGGTTTTTACCGCCTTTTTTCTTTTCCTCGTTTACATTATTTTTATATTGTGGTATAATATATAAAATATTGTTGATTTGTGGTCTTGGGGTGCTATTATGAAACTAATGTCTTTTAATACACAGTCTTGTACAAACTTCATAACTAAAAAAATAGATTTCCCCTTTATTGCCGAGGGTATTAAAAAATTTGATGCTGATATAGTAGGCTTAAACGAAATGAGGGGGGCGGACCCCGAGTCTGATTTTGTTAATCAGGTTGAAGAGCTTGCAAGGCTTGCAGGGTACGAATATTTTTATTTTTCAAAGGCTTGTGATATTGAGGACGACGATGGTCCTTTTGGTAACGGTATTTTGTCAAAATATCCTTTGAAAACTATTGAAACTATGGGCATTCCCGACCCGATAGAAAAAACAGGCAATCAACTTTACGAAACAAGAGCAGTTTTGAAAGTAACTCTTGATAACGGCTTAACAGTTTTGATTACCCATTTCGGTCTTAATTACGACGAGCATATAAACGCAGTTGAAACCGTTCTTAATTGCCTTGAAAAAGAAAAATGCGTCTTTATGGGTGATTTAAACGTTGAGCCTGATAACGAGGTGTTAAAACCTATTCAAAGCCGTTTAATTGATACTGCATCTGTTATCGGTGAAGAGTTATTAAGCTTTCCGTCAGATAAGCCTTATAAAAAGATCGACTATATTTTTACAACCCCCGACGTGAAAATAATATCTGCTGATATTCCCGATATTATTTGCTCGGATCATAGACCCCATATTCTAGAAATTGAAGTTTAAATAAAAATAATTATTAATGGGAGTAAAGAAATGAAAATTAAACCTCATAAAAACAAAACAGTTTCAAAAATTGATTTTAAATCTATTGATTATAAAAGGCTTGTGCCGAAAATTATAGTAGCCATTTTGCTTATTGCCGTTGTCGGTATGGGTGTTTATGGCACAATTTACGGTATTAAAGAGAAAATAAGAGATAAAGAAATTCAAGAAAATGTTACAACAACGAAAACACCGGTAATTAAAATGGAAGGCAAAGAAAAAGCTTTTACAGAAAACGGTGTTAAAATAACCCTTACTGACAAATTTGAAATCAAAAAAGACTCTGCTATTGACGCAGGCTTTGTTGCTGAGGGGATTGAAATTTATTTCTTTAATGAAACCTTTGAAGATTATCCCGAGGATAAAGAATTAACAGTAGAGGAATATTTGAAGGATTTAGCAGAAATAAACGGTGAGGATCCCGAAAGTATAAAAGAGGAAGATGGGCTTTATTACTTTGAGTATATGTATGACTCAAGTAAAAAAATTGATGCTTACGTTGTTACTGCTTATAAACACAATGACGGATTTTTAATTGCAAATTTCATAACGGCAAATACTGATGCTATTGCTTATAAAGAGCATGTTATTAAATGGGCAAAATCTGTTGAATACGTTGGTGAATAATAGGTAAAGGTGTTTTTATGGTATATCCGCAGAATAATAAACTTGTATCTAAAATTGATACGTACCTGAACTGTGCAGAGGTTTTTGCATATAGAAGCACTTGCCTGAAAAGAAAATACGGTGCCGTTATCGTTAAGGATGACGTTGTAGTTTCAACGGGTTATAACGGCTCTCCCCGTGGCTTTGAAAACTGTTGTGAAATCGGTAAGTGTCCTCGAATGGCGCTTGATATGCATCAGGGTGAGGGCTACGGTATATGTAGAGCTGTACACGCTGAAATGAACGCTCTTTTAAATTGTTCTCGCCAGCAAACTATGGGTGCTGATTTGTACTTAACAGGCGTTAATCCCGATGATAGCTCTGTTTATAAAGCAAAGCCTTGCCCTGTATGTGCAAGAAATATCATTCAGGCGGGCATCAGAAACGTCTATCTTCGTGTGGGTGACGGTGCCGATAATTATATTGTAATTCCTGCAGAAGAGCTTGATTGGTTACAGACTTTAAATAACGAGGTGAAAAAGTGATACGTGTAATAAAAATAATCGGTTTAATCCTTTTGTTATCAATGTTTCTTTTTTCAGCGGTTGCTTCGCCTTATTGTATAAGTTGTTTACCCTCAAAAATTGATAACGAGCTCGAAATTGGTATGAATGAAGATATTAAAGCAATGTTCTCTTTAGATGAAAAAGCGACTGTTAATCTTGAAGAAATTGAAACCGAATGGTTTAATTATTACGGGCTTTTATATAAATCAGATTCTTACGTGAAAGGTGAGCTTTCCTATAAAATAGGTCTTAAAGAAAAAACAGAAGACTTTTTCCTTGAGCCAACCGACGAAAAGGGCGCAACCTTCTATTCATTTATTGATGATTGTCTTGAGGGTGTGAAAGCTACTAAAATTAATAGCATTTCTTTTGAAGTTTTAAAGGGTGACGGCAATTTCGAATTCCTCGGCTTTAATGCTTTTAACAGAGAAATTCCCAAGCAAGAGGTTTTCATTGAATCAGACGAATATAAATTAGGCGTTGATCTTCATTGGGGCGGCGCTTTAAGCTACCTTGAAGATTTAAATTCCAACGTTCAAGCAGTTTCAGTTGACGGTTTCATTAAGGTCGATTCAAATGCTACTGAAAGATATAATGCTGAGTCCGTAAACGATAACGTTAATCTTATAAACAGATATGACCCCGGAAGACTTGTTCAGCAGTCATATTACGGCACTGATAAATATGATACCGGTATTTTTATGGAAAACGTATGGCGTTATAACCCTGTGCAAGGCGGTAATCAGTTCGGTGATGCAAGTAAAATTGTAGATTTGAGAATAGATGAAAATTCTATTTATATCAAATGTCGTCCGCTTGATTGGGCAAAAGAGAAAGAGTTTATAACACCTTCTTATATGGAGGCTACCTATAAATTTGAAGGTAAACTTGTTAAGGTAACTTGCAGATTCGTTGATTTTTCAGGTTATCCCGAGGCAGAATCAGATCAGGAGTTACCAGCATTTTACTGTATTGAGCCCTTTAACGAATTTGTCTATTACGGCGGTGATAAGCCTTGGACCAACGGCGATTTAACAGAAGAGCCTGAGCTTATATTCTGGCCGGATGCGGGCTATCCCAAGTTTAAATCTCTTGAGAATTGGGCGGCGTTTAAGGGTGAGTTTGACGATAGCTTCGGTATAGGCGTTTACGTACCCGAGCAAACTGAATTTTTATCAGGTGTTTTCGAAAGAGAAAAAACAACAAATATTGAGCCCGATAAAGATGGCACTACATCTTATATTGCCGTTGTAGAGCATAGACAATTCCAAAGCTTTACACCCTCACAATATGATTTTTATCTTACAACGGGTGATACGCAAGAGATAAGAAACAACTTTAAAACTATTGAAAACTAACAATACAAGCCGTTGAAAGCTCTCAACGGCTTGTATTTTGCTTTTATATATAATAAAAGATAGATAAAATATACGTTATTTGTTGTTTTTTATAATTGACTTTGTTTTTCATGTGTGATATATTTATGTCAACCGATAGAGGTGCATTTTGTTATCAGTACCCGTAGCAATTAAGGTTTGCCAAAACCGTTGCGGCGAAAGGAACAGGTGCCGAAGACGGCTTAAGGTAAAAAGTCGGTCTGGCAGCAGGGAATAATATCTGTGTTGTTGTCGCCATTGGCGGAGAGCTATCTTACATATTTTTTGTACCGTTTTATACGCTTTTGTGTATTGCGGTGAATTTGTGTGTGGGTAGTTGCTTTTCGGCAACTATTATTTTTTTGTAGGGAGAGTATATTTTATGAAAAATACTGTTTTCCAAGGTGTTGCAACAGCTCTTGTAACTCCTATGAACGCAAACGGCGTTGACTATGATGCATTTGAAAGACTTATCGAATGGCAGATTGAAGAGGGAATAAACGCTCTCGTTATCGCGGGTACAAGTGGTGAAGGCTCAACTCTTACTGATGAAGAGCACAAAGAGGTTCTTCGTTTTTCAGTTGAAAAGGTTGCAGGCAGAGTGCCCGTTATCGCAGGTACCGGCTCAAACGATACTGCATATGCTATAGCACTTACAGAATTTGCTTGTGAGGTTGGTTGCGATGCAATGCTTCTCGTTACACCTTACTACAACAAAGCAACTCAGAGAGGTCTTATTGAGTCATTCAGAGCTATTGCTGATGCTTCAACAAAGCCTTGTATTCTCTATAACGTTCCCTCAAGAACAGGCTGTAACCTTACACCTGCTTCTTGTGCAGTTCTTGCAGAACATCCTAATATCGTAGGTATCAAGGAAGCAAGCGGCAATATTTCTCAGATTGCTGAAATAGCTGCTCTTACAAAGGGTAACTTTGATATTTATTCAGGTAACGACGATCAGATTGTACCTCTTATGTCTTTAGGTGGTAAAGGTGTTATTTCTGTTGTTTCAAACATTCTTCCCAAGAAAACTGTTGAGCTTTGCGATAAATTCTTCGCAGGTGACCTTGAGGGTAGCCGTGATATTCAGTTAGAGCTTCTTCCTCTTATCAATTCTCTTTTCTGCGAGGTTAACCCCATTCCCGCAAAAGCAGCAGTTGCAGCAATCGGCTTCGGTGAGAATTACGTTCGTCTTCCACTTACAACTATGGAGCCCGAAAACGAAGCTAAAATGCGTGCTCTTATGAGAGAACAGGGTCTTAACGTATAATTTTTAAAGGTAAGTATTGTTTATGATTTGTTCGAATCTTGAAATAAAAGACGGTGTTTTGTTTTTCGGCGGTAGAAGTACTGTCCAATTAGCAGAGAAATACGGCACACCAATTTACGTTATGGATGAAAAAACTATACGTAAAAATTGCCGTACTTATATCGATGCTATGAAAAAATATTTCGGCGAAAACGCAAGACCGTTTTATGCAAGTAAAGCTTGTTCATTCAAAAAAATATATAATATCGTAGGCTCTGAGGGTATGGGTGTTGACGTTGTTTCCGTTGGTGAAATCTATACCGCAAAAATGTCGGGCTATGATATGAAAAACGTCTGCTTCCATTCAAACAGTAAGACTGATTACGATGTTGAGTTTGCAATTGATAACGGCGTAGGCTGCTTCGTTGTTGATAATTTAGAAGAGCTTGAAGCTATTGACAATATTGCGGGTCAAAAGGGGCTGAAACAAAAAATTCTTTTCAGAATTACCCCCGGTATTGATACTCATACCTACGAAGCAGTTAATACAGGTAAGGTTGATTCAAAGTTTGGCTTCCCCATTGAAACGGGTGCCGCTATGGAGATTACAAAAATTGCCCTTACAAAGAAAAATATTAACCTTGCAGGCTTCCATTGTCATGTGGGCTCTCAGCTTTTTGATTCAGACGTTTTCCTTCGTTCTGCAGAGATTATGCTTAAATTTATTGCCGAGGTTAAAAACACTCTCGGCTACGAGGCAAAAGAGCTTGATTTAGGCGGTGGTTATGGTGTGAGATATACCGAAAAAGACCCCGTTTTAAATATCGAAGATAATATAAAACAAGTAGCCGAATACGTTAAAAAGCTCTGTAAGAAGTTGAATATCAAAGAGCCTGCTATAAGCATGGAACCCGGCAGAAGCATTGTTGCTGATGCAGGTATTACACTCTATAAAGTTGGTAACGTTAAACGTATTGAAGGCTATAAAAATTACGTTGCTATTGATGGCGGTATGGGTGACAACCCCCGCTATGCTCTTTACGAATCAGAATATACCGTTGTAGCGGCTAATAAGGCAGATGAAGAATGTAACTTCACCTGCGACCTTGTAGGGAGATTTTGCGAAAGCGGCGATATTATTCAACCTTCAATAAAGCTTCCCGAAAGCGTTAAACGAGGCGACCTTATAGCAGTCCTCACAACAGGTGCTTATAACTACGCAATGTCTTCAAACTATAACCGAATTCCCAAATTACCCGTTATAATGGTAAACGGCGAAGACGATTACGTTGCCGTAAAAGGCGAAACTCTTGAGGATATTATAAGAAACGATATGTAAAATAAAAAGCTGTTACACTTTAAGGAGTGTAACAGCTTTTTGTTATTTTTTTTCATTTATAAACGCCCTGAATAATGGCAAGCAGGCGTCGAAAAAGCCTTTGTAAGCTTCGCAGTAATCTCTGTCGTATCGGTTTCTTTTACATCCACCGCCACGGCAAAGGGGTAAATATCTGCAATTCTTACATTCTTCTTTTATTTTAAGGCTTTCTCTTAAAAATTCAATAGCTTTCTCGCTGTGTGCCAGGGTGTCAAAATTCTCACTCGGTGAATTTATATTACCTAAAAGCCATTCGTCCGTGCAATAAAAGTCGCAAGGGTAAACGTTGCCGTTGCCTTCAACAACAAACTGATGAGTGCAGTGACCGCACATTCCGCATTGCTCCGTAGGGTTTCCTAAATAAAGGTGAACAAGGTTATCAAAATATCTTATACTCGTATATTCGCCCCTTACGTAGTCTTTTACGTAAGCGTTAAAGCCGTGAATAAGAAAGTGCTTGTACTGCTCAACCGTCATATATAATTCGCTTTCAGTTTCGTCACCGAAAGGACGAAGACAGGGGATAAACTGAAGATATTTAAAGTTTCTTTTCTTAAAATATCTTAAAATAGCATCAATATTTTCTGCACATCTACCTGTTAAAACAGTAAGGATATTAAATTGAACGTTATGTTTTGTAAAAATATCAGCAGCTTTTATGATTTTATAAAAAGCGTTTTGCCCTTTATCGTCAATTCTGAAAGAGTTGTTATCAAAATCACCGTCAAGGCTAAGCCCTACAAGAAAATCTCGCTCTTGTAAAAACGTTGCCCATTTATCATCAATAAGCGTGCCGTTTGTTTGTAAGCCATAATAAATTTTACTGTTTTTCTTGTTGTGTTTATCAACGGTTTTACAGAAAAATTTATAAAAATCAATACCGCGTATTGTAGGCTCACCGCCTTGAAAAGCAAAAGCAATACTTTCACCGTTTGCAAATTCAAGGGCTTTTATTATTAAATTTTCTGCACATTCTTCCGTTAAAAGACCAAAGCTTTTAATATCTCTGTGGTCGGTAACATCGTGATAAAAGCAGTATTTGCATCGCATATTACAAAGGCTTGATGCAGGTTTTATCATAATAGAAAGTGGTGGCAAATCCTCAACACCCTTCATTACAAATTAACCTCGGTTTTACCCGAGGTTGTTTTTGTTTTTATTCATAATACTCTTCATTTACACCGCGACGGTCAGATTTAAAATCCTTCATAATTTCATTCATCTTTTCGTTCATTTCCTCTGCAATAGTGGGGTAAACTGATGAACGGTTAAGGTTTTCACCTGCATCATCGCTTAAAATATGTAACCAGTTCTTTCTGTATTTATCAAAGAAAGCAGAGTTGTCATTCTGGATTCTCTGGAAATATTTGAAGGTAATATATTCGTTATCTGTAAGAACAGGATATTTGTAGTTTTTGTATTCTTCTCTTGAAAGTACGTCTTCAGTTGGAACAGTGTATTGAATAGCCTTAAGGCTTTCTCTCTTCATATGAAGAATGGGATGCTCTTCAGTATGAACAACAGTATCATTTTTAAGAAGAGGAACTAAAGAAACCCCGTCAATATCTCTGTCAAAGGGAAGGTAGTTCTTTTCGCCACCGTTACCCGTAATTCCGCAAAGCTCAACTAACGTAGGCATAACGTCAACGAGAGTAGCACTCTGACTTCTTGTTGCACCTTTTTCCCAAAGACCGTTGTTGTTACCCCAACGAATCATACAAGGCACCTTTTGACCGCCTTCGTAAGCAAGATATTTACCGCCTCGAAGCTCACCGACTGAGCCTTCAAGAGCAGGGCCGTTATCACTTGTGAAGATGATAATAGTGTCATCCATAACACCCAAATCCTCAAGGGTGTTGAAAAGCTCACCGAGGTAATAGTCAAATTCTGTAACGCAGTCTGCGTATGTACCCATACCCGTTATACCGTCAAAATCGTCACCTGCGTAAATAGGTGCGTGGGGCCACGGTGTAGCATAATAAGCAAAGAAAGGCTCGTCAGAGCTTGTAACCTTGTCTGTAATCCAATCGTTAATTTCTTGGTGAATCCATTCACTTGCTTTGCTCTGGTCTTTTAATTCATCTGTTCCGTGAACGATTTCATATTCACCGTTTTCTTCAACTACGTGGTAGAAGGGCTTCATATCGTTAACGTGGTGGCTGCCGTAGAAGTAGTCGAAGCCTTGGTTTGTGGGAAGATATTCACCGTAATCGCCTAAATGCCATTTGCCGAAGGCACCCGTGTTGTAGCCTGCGTTCTGGAAAATTTCTGCAAGGGTGATTTCGTCGCCAAGCATACCGTCTGCATTGTTACCCATTTCAATAGAGTTGAAAATACGGGTCTGTGCAAATGGGGAAAGCGTATCAACCGTAGGATAAATAACGTTATCTGCGTAGCCTCTGAAAGGATATCGGCCTGTCATAAGAGCAAATCTTGCCGGGGAGCAAACAGAATAGCTTGAATAGAAGTTATCAAAATTGATGCCCTCTTCACCGATTCTATCCATATTTGGCGTGTCGTAAATTGCACCGTTAAGAGAGGTGTCCCCGTAACCCATATCGTCCATAAGAATAAAAAGAACGTTAGGATTTCCTGATTTCACTTTATCTACGCCGTCAAGGTAATCATCGTGACCCTTCCAAAGACGTGTTGTGTTAGGCTTGGAACGAAGATTCATTGTAAGCACGTAAAGCACGGTTGTACCTGCAAGGGCAATGCTGATAATAGAAGTAACAACCTTGTGAGCAGTTGTTTTCTTAAAAGCTTTTTTAGAAATGATAACAAGAGCCACAACGGCAATAATACAGGGGAGAAGTAAAAGAATATTACCGCCCAGCCTTGTGAGAAAATTACCTGCACCCGAGAATAACGGATACTCTGCACTTGACCAGCCTGCCTTACCGCTTGAAAAAGCACCAAAACCTGCATCAGCACCGAAAATAAGGAAGTATAAGAAAATGCCGACGGCACTTCCTGCGTAACCAATGATATTAAACAAATAAACCTTCTTTTTGATTACAATTCCAAGGAAAATAAGTGCTGATAAAATGCACATATAAGCCACGTTTACAACTGCAACAATATTAAGCCTTAAAGCTAAAAGAGCAATACCTAAAATAACCCCGATAACGGCAGTTATAAGCGGTAAAACCTTTTTGCCATTGTCAAAAGTAATACCTTGTTTCACACAAAAACCTCTTTTCATAAGTACGTATATATTAAATATATCATAACTATATCTTTTTTACAATAGAAAAAACCGCCCGGATTTCAGGCGGTTTAAGAGATATTGTAAATCAAACTGAAACAGAAAGCACGAAATCGTTTGCGCTTAAAAGAGCATTTACCTCTTCAGGATTTATATGGCTGTTTGCTCTTACTGTGTACATACAAACAATTTTTTCGTTTCTTTTTTCAACGTCGCAAGAAATAATTGTGTAACCATTATCTTTTAAAAGATTGCTTATTGTTTCAATAGCTTCTGCATCTTGCACGAGCTTAACGGTAATAGCCGCTGTGCTTGTGTTTTCAACGGGAAGAATCTTGTGAATAACAATCTGAACAACAAGAAGAATCAAGGTTGCGTAAACTGCAATACCGTACATACCTGCACCTGCTGCAAGACCGATACCCGCGGTAGTCCAGACACCTGCGGCGGTTGTAAGACCTTTAACAGTACCTTTATAAACGATGATACCTGCACCGAGGAAAGAAATACCCGTAACAACCTGGGCTGCAAGTCTTGCACCGTCAAGGTTAACGTGGTCAGCATAACCGACAATATCAAAGAAACCGTATTTACTGACAACCATAATAAGAGCAGAGCCGAGAGCAACGATGATATGAGTTCTTATACCAGCCTCTTTCTGACGAAGGGTTCTTTCTACACCAATTGCCGCACCGCAAGCACCGGCAGTAACAAGAGCTAAAAGAAAGGGGAGAACGCTTTCAACTCTGAAGGTTGCTAAAAATGATTCTAAAACTTCTACTAAATCAAACGACATAACGCTATCATTAAAAAGCATAATATCCTCCTGAAACTAATAATATCTTGACATTATAATACATATTTAATTTTCTGTCAAATGATGATAAGAAAATTAAAGTCATAAAAGGAGAATTGTCCACATAGCATTTATTGAAGAATTAAAAAGATTTCAATTCGGAGGTAGATTTATGACAGACACAAATATTTATAAGGATATTGAAGCACGAACAGGCGGAGATATTTATATAGGCGTTGTAGGACCCGTAAGAACAGGTAAATCAACGTTTATAAAAAGATTTATGGATACTTTAGTTTTGCCTAATATTAACAGTAGCTTCAAAAGAGAGCGTGCTCAGGATGAGTTACCCCAGTCAGCAACGGGAAGAACAATTATGACAACTGAGCCTAAATTTATCCCCGAAGAAGCAGTAAGAGTTGATTTACCCGATAATGCATCCTTAAACGTAAGGTTAATAGATTGCGTAGGATATATTGTTCCAAGCTCGTTAGGTTATATTGAAGAAGACAAACCCCGTATGGTAAAAACCCCTTGGTATGAACACGAAATACCCTTTAATATGGCGGCGGAAATCGGCACTCAAAAGGTTATAACCGAGCATTCTACAATAGGCCTTGTTGTAACTACCGATGGCAGCATCAGCGATATTCCCCGAGAAGAATATGAAGAGGCAGAAGAGAGAGTTGTTAACGAATTAAAAGCAATTAACAAGCCCTTTGTTATGCTTCTTAATTGCACCGATCCTAATTCTGCTTACAGTAAAATGCTTTCGGATGAGCTTTCTTTTAAATATAAAGTTCCCGTAATACCTGTAAACTGCCTTGAAATTGACGAGGAAACAATAAGGGTAATTTTAAGTGCAGTGTTATTCAGATTTCCAGTAAACGAAATAGGCATTTCTCTACCCGGTTGGGTTAATGACCTTGCAACAGAGCATTGGTTAAGGAAATCGGTTTGCAATACTGTTAAGGAATCAGCCTGTAAAATTAATTGCCTGGGTGACATTGCCTCAATGGCAAAGGATATCAGCGAAAACGAGAATATTCTCGAAGCTATGGTTATTAATCTTGATTTAGGCAAAGGCTGTGCGGTAATTGAAGCAAAGCTTTCAAGCGAACTTATTTATAAAATAATTGAAGAAAAAACAAAGCTTCAGATATCAGATGAGCAGGAGCTTGTTTCAACCTTAACTCAGCTTTCCGAAATTAAGAAAAAATATGATAAAATTAAAAATGCCCTTGATGAAGTTGAAGCAACTGGCTACGGAATTGTAATGCCTGATATTGACGAGTTGACCTTGAAAGAACCCGAAATAGTAAAGCAAGGCGGAAGATACGGTGTTCGTCTTTCAGCGTCCGCACCGTCAATACATATGTTAAAAACTTGTATTGAAACCGAGGTTGCCCCCGTTGTGGGAACAGAAAGTCAGTCGGAAGAGTTGCTTAAATATCTTCTCACAGGCTTTGAGGAAGACCCACACAAAATATGGGAATCCGATATTTTCGGCAAATCTCTCAACGAGCTTGTAAACGAGGGCTTAAGAAGCAAGCTTTGCCATATGCCCGTTGATGCAAGAGGTAAAATTCAAGAAACTCTTGAAAGAATAATAAACGACGGCTGCAGCGGCCTTATCTGTATTATATTATGAGAAAAGGTGTTCGAGCAAATACTCGAACACCTTAAACTATTCCTCTTCACTTTTCAATTGACCGTAGCTTTTATCTACAACTATAACTGCGTAAAGATTACCTTCACCGGCTTCGTTTATACGTTTTTTTATTATGTGAGTAAGCTCATCGTCGGAATATTTGTATTTCGGTGGAACAACAACGTCAAATAAAACGTTTTTCGCCTTATCACCAACAACAACTCTGAAGTCGTGGAAAGTAATAACGGGGTCAATATCGTTTAAAATCTCTGCAACAAGATTTTTTAAGGCGTTTGTTTCTTCGCTGTCAAGAACAGTAGGGTCAAGGTGAACAACAAGATGTATATTGAATTTCTCTTTAAAATCACGCTCAATTGTGTCCATAATATCGTGGCAAATGAGAACGTTGATTCTTGCATCCATTTCAATATGAGCCGACGCGAAATAGCTACCCGGTCCGTAGCTGTGTACCATTAAATCGTGAACACCTAAAACGTTTTCGTATGATAGCATTTCGTTTTCGATTTTTTCATACATTTCCTTTGATGGCGGTTGACCTAAAAGGGGACCTACAGTTTCTCTGACGAGATTAATTCCCGAAATTATTATAAAAATTGCAACTGCACAACCCATATATCCGTCAAGGTTAAAGCCTGTGTAATAAGAAATAATTGTTGCAACTAAAACTGCAAAGGTTGATAAAACGTCGTTTCTGCTATCCATAGCTGTTGCTTCAAGTGCTTTTGATTTTATAGCTTTGCCCAAAGCCATATTAAACCTGAAAAGCCAAAGCTTTGCAAGAATTGATATAACTAAAACTGCAACAGCAACCCAACTGAAAATACTTTCAACGGGGTGTATTATTTTATCAAAAGATGTTTTGAGAATTTCAAAGCCTATGTAAAGAATGAGGAAAGAGATAATAAGCCCCGTTATGTATTCTATTCTTGCGTGGCCATATGGGTGGTCCTCGTCGGCGGGTTTCTCTGAAAGCCTGAAACCAACGAGAGTAACTATTGATGACCCTGCGTCAGTTATGTTGTTTGTAGCGTCAGCGGTAATAGAAACGCTGTTTGAAACGTTACCTATTATAAATTTTACGGCACTCAGAAAGAGGTTGCATACAATGCCTACAATACCCGCAAGCCTGCCGTAAGCTTCTCTTCCCTGGGGTGTTTCTTTATCCTTGTTTTTCAGAAAAACGTTAATTAGTAATTTTGTCATTTTAAGCCTCGTTGTAAAAATATGGAATTGTATTTTATTATATTTAAATTATATGAATTGTCAAACCTAATTCTTACTATGAACAAAAAATTTTATTGTTGGACAAATGAAAGTATATGTGTTATAATTAAAGGACCAAATAATTTTGCCGAAAGGTGTGTATTAAATTATGGATAAAACACTTGTCATTTTAGCAGCGGGTATGGGTAGCCGTTACGGCGGTCTTAAGCAGATTGACCCTGTTGGCCCCAACAATTCAATTATCATTGACTATTCAGTTTACGATGCTGTTAAAGCAGGTTTTAATAAAATCGTATTCATTATCAAAAAAGAAAACCTTGAGCTTTTCAAAGAGGTTATCGGTGATAAGGTTGCTAAACACGTTAAGGTTGAATACGTTTTCCAGAGTACAGACGTTTTACCCGAGGGCTTTACAGCTCCCGAGGGCAGAGTTAAGCCTTGGGGTACTGCTCACGCTCTTTATTGCTGTAAAGGCGTTGTAAACGAGCCCTTCGTTGTTATTAACTCAGATGACTTTTATGGTAGCGGTGCTTTTGCCCGCCTTTCAAAATGGATTGACGAAACCGAGTTTACAACCGCACCCTATAAATTTGCAATGGCGGGCTATTATCTTAAAAACACTCTTACCGACAACGGCACAGTTTCAAGAGGCGTTTGCGAGGTTGATGAAAAGGGCCAGCTTGTTGACGTTATTGAAAGAACAAAAATTCAACGTGTTAACGGCGTAATTTCTTACACCGAAGACGGCGAAGAGTGGTTCGAGCTTCCCGAAGAGGCTTTTGCTTCTATGAACTGCTGGTGCTTTATGCCAGAGCTTATTGATGAAATTGAAAAGTATTTCATCGAATTCTTAAGCACAGAGGTTAAAGAGAATCCTCTTAAATCAGAGTTTTATATTCCTATCCTTGTTCGTGATATGCTCACTTCAAAGAAATGCACCGTTGACGTTATCGAAACAGACGATAAATGGTTTGGTGTAACTTATAAAGAAGATAAGCCCGACGTTGTAAAATCAATTACAGCTCTTGTAAATGAGGGTAGATATCCCGAAAAACTCTGGTGATTTTATGAAAAAATTATCTTTGGTTTTATGTTTACTTGCTTTAGTTGTTTTGCTTTCCTCTTGTGGTAGCGATACTGCACCCGATTCAACGGAAAGCAGCTCAACAACCGAAACGGTAAATGAAAATGTCATAATAGAAATTGAAAAATTAAATATTGCTGACGAAGCAACTTTTTCTGACGATTTAAAGGCTTACGGTGCTGAAATTACCGATTCTGAAGACGGCGAAAAGCTCGTTTGCGAGTTTACAAAGAATGAATATGAAAATCTTATTCAGGATAAACGTGAAGAAACCGTAAAGGCTTTTGAGGATTTAGAAAACGATGCTGAAAGCTACGTTGAAAAAGTTGAGTATGACGATGATTTCCGTAACCTTAAAATTTACGTTAATAAAGACTCCTACGATAAAAAAGCCTCAGCCTCTGCTTTAGGCAATATCTTTAACGATTATGCAATCGGTGCTAAAGCCGTTGCTTTTCAGATTTACCTTAAAGACGGTCAGAGAACAGTAACAGAAATTTATTATACCGGTACTGAAGAGCCGATTTCAAGCTTTGTCTTACCACCGGAAAAAGATTCATTCTAAATAAAACTCTGTGATAGTCAAAACTATCACAGAGTTTTTCTTCTTTCAATTTCTTTTAAATTATTTTTAAATTCTTTCTGTATCCAAACGAATGAAAGAATCCAAGCACCTATAACCGCAAGGAAAATATCAATTCTGCCTAACGGGAAAAGTGAAACGATGTAAAAAAATATAGCCGTTCCCATATTCTGAATTTTTAATATCATCAAAAACCATTCTGCAACAATAATCATTCTGCAAAAGGGGAGAACGCATACTATCGACCAGCAAAGACAAGCGGTCTGCGGTCCCCAATTCTTAGGAAGCTTCCACATCATAGGGACGTATTTGTCCGGGTCACCGTAGTTTATATGAGCAAGATATCTTTTTAAATCCGTTTCATTTGTTACGGGCGGCTTATATTTTATAAACGCATAGTAAGACATAAAAACGTAACCGATAGTTGTTATAACGTTTATTAAAATTAACCCTGCCCAACCGAAATCAAGCATATCGTAAAGCGGATTGCCCTCTAAAAGCAGGTTGGGTGTAGCAACATAAGTAAATAAAAGATCAAGTATTACCGTCAGAATATATGCCGAGCAGGTAATATAAAACATTTTCTTTTTATGCGTCATAAAATTCACCTCTTTGTCTTTAAGTATATTTTACCACTTGTTTTGATAATTGCAATACCTTTTCACTTTACACTCACTCTTCACGCCTTTTATCATAATATGCTAATAGTGATATTGAATGAAAAGGAGTGGTGCAAATGGTTATATCACTTGATAAATTAAAAAACGGTTGTACTGCTACGGTTTTGTGTATTAAAACGAGTGCAAATCTTAAGCAACGGCTTATGGATATAGGTTTTGTAAAAGGGGCAACCGTCAAAGTGGTGCATCAAAGCCCGTCGGGAAATCCGAGAGCGTATTTAATTAAAGGTGTTGTAATTGCCTTGCGAAATTGCGATGCTTCAGAAATAGCTATAGAAGTTGAAAGCAATGAGTGAAAAAATAATAAACGTTGCCCTTGCAGGTAACCCTAACGTAGGAAAATCAACGGTTTTTAACGAATTAACAGGATTAAAACAGCATACGGGTAACTGGACGGGTAAAACCGTGGATTTAGCTTCGGGGATAGTGAAAAAAGGGGGTATAACGTACCGTTTTATAGATATCCCCGGAACGTATTCACTAAAGCCTCATTCTAAAGAAGAGGAGGTAGCAAGCGAGTTTTTATGCTTTCAGAGGGCCGATGAAGCTATTGTAGTTTGCGATGCAACGAGCCTCGAAAGGAACTTGTATCTTGCTCTTCAGATTATTGAAACGGGCATAAAAACTACCCTTTGCATTAATCTTCTTGACGAAGCCCGCAAAAAAGGTGTGATACTTAATATACCGTTTCTTTCACGGGAGTTAGGCGTAAACGTTGTAGGCACTACCGCCCGTGACGGCGAGGGAATAGATAAGCTTATCAACTCATTATCAAATAAAACTTACTTAACACCCTTGAAAATAAAATATGATGCTTCAATAGAACAAGCAGTTGAATATATAATTCCCGAAATTAAAAAACTAAAAATAGATAATTTAAACGAAAAATGGCTCGCTTTAAGGCTTCTTGAAAAAGAAGTATCTGTTATAAGCTTCTTTGAAAAACAATATTCAATTAATCAGCTTGAAGGCTTGTATGAAGCAGTCGAAAAGGCTATAAACTTTTATAATAGTAATTCTCAAAATGAGGATGAAATATCAGAGGCAATATCTGCAAATCTTTTTAAAATTGCCGAAGCTATTGCTAAAAAAGCTACTGTCAGAAAACCGGATGCAGAAGCAATATATAAGCACGATAAAATTTTTACTAAAAGAATATCGTCGTATCTCGTATTGATGATAATACTTTTCGTTATATTTTATATAACTATTATCGGAGCAAACTATCCGTCTCAATGGCTTTCGTTTTTCTTTTCTTTTGCAGAAAATAAATTATCGGCTTTATTTACTACTCTGGATGCTCCCGTTTTTTTAAAAGAGATGCTTATAAACGGCGGTTTTCGTGTTTTAGGCTGGGTTGTTTCCGTAATGCTTCCGCCAATGGCGATATTCTTCCCTTGCTTTACCTTTCTTGAGGATTTAGGGCTTTTACCCCGTATTGCCTACGTGCTTGATAACGGCTTTAATAAAGCGGGTACCTGCGGAAAACAAGCGCTTACAACCTGTATGGGCTACGGCTGTAACTGTGTAGGTATATCGGGCGCTCGTATTATTGATTCAAAAAGGGAAAGGCTTATCGCAATATTAACTAATACATTAACCCCTTGTAACGGCAGATTCCCTGCAATAATAAAGCTGATTTCTATATTCTTCGTTTCGTTTGGTGAAAAAAGCTTATTAAGTGCATTAATACTTGCAATAATTATCGTTATAAGTCTTGCTTTAACGCTTTTATTATCAAACCTTTTATCTAAAACACTTTTAAAAGGCGAAGCCTCTCATTATATTCTCGAGTTACCGCCCTATAGAAAGCCTCAGCCTTCAAAAATATTGTTTGAGTCAGTTGTAAACAGAACTCTGTTTGTGCTTGGCAGGGCGGTTGCCGTTGCATTTCCGGCAGGTATTGTAATATGGCTTCTTGCAAATCTTTCTTTTGGAAAAAACGTCAATCTTTTGTCAGTTTTTTGCAATCTCTTTGAGCCCATAGGAAAAGCTATGGGTATGGATGGTGAAACGTTATCAGCGTTTTTCTTAGGTATTCCTGCGAATGAAATTGTGTTACCTATTGCTTTGATGTCTTATTTAGGGGCAGGGGAGCTTTCAGGTATCGAAAGTACGAAGGTAATAGCAGAAATTTTATATTCTAACGGCTGGAATTATTTTACTGCGGTTTGCTATATAATCTTTTCGGTTGTTCATTTTCCTTGTGCTACGGCTTTGATTACTGTTTATAAAGAAACAAAAAGTCTGAAATGGACTACCTTGTCATTCCTGATACCGACGGCTTTAGGCGTGGTTTTATGTTGTGCTGTAAATCTTATTTCAAAAATTTTTATATAATTTTAAAAAAATGCTTGATTTTTGTTCTTCTTTGTGATAGTATTCTACTGCTAATGTGTTATCAAGTTTAAAGAGGTGAATACAATGAAAGAAGGACTTCATCCCAAATACGGCGCAACTCAGGTAAAGTGTGCATGTGGCGCAATACTCGAAACCGCTTCAACAAAAGACGGTATGCGTGTTGATATCTGCTCAAAATGTCACCCGTTCTTTACCGGCAAGCAGAAGCTCGTTGATACAGGCGGACGTGTTGAAAGATTCAATAGAAAATATAACCTCTCTAAGTAAGTTATATCTGCTTGAACAGCCGGTGAGTTATCACCGGCTTTTTGCGTTATATAAATTTTTCAGGAGTTACATATAATGAGTAACGATTCTTACAGAACTTTATCCTGTCAGGCTCAGGATGAATACATAGTAAAGCATTCAAGGTTTATAGGCTATGCAAAGCCTGTAAAAACCGAAAAAGAGGCTCAGGAATTTATTTCGGAAATTTCTAAAAAGCATTGGGATGCAAAACACAACGTATACGCCTATTCGATAAGAGCGGGTGGAATTAAAAGATACTCTGACGACGGTGAACCTCAGGGTACTGCAGGTATGCCCGTTTTAAACGTGATTCTTCAAGAGGATATTACCGATTGTGTGGTTGTCGTCACCCGTTATTTCGGCGGTATTCTTTTGGGTGGTGGCGGTCTTCTCAGAGCATATACCCATTCTGCAAAAATTGGTATTGATGCCGCTGGGATTATTACCTTATCAAAATGGACAGTTTGTAAAATCTCTTGCGATTATACCTTTTACGGAAAGCTCGAAACCTTTATCCGTGATTTTGGCGGTGTGATTGAGAATACAGATTTCGGTGAAAACGTAACTCTTGAATATAGAATAGAAAAAGGCACGGAAGACGCCTTTGATAAAAAATTAAAAGACCTTACAAACGGTAAAATTGCCTTCGACATTACGGGGGAAGTAATAGCCGAAAAGAGTTGAACACCGCACGGTTTCTTAAGGCAAATTTCCGCACTAACTGCATCAAAAAGCTTGAAATACGACAGTATTCCTTCGCTTTTTTCTTTGTTATTGTAAAAATTTTGCCTTAAGAAACTGCTTGCACCTAAAAATTCGAATTTTAGGCGTACGGGATTCAATTCTTTTCGGCTACGCAGATAAAAAATCTGATTTTTTTATAAAAAATTTGTAAAATAAAAAGGATTTTTTGAAATTTATCAGTATTTATTATCAGAAGAGGGTGATTCTGTGAATAATGATATAAGAATCAGAACTTTAGAAAGGGAAAAAGCAACCCTTTCAAAGTATGCAATGCTTTGCGAAAATTCAAAGGGTAGAGTGCTTTTAGAGGACGAGTGTCCCGTTAGAACTGCTTTCCAGCGTGATAGAGATAGAATTCTTCATTGCTCAGCTTTTAGAAGATTGAAGGATAAAACTCAGGTTTTCCTTGCACCCGATAACGTTCATTATCGCACCCGTCTTACCCATACTCTTGAGGTTTCACAGATTGCAAGAACAATTGCCCGTTCACTTTCTCTTAATGAAGATTTAACCGAGGCTATCGCTTTAGGTCACGATTTAGGTCATACACCCTTCGGTCACGCAGGTGAAAGAGCGTTAAATCAGGTTTACGAAAAAGGCTTTACTCACTTTGAACAAAGCTTAAGAGTTGCTGATAAGCTCGAGCGTGGCGGTCAGGGCTTAAACCTTACCTATGAAGTCCGTGACGGTATTCTTTGCCATACAAGAGGTAAAGAGGCTGATACTCTTGAGGGTAGAATCGTTAAGTTAAGCGATAAAATCGCTTATATTAACCACGATATTGACGATGCTTGCCGTGGTGGAGTTTTAACTGAGGATGATATTCCTCTTGAAATAAGGCTCGTTTTAGGCTTTTCAAAGTCACAACGAATTAATACGATGACTATGTCCGCTATTGAAAATACAACCGATAAATTGAAAATGGCGGATGACGTTCAAGAGGCTTTCGATAAGCTTCACGCGTTTATGTTTAAATACGTTTATACTAACCCTGTTTGCAAAAGCGAAGAGGGTAAGGCAGAAAATATGATTAAAGAGTTATTCAGATATTTTTCTGCTAATCCATATAAAATGCCCGAATTTTATTACGATATAGCGAAAAAAGAGGGGGCCGAGCGTGCCGCCTGCGACTATATCTCGGGTATGTCAGACAGTTATTCATTGAAAATTTTCAACGAGTTATTTGTTCCAAAAACCTGGAATGATTAACTTCTTCACTATTACCTATTACTTTAAGAAACGGGGGTGTGTTTGATGCCGCGTCTACCAGATGAATTTATTCAGCAAATAAGAGATGCTAACGATATCGAGTCTGTTATATCAAGCTACGTTGAATTGCGTAGAAGAGGAAAAAATTTAATAGGCTTATGTCCTTTCCATAATGAAAAAACGCCGTCATTCACAGTTTACCCCGAAACCGCGTCTTATTTTTGTTTCGGTTGCGGTGCAGGTGGCGAGGTTATAAACTTTATAAGAAATATTGAAAATCTTGATTTCTTTGAAGCGGTCAAGCTTTTGGCGGATCGGTCAGGCTTAAAGCTTCCTGATGCACAGTATGACGATTCTACCGCAAATCTTCGCAGAAGAATTTACGAAGCAAACCGAGAAGCAGCGAGGTTTTTCCACGAAACGCTTTTTACAGAAAAAGGCAAAGCACAGCTTGATTACCTTGTAAGAAGAAATATTTCTCCGAAAATGATAAAGCATTTCGGTTTAGGTGCTGCCCCTGACGATTGGCACGCTTTAGAAGACCATTTAAGACAAAAGGGGTTTAAGCAAAGTGAGCTTGTAGCGGCAAACCTTGTAAGATATACCGAGAAAAACGGCAAAAGATATTATTACGATGCTTTCAGATCAAAGGTAATGTATCCTGTTATAGATTTAAGGGGTAACGTTGTTGCTTTTGGCGGTCGAGTGCTTGATAACAGTAAACCGAAATATATCAATACGTCAGATACGCTTGTGTATAAAAAAAGTAATGAATTGTTTGCTTTAAACCTTGCCAAAAACGGTAACGAAAGAAAACTAATTCTTTGTGAAGGCTATATGGACGTTATAGCTCTTCACCAAGCGGGCTACGGCAATGCAGTAGCAGGGCTTGGTACAGCCCTTACACCCGAGCAGGTTTCTCTTATCTCAAGATATGCCGATGAAGTTGCTCTTTGCTATGACTCTGACGAAGCAGGGCAAAAAGCCGTGAGAGCCGCTCTTGCGTTGTTTTCAAAAACGGGTGTGAAAGTTAAGGTTATTAACCTTAGTGGCGGTAAAGACCCTGATGAAATAATAAGAGTTCACGGTAAAGAAATGTTCTCAAAGCTTCTTAATCAGGCGGATAATGATACTGAGTATAAGCTCTCAAAATTAAGAGACAGGTATCCAACCGCTACCGATGACGGCAAAATCAACTTCTTACGCGAAGCGGCAAAGGTGCTCGCTTTTACCGATTCATTAGAAAGAGATGTTTATGCTATGCGTCTTGCCGATGAGTTAGGCGTAAGTAAGGAAGCAATAATTCAACAGATTAAATCTGTTAATAAAAAAGAGCAGTATAAAAAGGCTAAAAACGAATTAGCCGATGCTCAGAAACAAGCTAAAGAGCTTGAAAAAGCAGTTGACCCTCAACGAATTAAAAACGTTCGTGCCGCTAAAGCGGAGGATACAATTCTTATTTCGCTTCTAAATAACGGTGCATTTTACAAAAAGGTTAAGGACAAGCTTAGCCCCGACCTTTTTGTTACAACGGTCAACAAAAGGATTTTAGAGGTAATTATAGAACGTCTTGAAAAGGACGAGAGTGTAGATATAACGTATCTTTCCCAGTATTTAACGTCGGAAGAAGTAAGTGCAGTTGCAAGGTTGCTTGCAAATCAGGCGATGGTTTCAAATACTGTAAAAGAATGTGAAGACTGCATAACCGTTCTTGAGGAGGAAAGACGAAAACGAGAAGCCCCAACACCCTCGCAAATGAGTGATGAAAGCTTCTTGGCGTTTTTCAGCTCTCTTAATAAAGACGATAACGATAATTAAAATGTGAAAAAGAAAGGTGATATTATAATGGAAGGCTGGGAGAAAAAACCGCAAATTAAAGCTTTGCTCGAAAAAGGTAAGGTAAGCGGTAAATTAGCAACACACGATATTGACAACGCTGTTCTTGAAATAGACGGCTTTGACGTTGACGATATCGAAAAGCTTTATGAGCTTATTGAAAGCAACAGTATTGAAATTATCGATGATATCGGTGATGAAATGCTTGATGCTCTTTCAATGGATATTGAGTCTACAAAATCCCCTGATGAAGAAACACCTGCCGATGCAAAAGCAATGGCAATTGACGACCCCGTTAAAGTTTATCTTAAAGAAATCGGTCGTGTTCCGCTTCTTACCTCTGAGGAAGAAATTGAGCTTGCTATCCGTATTTCAGAAAACGATCAGGAAGCAAAAAAACGTCTTTCAGAAGCAAACCTTCGTCTTGTTGTTAGTATCGCAAAAAGATATGTTGGTAGAGGTATGCAATTCCTTGACCTTACCCAAGAAGGTAATTTAGGTCTTATTAAAGCCGTTGATAAGTTCGACTATACAAAGGGCTTTAAATTCTCAACCTATGCTACTTGGTGGATTCGTCAGGCAATAACCCGTGCTATTGCTGATCAGGCAAGAACTATCCGTATTCCCGTTCATATGGTTGAAACTATCAACAAGGTTAAAAAGACAAACAGTCAGCTTCTTCACGAAAACGGCAGAGATCCGACCGCAGAAGAAATTGCAGAAAAGCTTGATATGCCCGTTGATAAGGTTCGTGAAATATTAAGAGTAGCTCAGGAGCCCGTTTCTCTTGAAACACCTATCGGCGAAGAGGAGGATAGCCATCTTGGCGACTTCATTCCCGATGATGATGCTCAGGCACCCGTTGATGCAGCTTCAATGGCTCTTATGAGAGAGCAGTTAGCAGAAGTACTTAAAACACTTACTCCCAGAGAAGCAAGAGTTTTAAGCCTTCGTTACGGCCTTGAAGACGGCAACCCGAAAACTCTTGAAGAGGTTGGTAAAGAGTTTAACGTTACCCGTGAGCGTATCCGTCAGATTGAAGCAAAAGCCCTCAGAAAGCTTCGTCACCCCAGCCGCTCAAAGAAATTAAGAGATTTCCTTGATTGATAATTAGAAATATATATAAACACAACACCCCTTGCACGACGTGTAAGGGGTGTTATCTGTTGTTAGGGTAAAATCTTGACCTATTTAAAAATGTTATGTATAATTACAATAATAGAGGACGGCACAGTGACCTGTCCAAAAGCCCTGTTTTTGTGAGGATAATTATGAAAAAATGTTTCTATTGTTAACAATAGTGATTAACTTAATCGCTATTAGCGTTTCAGCGTTTGCTAGTGATACAACTTTTTTAAAAGAAAAACTAAGTGCAGGAAAAACAAATGATTTAATTGAAGATTTGGCGATTTCCGTAGTTTATATTGAGCCGAAATCTAATTTGAATTGTATTGATATTAGTGATGATAACACAATTGCAGTTGGCTCACGTTATAGCACAGATGGGTTAGTATCTTTCTATGATTCTGAAGGAGTTTTTAAATATTCGTTTGTTTTTGATAGCAGCGGGAGCTTTGGCTTGGAATGGGAAAAAGAAAATATAAAGATTTATTTTGAACGAGGAAATTACGAGGTTACAGTTAATGCTGATGGTGAGGTTATTGATGCTTCTGTTATAACTAATGTTAACGAAATACGAAATATCGTTGATAACTTATATTTTTCTACCAAATCTGTTGTGGGTGATACTACTTACGAATTGAAAAAACTCCACTATTTTTGAATGAACTTAGTTCTTCATATTCACAACTAATTATTACTGATGCAAGCGGAAATACAACTGTTGTATGTGACGTAAGTGATTATCAAGCTACAGAAACTGCAATTCTTTTAGTTTTTTTCACCACGTTTTTTCCAACCGTTTTTATAATTGTAACTAAGATTAAAAATAAGAAGGATTAAGATTAAATGGTGACAAGAAAGGTAAGACGAGGTTACTGCACTATGTCATATGCACTTCACTTACACAGCAACCTGCCTACCCGTATGGTCTAACTCATAATTATCCCAATAAATCAATTCACTGACGGTTACGAATTCGTAGCCGTCGGTTTTAAATTTAGTGAGTATTTTATCAAGTGCCTCGGGCGTGTTTTCAACTCCGTTGTGGAATAGAAGAATTGACCCGTTCTGCACTTTTTCGGTTACTCGATTATACATTTCGTCAACAGATAAAAGCTTCCAATCAAGACTATCTACATCCCATTGAATCATTTTCATATCAAGGCTTTCGGTGATTTCAATGCTTTTGTTGTCATAGTCGCCGCTTGGTGCTCTTACTGTTTTCGGTGCTTCACCCGTAATAGCTTTAATTTTATCGTTGCAGCTTGTTATTTCTTTTCTTATATCTTCTCTTGATATTTTGCTGAAAGACGGGTGAGAGTCTGAGTGATTACCGATTTCGTGACCGCTTTCGTAAAACTTTTTAACAGCTTCAGGATTTTTATCTACCCAGTCACCAACGGCGTAAACGGTGGCTTTAGCGTTATGCTTTTTTAGTATTCCCAAAAGCTTATCTGTATCTTCTGCTGACCAAGCTGCATCAAAGGTAATTGCGATTTTCTTTTCTTGTGTTTCTACCGAGTATATGGGTAGCTTTCTTTCTGTTGTACTTGCGGTGGTGCTTATATGTGATATTGTAACGGTTGATGCTACTGCAGTTATAATTAAAACAAAAGCAACTAAAAACTTATTCAAAGTAATAACCTTGTATTTCAAAAAAATCACCCCGAGAAATAATATTCTCGGGGTAAGTTTTATATACTTTTGTTTATCAATATTCTCCGCTCAAAACGGCTTCTGCACAACGTATACCGTCAACTGCCGCCGAAACTATACCTCCTGCGTAGCCTGCACCTTCTCCCGAGGGGTAAAGACCGCGAAGCCTTGTTGCCTGGAAGAATTCATCTCTTATAATTCTTATAGGTGATGAGCTTCTTGATTCGGGAGCGGTAAGTACCGCATCGTATAAATTAAAGCCGTTTAATTTGTTGTCAAAATCCTGAATTGCACTTGCAATTGTGTCGGTAACCTTTTGAGGTAAAACAAGGCGGATATCAGTCATATTAACACCCGTCGGGCAAGAGGGGTTAACTGCACCTAATTTTGTTGATGCCTGATTTTTAAGGAAATCGCCTAAAAGCTGAGCGGGTGCGGTATAGTCACCGCCGCCGAGCTTGAACGCCTTTTGCTCAATTTCTCTTTGAAGATACATACCTGCAAGAGGATGGTCGCTTTCAAATGGTGGCTCAATGCCTACAAGCAAAGCACAGTTTGCATTTTCTTTGTCACGGGCGTATTCGCTCATGCCGTTTACTACCATTCCGCCCTCTTCCGATGATGCCGCAACAACAGTACCACCGGGGCACATACAGAAGGTGTATAAGCCTCTGCCGTGCTGAGGGTGACAAGCTAATTTATAATCTGCCGCAGGTAAAAGGGGAGAATTCCAAAGCTTTCCGTATTGAGCTTTGTTTATATGCTCCTGCGGATGCTCAATTCTTGTACCAACCGAGAAAGGCTTTTGAATTATTTCAAGCCCTTTTTTATAAATAAGCTCAAAGGTATCTCTTGCAGAGTGACCAACCGCAAGAATAAGAGCATCGGTTTCAATATCGGTTGTTGTGCCGTCGGGGTTTTTATAGGTTACCCCTTGAACAAAGCCGTTTGCGGTAATTATATCAATAAGCTGAGTGTTAAATTTAATTTCACCGCCTAAGCGTATAACCTCTTCACGAAGATTTTTTACAACTGTTTTTAATTTATCTGTGCCGATATGAGGGGTAGCGGAGTATAAAATCTCTTCGGGTGCACCAAATTCTGCAAACCGTAAGAATACCTCACGGCATCTTCCGTCTTTTATGCCTGTTGTAAGCTTACCGTCGGAAAAAGTACCTGCACCGCCCTCGCCAAACTGTACGTTTGATTGAGTGTTAAGCTTTCTCGTTGTCCAGAAGGTGTCAACCTCTTTCGTTCTTTCTTCAACCGCAGAGCCTCTTTCAAGCACTATAGGTCTTAAACCTGCTTTAGCAAGTGTTAAAGCCGCAAACATACCTGCAGGACCAAAGCCCGCAATAACGGGTCGTAAAGGGAAAGGTCTTTTTGCTTCGGGTAAAATATATTCATATTTTTTTGTTACAAAGGCTTTGCTTTGAGGGAAAGGTGCTACAACTCTTTCTTCGTCAAGGTCAGTTTCAATCTCAGCCGAATAAACAAGAATGATGTTATCCTTTTTCCGTGAGTCAATAGACCTTCTCGCTAAAGAAAAAGTTTTAATATCGCTTTCTTTAATTTTAAGAGCCTTTGCCGTTGCTTGCTTTACCTCTTCTTCGGTACAGCCTAACGGCATTTTAATTTCGTTAATTCTTATCATTTTTATTCCTTATTTCAAAAAACTTCCTGCAGCTGAGCCTGCAATTCTTCCCGTTGTCCAAGCTAAATGTAAATTGTAGCCACCACAGTCACCGTGAATATCAAGTATTTCACCGCAAGCGAAAACACCGTCAACAATTTTTGACATCATTATTTTTGATGAAAATTCATCTGCCTTTATACCGCCCTTTGTGACTTGAGCAGAGTCAAAGCCTTTTGTAGAGTTTATATTAATTTCAAACGCTTTGAGCATTGCAACAACGTTTTTTATTTGTTGGTTGCTTATATTCCCACATATCGTTTTGGGCTTTATAAAGCATCTGTTCATAAGAGCATAGCCTAACTTTAAATTAACTATTCCGTTAAGCACAACCTCAAATTCAATATCCTTAGAGTTGTTAACAGATGCTTTAATATGCTCTAAAAGCTCTTTTTCGTCTATTTCGGGGCATAAATCAAGGCTGACTAAAAGATTTTTCTTGTTCTCGCAAAGATGCGAAAGATTCATAATCGGTATACCCGAAATTACCTTGTCGTTAAACTGTATTTCGCCCTCTTCACTACCTAAAAGAGTATTGCCCGAATAAAGCCTTGCTTCACTTTCAGCTCTTACGCCTTTTAATAAGTTTAAATCCTTATCGCTTACGGTTAAACCGCAAAGAGCAGGATAAAGGGGAGTGAGCGTGTGACCGAAATCAGTTAATAGCTTGTAGCAAGAGCCGTCTGAGCCGTGAACTGATGAAGCCTTACCGCCACCGCAAATAATTACAGCATCAAACTCTTCACCGTTTATAAAAAATGAATTTTTATTCTTTTTTATTTCAGAAACGGCACAATCGGTTTTGATAATAACTCCGTCGGAAATAGCCTTATTAACTAAAGCATCTTTTATTGTAGAGGCTTGCTGTGAGCGGGGGTAAAGCCTCTCATCCTCTTCGTGTGGCAATACGCCTAAAGAACGGAAAAAACCTTCAGAATCAGCAAATGGTGACGTTAATAAATCACGTAAAAAGCCTTTGTCACCGTAAAAATGCACAGGGGATAAATCCTTGTTGGAAAAGTTGCATCTGCCGTTACCGGTTGCAAGAATTTTTTTGCAGGGCTTATTCATTTTTTCAAATATTGTGATATCAATATTTGGGTTTTCAAAACGAGCCTCAATCGCCGCACAAAGCCCCGAAGCACCACCGCCGATAATAGCTAATTTTTTACCCAAAACATTCACCCCTTAATTTAAAGTTGATTTCACTAAACGTCAATTTGTTATTATACAATAATTTTTCGAAAGATACAATACCAACTTGAGTATAATTAATTATCACTATTATAGAAAAAATTAACAATATATAACCAAAAACAGTTTACAAACCTTTTTCTTTTTGCTATAATGCACTTTGTATATTGAATTACTATGTAAATTTTTAACCAATTCTTTTTTGAAATGGTTTTTGGAGGAAATAACATGAAACGTGTTGAAATTGCTCAACTTTACAAAAACGCAGAGCAGTTTGCAAACGGAGAAATTACCGTTTGCGGGTGGGTTAAAACCCAAAGGTCATCAAAAGCAATAGGCTTCCTTGAAATTAACGACGGCGGTTGCTTCAAGGGCTTGCAGGTTGTTTTTGAAGATGCAAAGATTTCTAACTTTAAAGAGATTTGTAAAATTAACGTTGGCGCTGCAGTTATCGTTAAGGGTAACCTTATTCTTACCCCTGAAGCAGCTCAGCCTTTTGAAATTAATGCTAATGAAATTATTATTGAGGGTGAATCTACTCCTGATTACCCCTTACAGAAAAAACGTCATACTCTTGAATATCTCAGAACTGTAGGTCATCTTCGTCCTCGTGCAAATACTTATTCTGCAGCTTTCAGGGTTCGTTCTGTAGCAGCCTTTGCTATTCATAAATTCTTCCAGGAAAGAGGCTTTATGTATGCTCATACTCCTCTTATTTCCTGTAGCGACTGTGAGGGTGCAGGCGAAATGTTCCGCGTAACCTCATTTGAGCTTGATAACGTTCCTACTACTGAAGATGGTAAGGTTGATTATTCTCAGGATTTCTTCGGCAAGCCTGCGTTCCTTACTGTTTCGGGTCAGCTTGAAGGCGAAATTATGGCTCAGTCATTTGGTAAGATTTATACATTCGGTCCTACCTTCCGTGCAGAGCGTTCTTATACTCAAAGACACGCTGCAGAGTTCTGGATGATAGAGCCCGAAATCGCTTTTGCAGACCTTGCTGATGATATGGATCTTGCAGAAGATATGATTAAATACGTTATCAAATATGTTCTTGAAAACTGCTCACAGGAGCTTGAATTTTGTAATAAATTCATTGATAAGGGTCTTATTGAAAGACTTACAACCGTTGCGAATTCTGACTTTGCAAGGGTAACCTATACTGATGCAGTTAAAGAGCTTGAAAAGAACAACGATAACTTTGAATTCAAGGCTTACTGGGGTTGCGACCTTCAGACTGAGCATGAAAGATATCTTACAGAGGTTGTATTCAAAAAGCCTGTTTTCGTTACAGACTATCCTAAGGAAATCAAAGCTTTCTATATGCGTCTTAACGACGACGGCAAAACTGTTGCTGCAGCAGACCTTCTTGTTATGGGTATTGGTGAAATCATCGGCGGTAGCCAGAGAGAAGAAAGGCTTGGCGTTCTTACAGCTCGTATCAAAGAGCTTGGACTTAAAGAAGAGGATTATTGGTGGTATCTTGACCTTCGCAGATACGGCGGTACTCATCACGCAGGCTTCGGTCTTGGCTTCGAAAGACTTATTATGTATATGACAGGTATCTCGAATATCCGTGACGTTCTTCCTTTCCCCAGAACAACCGGCACAGCCGATTTTTAATTAGTGGAGTGTTTATATGGCAAAATTATATAGTTCTATGTCCCGCGAAGAGCTTCAGGCAGAGTTAAGCTCAGTTAAAGCTGAATACGATTCTCTTAAGGCTCAGGGTCTTTCAATAGATATGTCAAGAGGTAAGCCCGGTGCTGACCAGCTTGATATATCCGACGGTATGCTTAAGGTTTTTGATGACGGTGACTTTAAATGTGAGTCAGGTATCGACGTTAGAAACTACGGTCTTCTTGACGGTATTCCCGAATGTAAAAAGCTTTTTGCAGACCTTTTAGACGTAAAACCCGAAAACGTTATAGTTGGCGGTAACTCAAGCCTTTCAATGATGTTTGACTTTGTTTCACAGTGTATGTATAACGGTGCTGGCTTTACTCCTTGGGCTCAGCAGGGTAAGGTTAAATTCCTTTGCCCTTGCCCCGGTTACGACCGCCATTTTGCAATTTGCGAATTCTTCGGAATTGAAATGATAAATATCCCCATGACCGCAGAGGGTCCTGATATGAATGCTATTGAAGAAGCAATTAAGGATTCTTCAGTCAAGGGTATGTTCTGCGTTCCTAAATATTCTAATCCTCAGGGTATCACTTTCTCTGCTGAAACAGTTAAGAGAATTGCAAATCTTACACCTGCAGCAAATGATTTCAGAATTATCTGGGATAACGCTTACTGCGTTCACGATTTAACAGATACAACTGATGAGCTTGTTAATATTTTCGACGTGCTTCCCGAAAGAAATGCTGATATGGTTATTGAGGTTGCTTCAACTTCAAAAATTTCTTATCCCGGTGCAGGCGTGGCTTGTCTTGTTTCATCTGTTGATAACATTAAAGCTATTCTTAAAAGGCTTACAATTCAATCTATAAGCTACGATAAGGTTAATATGCTTCGTCACGTTAAATTCTTTAAGAATGTTGACGGAATTAAAGAGCATATGAAGCTTCACGCAAAAATTCTTAAACCTAAATTTGATGCAGTTTTAGATACTCTCAATTCTGACCTTAACGGCCTCGGTATTGCTGAATGGAACGTGCCTAACGGCGGTTATTTCATTAGCCTTGACGTTACAGGTGGTAGTGCTTCAAGAGTTGGTGTTCTTTGTAAAGAAGCGGGTGTAACCTTAACTAACGTTGGTGCAACCTTCCCTTACGGTAAAGACCCCTCTGACAGTAATATCCGTATTGCACCTACCTTCCCCACACCTGAAGTGCTTATGAAAGCGGTTAAGGTTTTGACTGTTTCCGTTAAGTTAGCTTGTCTTGAAGAGCTTTGTAAATAAGGTGATGCTATGTTAAGAATCGGTCACGGTTACGACGTTCATGCTTTTGCTGATGATAGAAAATGTATTATCGGCGGAGTTGAAATTCCCTATGAAAAAGGTCTTTTAGGCCATTCTGATGCTGACGTGCTTTTACACGCTATCTCTGATAGCCTGTTAGGTGCGGCTGCTTTGGGGGATATCGGTAAGCATTTTCCGGATACAGACCCTCAATATAAAGGTGCTGATAGCCTTGTGCTTTTGGAAAACGTTGTTAGCCTTATAAACTCAAAAGGTTATACGGTTAATAATATTGACGCTACCGTTATTGCACAAGCACCGAAAATGGCACCGTATATTCAGCAAATGAGGAAAAATATAGCTGATGCTTTAAAGGTTGACGTTGACTTTGTAAACGTCAAAGCAACAACCGAAGAAAAGCTTGGCTTTACAGGCAGAAAAGAAGGCATTTCTGCCCACTGCGTATGCCTTATTGAAAGTAAATAATTCTAAAAGTAAACAACCTTAAGACCCTTGCATATTATGTAAAGAGCAGTGCTTGTCAACTGCCCGAACTTAATACGGAAGGGTCTTTTTATGAGTAAAAAAGGTATTAAAGTCGCCTCTGTAACTTACGCTATGAAGGGGCGAGAAATTTTACAAAAAAACGGATATAAAGCTTATTTGACCCGCAATCCCCATCCGGAAAACGATGAGGGGTGCGGGTATGTTATTTATGTAAATAATATGGATAAAAGATGCTTGAATATATTAAAAAATAACGGTGTGAAAGTTCTTGGAACCGTTGATTTAGGTGATGTTTTATGATTTATCTTGACAATGCCGCAACCTCTTATCCAAAGCCCCCCGAGGTTATAGAAGCAGTAAAAAATTCAATGATTTTTTATGGAGCAAATCCGGGCAGAAGCGGTTACGATTTTTCTGTTAAAACTGCGGAAGAGGTGTTCTTAACTAGAGCTAAATTAAACGGTTTTTTTAATGGCTACGGTAGTGAATACGTGTCGTTTTTCAGTAACTGTACCTACGCTTTAAATACCGCTATTAAAGGTGTTGTGAAAAGGGGTGACCATATCGTAATTTCCTCGTTGGAGCATAACTCTGTTTTGCGACCCTTATACGCCTTGAAAATGGCTGGGTACTCTGATTTTTCAGTGTTTGATGCAGTTGAAAATGAAGAGGCTTTATTAAGTAATTTCCGTAAAGCATTTAGAAAAAATACAAAGCTTTGCATTGTGACTTCTGTTTCAAACGTTTTCGGCAATATTTTGCCTTTAAAGAAACTGTCCGAAATTGCCCATAAAAACGGTGCTTTGTTTTTTGTTGACGGTGCTCAAGGTGCGGGAGTCATAAATATTGATATGAAAGATATGGGGGTAGACTGTCTTTGCGTGCCCGGTCATAAAGGGCTTTTAGGACCGATGGGTACGGGTGCTTTGCTTCATAAAAACTTACAGTTTAACCCTATTGTTCAGGGTGGTACTGGAACGTCGTCTTTTGATTATTCTCAACCTCGCGATTACCCTGAAAGATTAGAAAGCGGTACTTTAAACGTACCCGGAATTTGCGGGCTAAAAAAAGGTGTTGAAATTCTTGAAAGTATCGGAATTGATGGGGTTTATCAAAGAGAAAGCGACTTGTGTGAGCTTTTGTTTGACGGGTTAAAGGAAACGAAAAACGTGAAGCTTTACAGAGAAAATTACGATAGAAAAAAGTTTGCACCGATAGTGACGTTTAACGTAAAAGACTACCACAGTGAACGTGTTTCTTCAATTTTAAATGACAACGGTTTTGCCGTTAGGGGCGGCTTTCACTGTTCGCCGTTAGCCCATAGATTTTACGGAACTGAAAAGGTTGGCGGGGTAAGAATTTCGCCCTCTTTTTTGACCGATGAAAAAGATATAAAAAAACTGTTAATTTTAGTAAGAAAAATTGCAATTTAGTAATTTATATGATATAATTACAACATATTGGGTAAAAATGTGTGAATGAGTATGTGTTTTTGCTTTTTTACACGTAAAGTTTGCAAAGGCGGTGACAAAATGGAAGGAACATTAAGCTTGTTGGATAAAATTTCAGGTGCTTTGATGAGCTTTGATTTTTTGTCTGATTTATTAGACATCTTACTTGTTACTTTTATCATTTACGAGGGTATTCGAATTATTCGTGGTTCAAGAACGTTTCAAGTTATTAAGGGCTTGATTTTTCTTGTTGTTGTATATATCGTTATCAACTCTCTTGAAATGGAAGCAAGCGAATATCTTATGCGACCGCTTATTGAAAACGGGCTTTTGATTGCCGTTGTTTTGTTTTCACCTGAGCTTAGAAATATGCTTGAAAAATTCGGTAGACGTTCAATTACCGATTTTTCCTTCCTCGGCTTCAGAGCAAATAAAGCCTTTAACGAAGAGGTTTCAAATCTTATAAATGACTTTTGTAAATCAACAAGTGAAATGAGCGAAAGCAAAACGGGTGCTCTTGTTGTATTTGAGAAAGAAACACCTCTTAAGGATATTATAAATTCGGGTACGATGCTTGATGCTAAATCATCGCCTGAAATTTTCAATAGCTTGTTCTTTAAAAACTCCGCACTTCACGATGGAGCCGTTATCGTAAGAGACGGTAGAGTCCATGCAGCAGGCTGTATTCTTCCTTTAACACAGAATAAAGACCTTGCAAGCGAATTAGGTACACGTCACAGAGCAGCTATCGGTATGAGTGAGCAAAGCGATGCTGTTGTAGTTGTAGTTTCAGAAGAGACGGGTTTTGTTTCTGTTGCAATTAACGGAGTGCTTCAAAGAGATGTTTCAAACGGTGAATTAAGAGAAATACTTTTAGGCGAGCTTATCCCTCGTATGAATGATGATGAAGCATCTAAAAAGCTTTTTTCAAAGAAGCGTTCAAAGAGTAAAGCTAAAGAAATTGGCAATGACGAAGGTTCTGCAGAAAAACCAAAAAGTGTAAGTGACGAAGAAGACAGAGGTGATATTGATGAAGGATAAATTTCAACTTAACAAGTTGTTTTATAACGATAAAGTTCTTCTTGCAATATCATTTCTCGTAGCACTTATTGTTTGGGTATACGTTGTGGTAAACGTAAGCCCTGAAGCTACAAGAACAATAAAAGACGTTAAAGTTACGATAGATACTTCAGTACCTTCTCAATTTGGTCTTGAGGTTTTCGGTGAAAGCGAGTTTTACGTTGACGTAACCGTAAAAGGTAAAAAATATCTCATTTCATCAGAATCTTTAGTTGATGATATTGTAGTTATGGCTCAAACAAATAACGTTGATTCTGCGGGGTCAAGAACTCTTCAGCTAAAGGGTGAGTCTTCTTCGGGTAACGATGATTACGTTATTGAGTCACTTTCTGCAAAAACGGTTGACGTTTATTTTGATACGGCTAAATCTATTCAGATGCCTATCGAGCCTCTTGTTGTTGCTGATGATTTTCCGATTGTCAGTGAGGGCTATACATGTGGTATTGTAAATCTCTCCGAGGGTGTTGTTACGATAACTGGCCCTTCAACCGAGGTAAACAGAATCGAAAAGGTTATTGCAAAGCTTGTACTTGACGCATCTCTTACTTCCAATAAATCTGCCGATGCAAAGGTACTGCCTGTTGACGATGCAGGAAAAAGCAATTTTGACTATCTTACAATGAGCCTTGATTCAGTTGTGTTAACTATTCCCGTGTTACAAGTAAAAGAACTTTTAACAAGTGTAACGTTTAAAAATGCACCTACTGCTTACGTTACAACACCGTTGAAGTTTACGGTTTCACCTGAAAAAGATTTATTCAATATTTCAGTTGATGAATACGAACAGACAGTTGTTTATCCCGTTGGTGTTATTGATTTTAAAAATCTTTCACCCTCAAACCACGTGTTTACTTTTTCAGCTGATAACATAAATAAAGCGGAAGGTAGTTCTACAACGGAGTATAAAGTAAACGTGGATATGTCGGGTATAAGTCAAGAATATATAACAGTACCTTATGAGCGTATTCATGCAAATAATCCCGCTAACGTAGCTTATAAAATATCTGGTCTTAATAAGTCTGTAGTAATTGTAGGTCCTGCGGGTTCGCTTGGATCTATTACGGCAGAAAATATCAGCGTTGAGGTCGATTTGTCTGAAGTTAATATAAGCAAAGGTCAGACTACAACCGTTCCTGCCGTTGTTACTGTACAAAGCGAAAATTGTTGGGTTTACGGATCCTATACCGTTGAAATCAGCTTGTAAGATTTTATTAAAGTTTTAAGAAGAGGAGAGTGACTTATGAAATTGAAAAGAATAATAGGTCTTTTATGTGTGATTTGCTTTATAATTTCAGGCTCGGGTTGCTCTCTTAATTTCTTTTCTGTTGAAAGCCTTATGAAGCCACCTACTCAACCCGGCGAAAATGGTGAGGTACAAAAAGCTTTTTTGAAGCTTATGGGTGATAAAAATATTCAGTTAAAAGCCCCTCAGAACGGTGATTATCAAACAGCTTTTATACTTCGAGATCTTAACGGTGATGCTTCTGATGAAGCAATCGTTTTCTATACTGATTCATCTGTCGATGCAACTGTGAGAATGTCGCTTCTTGAATGTGTTAATGATACGTGGGTTATCTGTGCAGATATAAAGGGTAGCGGAAACGGTGTTCAAGACGTTTCATTCTCAGATTACGATGAAAACGGTAGCTTTGAAATTTTTGTCGGTTGGTCGCTGTTTGACAGTAAGTCGACTAAAATAGTCAGTGTTTACGGCGTTTCATTAGGTAAAAACGGTATTTATGAATTAAACACCTTAGGAAATGAATATTACAGCACAAAAAGCTTTCTCGACATCAACGGTGACGGTAAACAAGATTTAGCTTTAATATATCTTGATGATACGGGTGAAGCACAACGTTCTTTCTTTAGATGCTTTTCAGTTACAGATAATAAGAGCTTTGTTAAATTCGGTGAAATTGAACTATCCCCGAATATTAGTAGTGTTTCTAAAATTCAAACTGATACGGCTTCGGTTAATAACAAAAAATCGACTCGTATTTTTATAGATTGTCTTAAAACGGACAACACTTTGTTTACTGAGTTTTTGTATTGGGATGCTTTGATAATATCGTTAGTGAAAGGTATTGAAGCAGCTGATACTACAACTACAAGAAATTCTAAGGTTTTTTGTCGTGATATTGATGGCGACGGTTTGTTAGAAATTCCTGCAAATACAAAACTATGCGGAGATCCAAATGTTCTTACCGTGAAAAAAGATGACGTAACGTCTACTTTTACGATGCTTAAATGGACTAATCTTTACGGAGATAAGAGTGAGGGTAACGTTCACACTGTCTTTAATCCGATTGATATGTATCTTTATCGCGTAACCCGTATTGATGAGGTTACAGTTAAATACGATATACAAAATCGAGCTTTATCATTCAGAGTTTGGGATGAACAAGAGCAAACGATAAAGGACGTTATATTTACGATTTATTATACGGCAGAGGGTGTAAAAGAGCCTCGAGAAATTAAGCCGTTATATTCTTCTGACGTCGGGGATAAATTCTTTTATGAATTAACTGATTTTGGATTGAATTTCGGTGTTACTGATGAAGGAATTAAATCATCATTTATTTTTATCTAATTTGGAAGTGAAAAAATGAAAAAAGTACTTATTGCTGAAGATGAATCAGCCATTCGCGAAATTATTGCAATTACGTTAAAACGTGCAGGTTACGAAGTAACCGAAGCTTGCGACGGTCAACAAGCATTAATGCTTTACAACGAAAAAGAGGGCGATTTTGACGTTGTTCTTCTTGATATAATGATGCCTAATATTGACGGTCTTGAGGTCTGCAAACGTCTTAGAGCCGTTAGCGGCACGGTAGGTATAATAATGCTTACCGCCAAAACTCAGGAAATGGACAAGGTTTCGGGTCTTCTTATGGGTGCTGACGATTATATTACAAAGCCCTTTTCACCTTCAGAGCTTATGGCGAGAGTTGATAGCGTTTATCGTAGAGTTGCTATGAACACTCAACAAAGCAGACCTCAGGAAAAATCGGATAAAATTGTACTTGAGCCGTTTGAGCTTAATTTAAGAAACAGGGCCTTGTTTAAAAACGGTGCACCTATAGAGCTTACTCAGGTTGAATTCCAAATTATAGAATTCTTTTTCTCAAATCCTGGTAAAGCCTTAAGCCGTACTGATATTCTCAAAAAGGTATGGGGCGAATCTTATTTCGGCGACGAAAAGGTTGTTGACGTAAATATTAGAAGATTACGAATGAAAATTGAAGACGAGCCTTCAATTCCGAAGCACCTTGTTACCGTTTGCGGTATGGGCTATAAGTGGTGCTGATATTTATTTTTACAGAATCTTAAAATGATAAAAAGGGGTGAGAACAGTGAAATTTAAGGGTATTACAAAGCGTTGGGCAACAAATACCTTGCTTATTACTGCTCTCATTTTACTTGTTCTCTTTTCTGTTTGCGTTCTTTTTGTTGTAAGCTACTACAACAGTTACGTTACCGATTATCTTTCGGGTTATGCGAATGATAATGTAACTGCATTTTTTACACCGTATCTTGGTGCAAACGATGAAGTTTTTACCCAAAAATCAAAAGAATTCGTCGATAGCTTTAACGATAAATCAAGAATGGAAATACAAGTAATTAACCGCTACGGTGAGGTTTGCGTTTCTTCTTCAGGGTTTATAGTTGATGAAAAAATTGACAATATGCCTGATGTTGAAGAGGCGATAGTATCAAGTAGCGGTATAAGCAAGTGGCGAGGCTTTAATGAAGAAGGCGAGCATATTATGTCAGTTGCTATGAGCTTGCCTGATTATGAAGAGGGCTTTTCCGGTGCTGTTCGCTTCATTACGTCAATGAAGGGGATAGATAGGCAGATAATAATGTTTATCCTTGTTGTTCTTGCTGTTTATCTTATTTCTCTTGGCTTCGTTGCTCTTTCGGGTATGTTCTTTGTAAGAACAATTGTTTCACCTCTTCAAAAAATCAATGACGTTGCCCGTGATTTCGCCGACGGTAACTTTAACGTTCGTGTTGAAACCGATGTAGAAGGGGAAGACGAAATTACAGAGCTTTCCGATTCTATAAATGCAATGATTGCAGAAGTAGCGGCAACTGACCAGCTTAAAAATGACTTTATTTCAACCGTTTCTCATGAGTTGAGAACGCCTCTTACCGCAATTAAGGGTTGGGGTGAAATGTTAAAAGAGCTTGACGGTGAAGACCGCGAGCTTGCTCGTAGAGGTACGGAGGTTATTATTAATGAGTCTGAACATTTATCAAGGCTTGTTGAAGAATTGCTTGATTTCTCTCGAATTCAAAACGGTAGCATGACTCTTCGTCTTGAAAAAATCGATGTTTTAGCAGAGCTTGACGAAGCTATTTTCGTCTTTAAGGAACGTTCAAAAAGAGACGGTATAGAGCTTACCTACAGTGTTCCCGAAATTCCTGCACCGATGATGGCTGACCCTAACAGAATCAAACAGGTTTTCGTTAACGTGCTTGATAATGCATTTAAATATAGCAAACCGGGTGGTCTTGTTAACGTAGAAGCAACGGTTGAAAAGGGTATTTTAACTATAATCTTTCTTGATACGGGTTGCGGTATTGCACCCGAGGATTTACCCAATATTAAAAAGAAATTCTATAAAGCAAACCTTGAGGTGCGTGGGTCTGGTATAGGCCTTGCTGTTGTAGATGAAATTATAAAGCTTCACAACGGTTCGTTTGAAATTAACAGTGAGCTTGACATTGGTACAACCGTTACAATTGTTTTACCTGTTGAAGAGGTTGCGGTTGAAGCACCAATCCCCATTATTGAAGAAACGGCGGTAGATATAAATGAGTAAAGATTGTAACGATAAGGTTTGTCATAAAACCTCAATAGGTGGTCAGGCGCTTATCGAGGGTATAATGATGCAAGGTCCAAAGGGTGCTGCAATGTCAGTAAGGCTTCCCGATGGCACAATTGATACGGAAATGCTTGAGGTTAAGCATTTAAGAGATAAATTTAAGCCTGCAAAGCTCCCTCTTATAAGAGGTGTAGTAAATATGGTTGAATCACTTCTTTTCGGCTTTAAGTGTATGGAAAAATCTGCGGAAAAAGCAGGTATTGACGATGATATAGACCCTGAAGAAATGTCAAAGCTCGATAAATGGCTTTCTGACCATTTTGGTCCTAAAATGATGGCGGTTATAACCGGTATTTCGATGGTGTTAGGTGTAGCTCTTGCATTCGGACTTTTCTTCTATTTGCCTACTTTTTTAGTTGATACTGTTGATAAGTATTTATTTAAAGATGCTCTCGCAGGTTTACATCCTCTTTTTGAGGGTATAATGAGAATGGTAATTTTTGTTGCTTACGTTTGGATAGTTTCAAAAATTCCTGATATAAAAAGAGTTTTTATGTATCACAGTGCAGAGCATAAATCTATTTTCTGCTATGAGCACGGTCTTGAGCTTACCGTTGAAAACGTGAAAAAGCAAAAACGCTTCCACCCTCGTTGCGGTACAAGCTTTATTTTTGTTGTACTTATAATCAGTATTTTCCTTTCATCAGCTCTTGTAGTAATTTTCCCCGGTATTGACGACGTAAGAATCGTTTGGATGGGTATTAAGCTTTTGATTATGCCTCTTACCGTTGGTGTAAGCTATGAGTTTATAAAATATGCAGGAAAGCATGAAAATTTACTTGTAAAAATTCTTTCAGCCCCAGGCCTTTGGATGCAAAGAATAACAACTCAAGAGCCTACTGATGATATTATCGAGGTTGGTATTGAGTCATTGAAAGCAGTCCTTACGGATAATCCGGAGGATGATGCACTTTGAGAAATTTATATTCCGTATATCGCGAAGCAATAAAGGCTTTAAATGAGGCTGGGTGCGACAGTCCCGAGTTTGATGCTCAACAGCTTGTTTCATATTGCTTCGGTATGAATAAAACTCAGTTGCTTTTGAATTCAGGTAATCCTGTTGATGATTGTAAGCTCATTCTTTTTGATGATTGTGTTAAAAGAAGATGCAACCATGAGCCTTTGCAATATATAATCGGAATGTGGGATTTCCATAAATTCAGCTTCAAGGTAGGTGAAGGGGTTTTGATTCCCCGTCCCGAAACCGAAATTCTTGTGGATTATGCTATTGAAAAGATTAATAAATCAGGTTGCGAAGTAATATTTGATTTGTGTTGCGGTAGCGGTTGTGTAGGCTTGAGTGTAGCAAAGCTTTACCCTTCAGTAAAAGTTTTTTGTGTGGATATTTCAGATAAAGCAATTGAGTATACAAATAAGAATAAAGAGCTTTTATGTGCGGATAACGTTACAATTGTTAAAAAAGATATTCTTGAAGCAGTGAGCTTTCTTGGTTTACCAAGGCCTGATTTGATTCTTTCAAATCCGCCGTATATTAAGACTGAGGAAATTAAAGACTTACAGCCCGAAATCGCCTTTGAGCCGTTTATAGCTCTTGACGGTGGTGATGACGGTCTTGTGTTTTACCGTGCACTTTCTGAAAATTGGTTTCCTTTCATTAATAAAGGCGGTAGTATCGCTATGGAATGCGGTGAGGAGCAAGCTAAAGACATTCTTTCAATGTTTGTAAATAAAGCTCAAAAAGCACGGATAATAAAAGACACTTGCGGAATTGACAGAGTAGTAATGGTCACAAGATAATTGTTTAAAAAATAGGAGGCATATTTATGATTAGGTATATCAGCCAGTTTATGAGAGGCGATATGGAGTTTTTGGAGCTTGTAATATTAATCGGCTCTATATGTTTTGTTGTGTTTTGTGCAACACCTTTGCATGAATTTGCCCATGCTTTTGTTGCTGTTAAATTAGGTGACGATACACCTCGTTTGAGAGGTAGGTTAACAATCAACCCTATGGCACATATCGACTGGATAGGTGCAATTATGATTTTTCTTTTCGGCTTCGGTTACGCAAAGCCGGTTGAAGTGAGAATGAGACACTTTAAAAAGCCTAAAAGAGATATGGCAATAGTTGCTCTTGCAGGTCCCGTTTGCAACCTTTTACAAAGCTTTGTGTTTTTGTTTTTGAGGGCTGCTTGTACCTTCGGTGCGTATAAATTCCAAAATGAAGCATTGGCGTATATGGGTATTTTCTTCCTTTATGCCGCTGCAATCAATATTAATCTCGGCGTGTTTAATCTTCTTCCCATACCGCCGCTTGACGGTTCAAGATTAGCAACTGCTTTGTTACCGTCAAAATATTATTATAAGATTATGCAATATGAAAGATATATAATGATAGGTCTTTTTGTGTTGCTTTTTACAGGTATTCTTACTACACCACTTTCTTTCATATCAAGTTTAATACTTGGTTTGTTTTCAAATATTACACAAATCCCCTTTGAAATGATGATGAGGTAAAATGGAAAAATTATCGTATAAATTAGAGGTGTTTGAAGGTCCTATGGACTTGCTTTTACACCTTATTACAAAACATAAGCTTGATATTTATGATATACCGATTCTCGAGCTTGTAGAGCAGTATACTAACTACGTTCGCGAAATGCAGGAAGAGAATATGGAGGTTGCCAGCGAATTTTTAGAAATGGCGGCAAGACTCGTTTATATCAAAACAGTTTCTCTTTTGCCCGTTTATGATGAGGCGGAGGAGTTGAAAAACGAATTACGTGACGAGCTTCTTGAATATAGAGATTGTAAAATTCTTGCGGGTAAGCTTTCTCAAATGACTGATGGCTTTAATTATACTGTCAGAGCATTCCCTGAAGAAGTTGCTCCAGATATGGCTTATAAAAGATTACATGAGCCCTCTGAGCTTTTAGGTGCGTATTCTTTAGCGGCAGGTAAAAAGCTTCGTAGATTACCTCCGCCACTTGATTCCTTTAAAACTATTGTTACGAAGAAAATCGTTTCTGTCGGCTCTAAAATTGAGTCTATAGTAACTTCGTTAAAATCAAAGCGTAAAAGAAAGCTCTATGATATTTACAGAGAGGCAAAATCACGTTCCGATTTAATTGCAGCCTTTCTTGCAGTGTTAGAGCTTGCAAAAAATAAAACAATTTATGTTTCCGGTGACGGTGACGATATTCAAATAGAACTTTTGGAAGGAATGGAAACCGTTGATTGATAAAAAACAAATAGCAGCAGCTCAGGCGGTGCTTTTTGCGGCAGCCGAGCCTGTAGAATATAATAAAATTGCATCAGTTTTAGGTGTTGATGATGATACAATGCTTACCATACTTGATGAATTAAAAAACAAGCTTGATGCAGAGGATAGCGGTATTTGTCTTTTACAGTTAGACAATAAATACCAGCTTTCAAGTAAAAAAGAGTTTGTTGAGGAAATAAGAACAATTCTCGATTTGAAAAGGAACGCACCGCTATCTCAAGCCGCCTTTGAGGTTCTTGCGATTATTGCTTATAATCAACCTATAACAAAGCCTTACATAGAGCAAATCAGAGGTGTTGATTGTTCAGGTGTTGTTAATACTCTTTGCCAAAAAGAGCTTGTAGAAGAAAAAGGCAGGCTTGACGTACCCGGAAGACCTGTTCTTTATGGCACAACAGCCAATTTCTTAAGATGCTTTTCGTTGAATTCACTTGAAGATTTACCCGAGCTTCCTGCTGCGGACAGAGATGTTTTAATGTCTGACGTTGAAAACGGTCAGCTTTCACTTTTTGATGATTCAAAATCTGACAGCGACAAAGAACCGGAAAGAGAAAGTGAAGTAAAAGCTGAATAAGTTTTTATCTGCAAATTTAATTAGAGTGGGTGATAATGTGCCTGTTTTATATACGTTACTCGGTATAATTCTCTTTATAATTATATTGGTTTCCATAAAAGTTTCTGTAATTATTGATTACGGCGAACAGACCTTTGTAACGCTACAATATCTTTTTATTAAAATTCCTATTGTAGACCCAACAAAAGAAAAGAAGCCTAAAAAAGAGAAAAAGCCGAAGAAAAGTAAAGGCAAAAAAGGAACTGAAGCTGTAGCAGAAGCAACCGATACCCCTGCTGAATCAACCGCGGGCGAGAGTGTATCAACCGATACTACAACGGTCGAGGCTACAGGAAAAACAAAGAAACAACCTAAACAAAAGAAGCAGGGTAATAGCCTTGTTAAACAGCTTTACCTTGACCAAGGCTATGAAGGCCTTGAAAAAATGCTTCGTGCTGTGGGTAACAGTCTTGGTGGTTTCTTTGGAAAGCTATATAAAACCTTTACAATAGACGAGCTTTATATTACAATGGTAACATCAGGCTCGGATGCGGCTGATACAGCTATTAAACACGGTAAGCTTTGTGCTTGGTTATATCCAGTTCTCGGTAAAATTGTTTCAACCTGTAAGGTAAAGAAATATGATTTTGATATAAGCCCTGATTTCCTTGCAACGAAATCAACTGCTAAAGCTTACGTTAAGCTTCACATAGTTCCAATCAAAATCACAAACGGTGCGGTTGTTTTAGCAGTTCAACTTGCATTTAAAGTTCTCTTTAAAATTCTTTTCGCCAAAAAGAAAAGCGATAAGAGCAGAAAGCCTGTAACCCAAGAAGCAGCAGAAGTTGTAGAAACAGCTGCAGCTGCCGAGGGTGCTAATAAATAGTTAAATAATTAAACTTACATAATCAGGAAGGAGTTTTCTATCATGGAAAAATCAGCAAATGGTATTCTCAGAACAACAATTGAAAAGGTAAGAGATTTAGTTGACGTAAGCACAATTATAGGTGAGCCCATTAACTTACCTGACGGTCTTACAATTATTCCTGTTTCAAAGGTTACATACGGCTTTGCTTCAGGCGGTTCAGACTTCCCCTCAAAAAATAACGTTGAGCTTTTCGGCGGTGCAGGCGGTGCAGGTATCACAATCAACCCTGTTGCTTTCCTCGTTGTTAAAGACGGTGACGTTACAATTAAGCATATCGTTTCAAACGATAACGCAGTTGAAAGAGCAGTAAGCTTAGTACCCGAAATGTTTGACAAGGTTACAAATCTTGCTAAAAAGAAAAAAGCTGATACTGAAGCAACTGTTGAGGCAACAGCTGAATAATCTTTTATAATTTCATAGGCGAATTGAGCAACTCATTTCGCCCAAACCACCTGCATATTATTTTTTGAAAGCAGGTGGTTGTTTTGCTAAATAGAATATGTATTGTTTTGGTTTTAGTTTGCATTCTTTTCAGACCTTTTTGCGTAATTTCGTATGCAACTTCTGCTGGTGACGTTGCTTTATCGGCTTCTTCGGCTGTTCTTATGAATGCCCGGACGGGTGAAATCGTTTATGAAAAGAATTGTCACGAAAAACGCGGAATTGCAAGCACAACTAAAATTATGACGTCGGTTTTGCTTCTCGAAAACCTCGATTTATCTGCCGAGATAAAGGTTAAGGGTGAGGATGTTAAAATTGAAGGTACGTCTATAGGCTTAAAGGCTGACGATGTTGTTACGGGCGAAGCATTACTTAAAGGTATGCTTTTAGAAAGCGGAAACGATGCGGCAAACGTTACTGCAACTGCTGTAAGCGGTAATATTGATGCCTTTTCTGTTCTTATGAATGAAAAAGCTAAACTAATTGGTATGAAAAACACATCCTTCAAAAACCCCTCGGGCTTGACGGAGGAAGGTCATTTTTCTACTGCTTATGATATGGCTTTGCTTACACGGTATGCTCTGAAGATTCCCGAGTTTACAAATGTATGCTCATTAAAGCAAGCAAGGGTATCATACGGCAATCCTCCGTATGAAAGAACGTTTACTAATCACAATAAGCTTCTTGATAGCTGCGAGGGTGTTTTCGGTGTTAAAACAGGGTTTACAAAGGCTTCCGGTAGATGTCTTGTAAGTGCTTGTGAAAGAAACGGTGTAACTCTAATTGCCGTTACTCTTAAAGCGTCTGACGATTGGAATGACCATAAAAAGCTATATAATTATGGCTTTGAAAAAACAGTAAAAAGAAATGTTCAGTTTGATGATAGCAATATTAAAATAAACGTAGTAGGCTCAAAAAAACAGTACGTAAAAGCCGAATTATTATCGGAGCTATGCTTCTTTTCAGTGAACGAAATCGAAACTAAAACAATTGTTTATTGTGAACAGTTTTTATATGCAGATATAAAATGCGGTGACGTTGTTGGTAAGGTTGAGGTAAGAGATAATTATAATAATCTCTTGTGCGAAAGCTATCTTGTCAGTAAAGAAAACGCTTTTCTTGATTTTGAACCACAAGATGAGCCCCCGTCACTATTAGATAAATTAAAAAAGATAAAAGGATAATTAAAATAAAATTATGGCACAGGAAAGATTACAAAAGTATTTATCAGAATGTTCTGTTGCTTCAAGAAGAAAAGCAGAGGAACTTATAAAAGCAGGTAAAGTTAAAGTTAACGGAGTAGTTGCTCAATTAGGTGATAAGGTTGACCCTAAAAAAGATACTGTTACTGTAAGCGGCAAAAAGGTTGTCGCAGTAAAGCAGAAGTATTATATAATGCTTAATAAACCAAGAGGATACGTTACGACAATGAGTGACGAGTTAGGAAGAAAATGCGTTGCAGAGCTTGTTGAAGACGTAGGTGCAACCGTTTATCCCGTAGGACGACTTGACAGGGATTCCGAAGGCTTATTGCTTCTCACGAATGACGGCGCATTTGCAAATGCCGTAATGCATCCGAGAAAGCATGTTCCTAAAACTTATAGAGTAACTGTTCGTTCAAATATCAACGATGCTCAGGTTGAAAAGCTTGAAAAGGGTATTGATATTGACGGTGACGGTCGCGAAACCTTACCTGCAAACGTTCGAATTATCGAAAAAAGTGCAGGTAGAAGCGTTTTCGAAATCACAATTTACGAGGGCAGAAACAGGCAGATTCGTAAAATGTGCGAAGAGGTAAGCCTTGAGGTTATAAGGCTTAAAAGAAATGCCGTTGGCTCTATTAAATTGGGTATGTTAAAGCCGGGTAAATGGCGCGAACTTACTGATGATGAAGTGCATCGCCTTCAAGCTCAATAAGCAGAATAAAATTGACAACAATCTATATATTTAGTATAATTATATAATAATTTTTTTAGAGGATATTAAAATGATAAGAAGTATGACAGGCTTCGGCAGAGCTCAGGCAGCTGTTGAGGGTTATAATATTACAGTCGAAATCAAAAGCGTCAATAACAGATATTTTGATTTTTATGCTAAAATGCCAAGAACCTTTTCTTTTCTCGAAGAAAAGGTAAAAAGTCTTCTTTCAACTGAAATCTCAAGAGGTAAGGTTGAATGTAGCATTCAGATTGAAACAACCGCTGACGAAAGCGTTATCGTTAGTGTTAACGAGCCTCTTGCAAAGGGTTACGTTAATGCCGTTGAAGAGATTGCAGAAAAATTTTCGTTAAAGAATGATTTAACTGCACTTTCAATTGCCCGTTTTTCTGACGTGCTTTCTATTACAAAAGCCCCAGTTGATGAAGAGGATTTATGGAATAAGGTTCAAAGCGTTGTTAAGGCTGCACTGGATAGCTTTATTTCCATGAGAGAAACTGAGGGCGAAAGGCTCAAGGCAGATGTTCTTTCGAGAGCAGATACAATCATTTCAAACGTTGCTTATATTGAAGAACGTTCACCTGAAACCGTAAAACAGTATTCTGAAAAGCTACTTGAAAGAATGAAAAACGTTTTAGGTGATACTCAGATTGATGAAGCAAGAATTCTCACAGAAGCGGCAATTTATGCTGATAAAATAGCTGTTGCTGAAGAAACTGTAAGATTAAGAAGTCATATAGACCAGCTACATACGTTACTTTCAGCTGATGAAGCTGTTGGTAGAAAGCTTGACTTCCTTGTTCAAGAAATCAACCGTGAGGCTAACACTATAGGCTCAAAGGCTCAGGACGTTGATATCGCAAGAAGAGTAATTGATATCAAAGCTGAGGTTGAAAAAATCAGAGAACAAATACAAAATATCGAATAGGATTGATAATATGAAGCTTGTAAATATCGGTTTCGGTAATCTTATAAATGCCGATAGAGTTGTTGCCGTAATCAGTCCCGAATCCGCACCTGCAAAGAGAATGATTCAGGAATGTAAAGAGAGAGCACAGCTTATAGATGCAACCCACGGCAGAAAAACAAAAGGCGTTATTATTACCGATAGTGATAACGTTGTATTATCTTTTTTAACTGCTGAACAGTTGTTAGCAAGATTCAATGACCAAAAGGGAGGACAAGGCTTTGGATTTGAAGAATAAAGGTATGCTTGTTGTGTTTTCAGGTCCGTCAGGTTGCGGTAAAGATACTGTTTTGGAAAAAATCAAGGAAAAAGGCTATGTTTTTGATAAAACCGTTTCTGTTACTACAAGAGAAATACGTAATACCGAAACTGACGGTGTAGATTACTATTTTACTTCAAAAGAAGACTTTCAAAAGAAAATCAATAATAATGAATTTGTAGAATATACCTTATACAGCGGTAATTACTACGGAACGTTAAAAACTGAAGTCGAAAACCGTGTGAATAAAGGTGGTTGCGTTCTTCTTAAAATTGAGGTTGAAGGTGCAGAAAATATTAAAAAGGCTTTTCCTGAAGCTGTTTCTATTTTCATTTTCCCACCTTCAAAGGAAGAACTAAAAAAACGTCTCTTAGGTAGAGGCACAGAAACTGAGGAAAGCTTTAATATCCGATATAACGTTGCTCTTAAAGAGATGGAAAAAGCTCCGAATTATGATTACGTAGTTATAAACGATAATGTTGATTTGTGTGCAGAAAAAGTTTGCAGTATTCTTGAAGCAGAGAAAACTAAATACTCCCGTATGCAAACCATTATTGATGAAATATTAAATAAATAATTGAAAGGAAGATAAAATTATGCTTAATCAGGACCTTAGTAAAGTTCTTTCAGGTCACATCAGCCGTTACTCTCTCGTAACTGCTGCTGCAAAACGCGCTCGTGCAATTTCCGATAAAAACTTAGAGGATAAGGTTATAACAACCGAAAAACCCGTAAGCGAAGCACTCAATGAGCTTCTTAACGAAGAATACAAAATCATTGAGCCTGATGAAATCGCAAATATCTGATTATGGTTGACGGTGGTTTTTTTGCCGAAGTTGCCGTTGAAGGTATAGCATATCATTTCGATTCGCCCTACTCGTATAAAATTCCTTTTGAGTTAGAGAGTAGTGCTTTAGCGGGATGCCGTGTTTTAGTGCCTTTCGGTAACGGAAACCGAAAAAAACAGGGACTTATATTGTCTGTGAAGCCGATTTTTGAAGCCGAAAACGGAGTGAAATTAAAATCAATAAGTGCAGTGCTTGATAAGGCACCGCTTTTTGATGATGAAATGATTTCACTTGTTTTTTGGTTGAAAGAAAACACCTTTTGCACTCTTTATGAGGCGGCAAAGGCGATGCTTCCGGCCGGTATAGGTCTTAATTACGTTGTATCGTATATGGCAAATACCATAACTACCGAAAAAGAAAACAAATTATCAGAAGATGAATTGAGAATTTACAACTATTTAAAAGGCGGTTGTAAGTTTGTAAAAAAAGAAAAGATATTATCTGATTTAGGCTTTGACAACGAAACGAAAATCCTTGATAAGCTTGTAAAGCAAGACGTTTTAATTACAAACGTTGATGCAAAGCGAAAAGTAGGGGATTTGACCGTCAGAAACGTGCGTCTTGCCGTTAGTGAAATTCAAGCGGAAGAAATAGCCCCAACCTTAACAACAAAGCAGAAAAGCGTTTTAAATCTGCTTATTGATATAGGTGGTGCATCTGTTAAAGAGGTGTGTTATTTTACAGGCGTCACACCTGTTGTTGTCAGTGCACTCGAAAAGAAGGGTCTTGTTGAAACCTTTGACAGTGAAATTTACAGAAAGCCAGGCTATGACCGCTCAAAAGAAAATGCACCGTCACCCGTTTTAACTGCTTCTCAAAATGAAGCTTATCAAAAGCTTTTAGATAAATATAATGCACCCGAAGGTGCAGCTGCACTTCTTTACGGAGTAACAGGCTCAGGTAAAACCCAAGTCTTTTTGAAATTAATTGAAAAGGTTGTAAATGACGGTAAAGGCGTTATTGTAATGGTGCCCGAAATTGCCCTTACCCCTCAGACCCTCGGCATTTTCTATTCTCATTTCGGCGACAGTGTTGCTGTTTTTCATAGTGCTCTTTCAGCAGGCGAGAGAATAGACGAATGGAAAAGGGTTAAAAACGGTGAAGCTAAAATTGCAATTGGTACACGCTCTGCGGTTTTCGCACCATTTTCAAATTTAGGTCTTATTGTTATTGACGAGGAGCATGAGCATACTTATAAGTCAGAAATG
>JAZROI010000054.1:0-19998 GCA_045648585.1 Acutalibacteraceae bacterium
ACGGTTTCTTCGGTGTTGCTCCCGGTACAAACGAAAAATCAAACCCCAATGCTCTTGCTACAACAAAGAGCGGTACTATCTTCACAAACGTTGCTCATAACCTTGACACTAACACAGTTTGGTGGGAAGGTCTTGACAAGAATCCTCCTGCAAACGCAATTGAATGGAAGGGTAACCCCTGGAATGGTCAGGAAAGTGAAGAAAAAGGTGCTCATCCTAACAGCCGTTTCACAGCTCCCGCTGTTAATTGCCCCTGCCTCAGCTCAGAATTTGAAAACCCCAACGGTGTTCCGATTTCTGCAATTGTGTTCGGTGGCAGACGTGCTAAGCTTGCTCCCCTCGTTTATCAGTCACGTGACTGGAATCATGGTGTATTCGTAGGTTCAATTATGGCTTCTGAAACAACAGCTGCTGCTGCAGGTGCTGTTGGTGTTGTTCGTCGTGATCCTATGGCTATGCTTCCCTTCTGCGGTTACAACATGGCTGATTACTGGCAGCATTGGATCAATATCGGTGCAACTCTTGATGCAGATAAAGCACCTAAAATCTTCAACGTTAACTGGTTCCGTAAAGATGACGAAGGCAACTTCATGTGGCCCGGCTTCGGTGATAACCTTCGTGTTCTTGATTGGATTATCGACCGTTGCGACGGCAAAGTAGACGCAAGAGAAACAGAAATCGGTTACATCCCCTATGCAGAAGACATCAACATTGAAGGTCTTGAGGGTGAAGTATCACTTGATTCTCTTAAGAGCATCCTTGAAGTTGAAAAAGAGCTTTGGCAGGAAGATGCAAAGGGCATTGAAGAATTCTACGCTAAATTCGGCGATAAGATTCCTCCTGTACTTGCAGAAGAGCTTGCAACTCTTAAGAAAAACGTTCAGTAATATAATAAGATATAAGGGTTATGCTATTGCATAGCCCTTAAACACTATAATAATTAAATTTAATCGCAAAAATATCATTACAGAAAGAAGTCGTTTTAAATGGCAAAGCTTACAAGAGAAACAAAAGACGGTATTTATTCACTTATGCTCACACCTTACAAAGAGGATTTAAGCATTGACTATGATACATATGAGGAATATGCTGATTGGCAGGTTTCACAGGGTGTTGAACATCTTTTTGCAGTTTGCGGTAGTTCTGAAATGAGAGAGCTTTCTCTCGACGAGAGATTAAAGCTTGCAGAGCTCACAGTTAAACACAAAGGAAATACAACTGTTGTTGCAACAGCTAATATAGAACCTACAAAAGAAGGTAATCTTGAAGAAATCAAGAAAATGGAGCAAACAGGTGTTGATGGTATTGTTCTTACAACAAAAGGCTATGGTGATGACGACGATAAGCTCGTTGAATACATCAAAGATTTAGCCAATACAACAACTCTCCCTGTTTTCCTTTATGAGTTCCCCGGCTTCCAGCCTCACTTAATAAGCGGAAAAGCTTACGGTGAGCTTACAAAAGATGGTCTTATCTGGGGTATTAAGGATACCACAAGCACTTTTGAAGGTATTAAGGATAAAATCGATAACAAAAATGATTCAACAATCATTCAGGCAAACATGCCCTTCCTTTTTGATTCATACGTAGCAGGTGCACGCGGTGTCATGGCTACTCCCACTTCATGTGGCGGTGCTTTCTTCCAGAGATTCCACGAAGCATTTGTAAGCGGTGATATGGCTCTTGCAGAGCAGAGATACAACGAAATCATTCTCCTTGATAATGCTATAGACAGCGGTTTTATGGCTAGTGCTAAGGAGCTTATCAGACTTCAGGGTGTTAAGAACTTTGCTTGGCGCACCAGATGTGGTCACAACCTTTCAAGCGCTCGTCTTCGTTCAATAAAATCTTTCTATGACTGGTGCGTAGCTAACGGTCTTATGAAATAATTTAATATAAGCAAAATTAACCCATCGGTTTTCAATAAACCGGTGGGTTTTTGCAATTAAAACTATTGAAATATTTTCGACAAAAGAATATAATAGAAAAGATATTATTACAATCGAAATTGTATACTAACGGAGTGATATTTTGAATATTGAAGCTTTAGTTGAAAAACAAAGAGAATATTTCCGCAGCGGTGCTACACTGTCTGTAAAATTCAGAATTAAGATGTTACTTAAGCTTTATCAGTGCATCAGAAAATATGAAAATGAAATCAACGAGGCACTAAAGAAGGATTTGGGTAAATGCGAATTTGACGGTTTCGTTTGCGAAACTGGCTTGGTTCTTATGGAGCTAAACTATATGATTCGCCACACCCCCTCTTACGCTAAAAAACATTGCATTTATACACCAATAGGTCAGTGCGTAGGAAGCGGATACAAGAAAGCCTCACCCTACGGTAACGTACTTATAATGAGCCCTTGGAATTACCCCTTTCTTCTTACAATGGCTCCTATTTCCGATGCTATTTCAGCAGGTAATACAATTATCGTAAAGCCTAGTGCATATTCCCCTGCTACAAGTGAAGTTATTAAAAAGATAATAACTGAATGCTTCCCCGAGGAATACGTAGCGGTTGTTACCGGTGGCAGAGAAGAAAACAAAGAGTTGTTAAACCAAAAGTTTGATATGATTTTCTTTACAGGAAGTCAAGCTGTAGGCAAAGAAATTCTTCATAAGGCGGCAGATACAATAACGCCCGTTGTTCTTGAATTAGGCGGTAAAAATCCTTGTATTATTGATTCTACAGCTAAAGTTAATTTAGCCGCTAAAAGAATTACATACGGTAAATTCCTTAACTGCGGTCAGACATGCGTTGCTCCTGATTATATTATCTGCCATAGTAGCGTTAAGGATGAGTTTGTAAAAGAGCTTTCAAAGCAAATTAAAAAGCAATATGGTGACAACATAATCGAAAATGATGAATATGGCAAAATTGTAAATGAAAAGCATTTTAACAGATTATGTAATCTTATTGATAACGACAAAGTGGTTTTCGGCGGAGAAAAATCTATTGATTCTTTAAAGCTCGCTCCGACCGTTATGGATAACGTAGCTTGGGATGACAAAGTTATGCAAGAAGAAATTTTCGGACCAATTTTACCGATTCTTACTTTTGACAATTATGAAGAGCTTTACTCTTTATTTGCAAGCAAACCAAAACCCCTTGCTTTATATATCTTCTCTGAAGATAAAAAGAGGGTTGACGAAACTATTAACCGTTGCTCATTTGGTGGCGGATGTGTAAATGATACAATTATGCAAATCGCAATTAACAGCTTTGGTTTCGGTGGTGTTGGTGAAAGCGGTATGGGTAGTTATCACGGTGAAGCAGGCTTCAAAGCATTTTCACACGAAAAGAGTATTCACAAAAAGGTTACTTGGTTTGATTTTCCTGTGAGATACAACCCTCACAACAACAAATTGTTCAACTTCCTTTCTCATCTTTATATGAGATAAACAACAAATAAATTAATAAACTATAGAGGTGTTTTTATGTTAGATGGTATGCTTTCAGGCTGGGGCGGTCTTGTTGGTATTTGTGAGCATATAAAGATATTTATATATTCAAAAAGAGCTAACAAAATGCAGGAAACCTGCATCAAAAGGCTTATGAGAAAAAACAAAACTACAGAATACGGTAAGCTCCATAACTTCGATAAGGTTAAATCCATTGAAGATTATCAGAAAATCGTTCCTCTTTCAGTATACGCTGATTACGACGACTACGTTTGGCGTATGGCTAACGGTGAAAAAGGCTTAATTACTAATATGTACGTAAGACGTTTTACTGAAAGCTCGGGTAGCACGGGTAAACAAAAGCTCGTCCCTCTTTCATACTGGGCTGAATGGGTTTGTCAGTGCTTTAGCTTTAGTGCGCCTGTTGGTTGTGCAGTTAAATGGTTTGCAAAAAAAGGCAGGCCGTTACCTCCTCAAAAAGGTCTTTTAACTGCAGAAACGAGCTGTAGAAAAGTTAAAGGCGGTACTATCAGCTGTCTTTCTTCTATCCCGCTTTTAAACGTTAAGCCTATTGTGCAATTCTTTACGACCTCACCTAAAGAGGTGCTTTTCCCCGAGCCTAACGTTGATATGGATATGCACTATATGAAGCTCCGTTTCGCATTAGCCAATAGAAATATCAGCTATCTTGGTACAATCTTCATTACAACGCTTGAATCAATGTTCTTCTATATGGAAGAAAACTGGGAAATGCTTTGCGACGATATTGAAAAAGGCATCATAAACGACAGCGTTAACGTACCTGAGGAAATAAGAGCAAAATATAACAAAAAGCTTAAACCTAACCCCAAAAGAGCCGAAGAATTAAGAAGAGAATTCAAAAAAGGCTTTGACGAATCCCCTATTATCCCGCGTATTTGGCCAAACGTTGGTTGGATGTACGGTATGGGTACAGGCTCATTAAGCTTTTATGCAAAGAAGCTTAGAAGATATATTGGCGACGATATTCCAATGCATTATCTCGGCTACACTGCAACAGAAGCTTTTATGGCTGTGCCTCTTGAATTCAACTCATACGATTACGTTATTTTACCACAAAACGGTTTTTATGAATTCCGCCCTATAGACCAAGAGGGCTACGATAACCTTCTTACAATCAAAGACCTTGAGGTTGGTAAGGAATATGAAATCATTCTTACTAATATGAGCGGTTTTTACAGATACAGAATTGAAGACGTTATCAAGGTTACAGGCTACTATAATCAGTCACCGAAGATTACCTTCTGTTACCGACTTAATCAGATTGCTAACATTAGTGGTGAAAAGGTAAGCTCATTAGCGTTTGACGAAATGGTTGCAAATTTAAGCGAAGCAACGGGTGATTTATATATCGGTTACAGTATTTACGCCGACAGAAGTACCTCCCCTGGTCATTATAAATTATTCTTAGAGCTTGCTGAGGATATAAGCGACGAGAAAAAAGCAACCTACAATGCATTATTTGAAGAAATGCTTTGCAAAGGTAACGTATCCGTTGAGCCCCTTATAAAAAGCGGTGCTTTAGGTCATCCCGAGGTTTTATTCCTCAAAAAAGGTACCTACGACGGCTATCGTGAGGTTCTTCGCTCAAGAGGTGCAAACCTTAATCAAGTTAAGCCTATAAAGGTTATTAATACTGACGAAAAGAGAGATTTCTTCTTTTCACACGTTGACAACAAGTAATTTTGAGGTAAATAATGAATTTTGCTAATTATAATTACGAAGAAGAAGTTTTATCTTTAAAAAGGAAAGGCCTTACTGATGATCAAGTCATAAATGACTTAATTAAATTCAAGAAAACCAACCCTCAGCTGTTAAAGAAAAAGCTTCCAACTGAAATGTACGATAAGGTAAACCTTATGTGCAGAAAGTATATGGACAGACTTGCACGTTTTGAGGTTGATTACGACTTTATAGTAGACGAAGAAAAATTTAAAAACGTTGCAGTGTGCTGTCTTGAAAGTGCACCTATTTTACATTCTCAGGTCATAAACAATCCAATTGCACCCTACTGGAAAATAGCTGATTACAACGTTAATGAATTCGTTTTCGTTGAAAAAACTGATGATATTAACAAAACCAGAGAAGAATTCTTTTCCCGGGAAATCCCGCTAAAAAGAAATATCCAAATGAATATTGGATTATTTTACTGTGAAGGTAAAACTTATATCTGCTTTATTTGGAACCATATGTGTATGGATGGTGGCGGTTTTAAGGCTTTCTGGGGCGATTTCTGCAAGGCTTACTCCGATTACGTTTTGCACGGTAAATCCCCTTTAAGCTTCTCCACAGGCTCAAGAAAATATACAGAAGTGTACAAGGATATGGATAAGGCTACATTAAAGAAAGCTAAAAAGCAATTAGCCAACGTTTCCCACCGTGATAAAAACAGAATGCCCTTCCAAAACAACAATATTGAAAATAGCGTAATTATTGTTTCAAGAAGAATTGAAAAAGAATATTTTTCTAAAGCTATTTCTTATTGTAAAGAAAACGGTGCAACTGTAACTGATTTATTACTTGCAGCTTTTATCGACGCTTTATCGAAGATAGCTGGTATTAAGCCTGATGAAAAAATTAGTGTTGCTTGTGCTACAGATTTAAGACGACATATTAAAGATTTATCGTCAATAGGTTACACAAACCATGTTTCTTTCGTTCACTGTGCATTAGATAAAAAGGGTAATGATTTAAAAGAAACTCTTAAATTAGTTTCACAAAAAATGAAAGAAAACAAAGCAGATGAGTTTATGGGGTTACACGGTTTACCGCTTTTGAATTTCGCTTATAAATCTATGACGTATTTACAAGCAGAAACTATTGTTAAGCTCTTTTACAACAACCCTGTTCTTTCAGTCAGCAACGTTGGACCTATTGATACTAAACTCTTTTCTTTAGCCGATAATCCTCCTTTCTCCGCATTTGTTGCAGGTGCAGCAAAGAATAAGCCATGCGCAGTTATGACAGCTTTAAGCATAAACGGCGAGCTTAGTGCATCAATGTGCTTAAGAGGTAACGAAAACGACAGAGCAGTTTTAGAAGCCTTCTTTACAGAATTTGAGAAAAATATCAAATCCTTTTAAACAATTTAAAATCGAAAAATAACAAAAGACAAGACAGTTTAATCTGCCTTGTCTTTATTTTTATATTAAATCAATTAATCATTTGTAAGTGCTTTAATATACTTCTTGAAGAATACAACACCGTCTTTAAGAGAATCAAGCGGTATTCTTTCATTTGTACCGTGAGTTGTAAGAAGAAGACCTGTATTCATAAGGAAGGGTGAATAACGGTAAATGTTATCGCAAACGTCCTCATACTGACGGGCATCGGTACCACCCATAACAAGATAAGGAGCAACAATAGCTTTAGGGTCCATTTCCTTACATATAGCTCTGATTGCATTAAACGCTCTTGAATCTGTAGGTGAAATCTTTGAGGGATTTTTACCGCTTACAAGCTTAATTTCAGCCTTAGGTCCTGCATACTTTCTGATATGAGCTTCAACGTCCTCAATAGTCTGACCCGGCATAATACGGAAATTCACGTTTACAGTAGCCTTCTGGGGTAAAACGTTAGGAGCAGGGCTGCCATTCGCCATAGTAACGGCAGTAGTTGTTCTCATCATAGAAGCAACAGGCGGAATTTCAGAGCAAACCTTTGTAATAAGAGGTTTAAGAATAGGAAGATTTGACATTACACATCTTACGGGGTAAGTTGTGTTTTTACCAATCTCATTAAAAAGTGAGTAAAGCTGAGGTGTAAGCTCTGCTTTAAACTGATTGTTCTCTAACTTACAAACTATTCTTGAAAGCTCACCTAAAGCACTGTGCTTGGGTGGTTGAGAAGAGTGACCGCCTTTAGCGTTTACTGAAATTTCAAAGTCAACGTGACCCTTTTCAGCAATACCAACACCTGCAAGGTGACCGTCAATAACCTTATCAACCTTTGCTTCAAGGATTGCGCCGCCCTCATCGAGTACGCTATCAAGCTTAATACCGTTAGCCTTAAACCAACGCATCATACAATCTGCACCGCAGATTTCACCCTCTGCCATAACCTCTTCATTATGACCGAAGCAAAGATAAACATCTCTTTCAGGCTTATATCCCTCTTCAAGAAGAGTTTCAACAGCTTCACAAACAGCAATAAGGTGGTTTTTCATATCAATTGCACCTCTACCCCAAAGGAAGCCCTCGGCTACCTCACCGCTGAAAGAGGGGTATTTCCAGTCATCCTCAGTACCGGGAGTAACTGGTACAACATCCTGATGAGAAAGAAGAGCAATAGGTTCTTTTTCGGGATGCTCACTCTTCCAATGATATAAAAGGCTACGGGTTGAAATAATCTGCTTATCTAAATTTTCGTGCATAAGCGGGTATGCCTTTTCAAGAAGTGCGTGAAATTCATCAAAAGGTGCCCAATCAACAAGACTTTCATCTCTGTTTGCGATAGTAGGTATTTTTATAGCATCAGAAAGATTTTTTATAAATCTCTCAACGTCAACCTTTTCTTCAACAGAATCACTTGAATTAACAATAGGGTCAGCCTTATATGTTGTAGCGGCTCTGACCATACTGACACCTACACCCGCAAGAGCTGCAACGCCTAAACCTGTTTTAATAATTTTACTTTTTTTCATAATTAACTCTCCTGAAATTAAAAACCGAATAAAGAAATCTGGTCACTATCGGGTAAATCACCAAAGGCACCGCAAGCTTTAAGCAATGCAACGGTAGATTTGCCTGCACCTGAACGAATTTCGAAATCTTCAATTGAAGAAAACTCAGCACCGCCATCTGTTCTTGCTTTTGCAAGCTGTTCAGCAGCAGCACCGCCAACACCTGCAAGAGCTGCAAAGGGCATTCTTATTTTACCGTCCTCAGGCTCATATGAATCAGCGGTAGATTTATAGATATCTATGGGTAAAAATTCAATACCTCTTACCATTGCCTCGTAAACAATCATCATAATTGTTTCTTTATCTTTTTCAGCATTTGAGGCTTCTTTACCTTTGTTGCGTATCATCTGCAACAAGGTTTTAACTGCTTCTTTACCCTTTGACATTGTTTCAGCATCAACGTCACCACCACGAACGGTAAGGTAAGCACAGTAGTATTCGAGAGGCTTATAAACCTTAAACCAAGCAAGACGAAGAGATGCAATAATATACGCAGCAGCATGAGCCTTAGGGAACATGTACTGAATTTTTTTACAAGAATCAATATACCATTCAGGAACGCCATGCTCACGCATAAGATTTTCCTGCTCGGGCTTCAACTGTTTATTCTTTTTACGAACGTCTTCCATGATATTGAAGGCATCCTTTGGCTCAAGACCTTTATGGAGAAGATAAACCATAATACTGTCACGAGTACCGATAACCTCAGAAATTGTACAAATACCGTCTTTAATAAGGTCTTGTGCATTACCTAGCCACACGGCAGTACCGTGAGAAAGACCTGCAATCTGAATAAGGTCAGCAAAGGTTTGCGGTCTTGCTTCAAGAAGCATTCCTTTTGTGAAATCAGTACCCATTTCGGGAATTGATAACGTACCCGTAGGCCAACCTAATTCCTCGGCAGTTACACCGAGAGGCTCAGGTGAAGTACAAAGCTCGTAAAGCTTTCTGTCACTGATATCAATATCTAAAACGTCAATGCCCGTTAAGTCGGTAAGATGCTTATAAATTGTGGGAACATCATGACCGAGCTCATCAAGCTTCAACAATGTATCGTGCATCGAGTTAAAGTCAAAGTGGGTTGTGATAATATCTTTTGTAGCATCATCAGCAGGTCTTTGAACGGGTGTGAAGTCCTCAACCTCATACGTGTTAGGAACAACAACCATACCGCCGGGATGCTGACCCGTAGTTCTTTTAACACCGGTACAGCCTAAAGTTAATCGGTCGATTTCAGCTTTAGTCATTTTCAAAGCACGTTCTTCAACGTATTTCTTTACAAAACCGTAAGCGGTTTTTTCAGCAACACCTGAAATAGTACCCGCTTTGAAAACGTATGCTTTACCGAAAAGCTCTTCTGTGTACCTGTGGGATTGGCTCTGATACTCACCTGCAAAGTTAAGGTCGATATCAGGTGATTTGTCGCCGTAGAAGCCAAGGAAGGTTTCGAAAGGAATTTCGTGGCCGTCACGCACCATGGGTGTATCACAGTGAGGACAGTTTTTAGGCGGTAAGTCAAAGCCCGAGCCAACCTCGTTGTGCAAGAAAAATTCTGAATGTTGACACTCAGGACAACGGTAATGGGGTTGTAAGGGGTTAACCTCTGAAATACCCGCCATTATAGCAACAAAGGATGAGCCAACCGAACCTCGAGAACCAACGTAATAACCGCATTCTTCGGAATGCTTAACAAGAAGACGGGCTATCATATAAAGACCTGCGAAGCCGTTTGCTATAATTGATTTAAGCTCTTTATCAAGTCTTTCAGCAACAACCTCAGGCACAGGGTCACCGTACCATTCTTTAGCTCTATCCCAACAGCATTTTGTTAAATCCTCTTCAGCACCGGGAATAATCGGGTTAAAGGTACCGTCAGGGATAGGAAGAATATCCGGTTCAATCATATCTGCAATAATATTTGTATTAGTAATAACAACCTCTTTTGCAGTTTCTTCACCGAGATAAGCAAAGTCCTGTAACATCTCTTCAGTTGTTTTCAAGTACAAGGGTGCTTGATTATCGGCATCGCTAAAGCCCTGCCCCGCTTGAAGAATTGCTCTGTATTTTGCATCATTTTTATTAAGGAAATGAACGTCACCGGTCGCAACGGTCTTTTTACCTAACTCATCGCCGAGATTTATAATCATTCGGTTGATGTTTTCAATATCCGCGTAGGAATTAATTCTATCGTATTCCCCTTCATTTTTAGTTATCATAAATTCGTTATTGCCCGTTGGCTGAATTTCAAGATAATCATAGAAAGAGGCAATTTCAATAAGCTTTTCTTTGCTTTGGCCTTCTAAAATTGCACGGTAAAGCTCACCCGCTTCACAAGCACTACCGATAATAAGACCCTCACGTCTTTCATTAATAAGGCTTTTGGGCATACGGGGCTTTTTATGGAAATAATCAATATTAGAAGCAGAAACGAGCTTATAAAGATTTTTAAGCCCTGTTTTATTCTTAACAAGAAGAATACAGTGATAATATTTATCAGCCTTAATCTCTTCAAGTGATTTTTTTGAGCCTTCCTCGTTGTAGTCATTTACAAGGTAACATTCGCAACCGTAAATAATCTTAAAGCCTGAGCCCCTTGCGGTATTACAAGCCTCAGGGAAAGCCTGAACACAACCGTGATCAGTAATCGCAATTGCCTTGTGACCCCATTTCATAGCTCTTTTAACTATTGCTTTAGCACTAGTCATAGCATCCATCGCAGACATATTTGTATGTAAATGAAGCTCAACACGTTTCTCAACAGCTTCATCAGTAGCTTCTACTTTTGTGATGGTTGCAATAGAATTGGGTCTGATTATATAATCCTTCTTAAATTCGTTATATGAAAGAATACCTCTTACAATAACAGTTAAGCCGACTTTAAGCTGATCTTTAACGTATTCAAGCTGTTCTTTTGCATCAATAAGACTACAACAAAAAGAGCCTGTATCATCCGTAATACAGAAATCAATAATATATCTGGTGCCGTCCTTGTTTTCACGGACTTCGTACTTAAAAATTTCGCCCCAAACAAGAACTTGAGTTTTTTCGTACGCCTCGTCACCAAATTTTATCTCACTCATTGCTTTGGGTTTAGCGTATTTAAAATTACCTAAAATAGGTTTAACGGTGCTAAAATCAAGAGGAATACCCTCAAAATTTTCATACTGAGGCATAGTATTCGGTTTCGATGCCATATTAGCCTCATCAATTTCTTTTTGCTTACGTAAAAACTCATTTTCATCGCAATCTTTACCTTCAAAAACAACGGTAATTTTACGATTAAAGTGATTAAAAATATATTCTTCAAGATATTTGTCTGCACCAGCATTTTTACAAATATCCCTACCACTTTTAAGAAAATTAACTGTAAAGGTTTCACCGTCAAAATTAGTTTCAATTGAATCTAAAAATCCGTTAGTCTGAGGTACGTTTACTCTTACAACCTTTAAAAGCATAGGAAAGCATTTTTCTGTTAATGCTTCAGGCGGTAAAACGTATTCAAATTCAACACTTTTAAATCTAAGAGCGGCTTTGATTTCGTTTGCAACCGCCTTTAAACACATAATATTATTAAAAATATCGACATGAAGAAGCGCTTTAATATGCAAATCCTCTTTATTTATAACTAAATCGGTAAACATAGTATTTTTGAGCATATCTCTGTACTTTTCAGTAGCTATGTATTCACCGAAAATTTCCAAAAAATTATACATCATATCTTTTCGATTTCATCAAGAAGAGCCTTGACGATTTCATCTTCATTAACCTTTCGTAATATTTCACCTTTTTTAAAAATAACACCACAACCGTCACCGCCGGCAACGCCGATATCGGCTTCCTTTGCTTCACCGGGGCCGTTAACAACACAACCCATAACAGCAATTTTTATGGGTTTTTTAATATTCTTAACTGCGTTTTCGACTTGATTTGCTAAAGAAACAAGGTCGATTTTAGTTCTTCCGCAGGTGGGGCAAGAAACAATTTGAGGTGTTTCCACCCTTACGTTTACTGCTTTAAGAATATCTCTTGCGGCATAAATCTCTTTAACGGGTGTATCAGTAATAGAAACTCTTATTGTGTCACCAATGCCGTTTAACAAAAGTGAACCGATACCAATAGAAGATTTAATTAAAGAGCTTCTTTCCGTACCCGCTTCCGTAACACCGAGATGCAACGGGTAATCGCATCTTTCGGCAACAAGAGAATAAGCCTTAACCATATTTTCTACGTCTGAAGATTTAATAGAAATAACCGTGTTATAAAAACCGCAATCCTCAAGCAATTTCACGTGACGGAACGCACTTTCAACCATTGCTTCGGGAGTTGCACCGCCGAATTTTTCTAATAAATCCTTTTCAACTGAGCCTGAATTTACGCCTATTCTTATAGGAACGTTTTTCAGGTTACAAGCATCAGCTACTGCGGCAACACGCTCTGCAGAGCCGATGTTACCGGGGTTGATTCTTATTTTATCAACGCCCGCTTTAAGACTTTCAAGGGCAAGTCTGTAATCAAAATGAATATCAGCAACAAGAGGAATATTTGTATTCTCTTTAAGTCTTCCTAAAACCTTTACCGCTTCCATATCGGGAACAGCCATTCTGACAATTTCACAGCCTGCCGCTTCAAGCTCTTTTACTTGAGCAAGGTTACCCTCATAATCACTTGAAAGAACGTTGAGCATTGACTGAATTGCAATAGGCGCATCCCCACCTATTTTAACATTACCTACGTTAACTTGTCTTGAAACTCTTCTAATCATAATAAACACCGAAATTTTAAAATTTAAAACTGTTTAATAATATCACTGATCGAAATTATTATCATAAACCCTAGTAAAACCACAAGACCTGCGGCGTGAATATAGCCTTCTTTTTTTGCAGGAATGGGTTTCCTTCTAATCATTTCAATAACTATAAAGAACAACCTTCCACCGTCGAGTGCGGGCACAGGAAGTAAGTTAAACATACCCACGTTAATAGTAATCATTGACAAGAAATTCAAAGCCGTTAAAAGCTTATCTTGAATTCTTTCAGGCTCTGCGGTAGATTCGGCTATAGCAGAGATTGTACCTATCGGGCCTGAAACCTCTTTCATACCGTATTTACCCGTTACTAAATCAACAAGGCTTAACCTTACCATCTGAACTATTGATGCTGAATCTAACACAGTGTTCACAAGAACGTTTTTAACGCTTGGATATTCACCAACGATAATAAAATCCTGCTGAATATATTTTCTGCCCTCATACTCAAACTGTGAAAACTCAACGTCCTTTAAAAGAAGCTTTTCACCGTTTCTTTTAACGGTAATATCAAGCTTATTATCAACGTCACGCACCATATTAAAGGAAATACCCTTAAAAGAATAAACGTGAGTATTATTGATTTTAATAATTTCATCGCCAACCTGCAAGCCGTGCTCAGAGCTAACGGCATTTTCCATAAAGCTATGAACGGTACGGGTACCTACAAGGTCACTGCAGGAAAGACAAACACCAACAACAATCATACCTAAAACAAGATTTAATATTGCACCTGCGGCAACGATAATAAATCTTTGCCAAGCGGGTTTATTGTTGAAGGCTCTTTCGTCGGTGCTTTCTTCATCCTCACCTTCCATACTTACGAAGCCACCTATAGGCAAAAGACGAAGGCAGTACAAGGTTTCACCCTTTTTCTTTTTAATAATCTTCGGGCCCATACCCAAAGAAAACTCGTTAACCTTAACGTTAAAAAGCTTAGCAAATGAAAAATGACCGAATTCGTGAATTGCAATTATAATACCAAAAAGAAATATTGCTAACAAAAACGGCCAAACGCTACTCCAAATAGCACCGATACTGAAATTATCTATTTCAGACACCTCCGAAAAATATTAAACAGATGCAAGCTCTCTCACCTTTTCACGCATAAGAGCATCTGTATCAAAAACGTCTTGCAAGGTATAATCCTTCACCTTATTAGTATACTCAGCTGCAGCAACAATAAGCTCAGGAATTTGATTAAATGAAATTTTACCTTGTCTGAAAAGAAGATTTGCTTCTTCATTTGCACAGTTAACTGCGGCGGGATAAAGACCACCCTTCATAATTGCGTTACGGCAAATATCCATACAAGGAAAGTTTTCATAGTCAGGCTTATAAAAAGTAAGATTACCAACTTCCCATAAATCCAGTTGTTTTTCAGGTGAAGGAAATCTTTCGGGATAAGTTATCGCAAACTGAATCGGTAACCTCATATCAGGGTGACCGAGCTGAGCAATAACAGAGTTATCGTCGTATTCAATAAGAGAATGAACGATACTTTCCCTATGAACAACAATATCAATCTTTTCAGGACTAACGTCAAAAAGCCAAACGGCTTCAATAAGCTCAAGACCTTTGTTGAACATTGTTGCACTGTCAATTGTAATCTTTTGACCCATACTCCAGCTCGGATGCTTAAGAGCATCAGCAAGAGTAACCTTTTCTAACTCCTCTTTCGTTTTGCCAAAAAAGGGACCACCTGAAGCCGTAAGAATAATTCTTTTTAGAGCTTTATTAGACGGGCTACCTAAAAGGCATTGAAAAATTGCAGAATGTTCACTGTCTACAGGTAAAATAGAAACGTTATTCTTTTTTGCGGCATCAGTAACAAGGCTACCACCCGCAACAAGCGTTTCTTTATTAGCGAGAGCAATCGTTTTACCTGCCTCAACTGCATCAAGAGTAGGCTTTAAGCCTGCCATACCTACAACAGAGTTAAGAGTTATTTCACCCTTTGCCTCGGCGGCACAAAAGCAAACGCCTTCCATACCACTTAAAACCTTAACGTCTAAATCAGCAACCCTTGTTTTTAAGCTTTGGGCTGCTTTTTCGTCAACAAGAGCGGCGTATTGGGGTTTAAATTCTCTTATTTGTTTTTCAATTCCATCTACGTCAGAATATGCGGCAAGAGCCTCGATTTTATAACCGTGGGCTCTTGCTACGTCTAATGTTTGAACACCGATTGAACCGGTTGAACCTAATAAATTAATACTTTTCATAACTAATTAAAATGCGTTAATAAAATAAATTGCGGAATAAAGTACGGGCATAACAAAAAGAACGCTGTCGAATCTATCCATAATGCCACCGTGACCTGGAAGAAGCTTACCGAAGTCCTTTATACCAAAATTACGTTTAATTGTTGATGCGGCAAGGTCACCAAACATACTTACTACTGAAAGAATTATGCTTAAGAATATTACCGCTATGTAAGAAAGACCTGATTCCTCTGTAAAGAAGAACTTTTTGAAAACAAAAAGTAAAAGCACGTTAAGAAGTATTGCACCTACAACGCCGCCAATTGCACCTTCAACGGATTTCTTGGGGCTGATTTTCGGGCAAAGCTTATGCTTACCTAACTTGCTACCTACAAAGTAAGCAAAGATATCAGTCATCCAGCCTGCAAAGAATGCAAACAAAAGAAGGTAGATACCGTCAATTTTAGTATATCCCTCAATATGCTCGTTAATATCTCTGAAAAGAATCATAAGCGAGAAGGAGTACGGCACGCAAACCGAAGCAAAAATTGCGGTAATTGCTTGCTCGAACTTTGTTTTTTCAAACTCAAGCAACATGAATATCAAGGTAAGTACAACGTACACGCCACCGAAAGCCGCAACGGGAATATCAGCTTTGAAATGAACGATAAACGGTATCGCGGCAGAAAGAACAAGACTCAAAACCATAATAAGCATATTCTTTAAGCCAACTGCTTTTTCAATTTCCCAAACAGCAATAACGCTTAAAGCGGCAACAAAAATCGGGAAAACTATTGTATTCATCAGGCAAAGTGCGCCGATGAAAATCACGGCAGAAATAACGCCGGTTATAACTCTCTGTTTCACTTTATAAACTCCTTAAAAAGACCACGTATTATCAAACTCCACCAAAACGGCGGTTACGATTTTGAAAATCGTATAAAATCTCGTTAACATGCTCCTCAGTAAAATCGGGCCATAGAATATCGGAAAACCAAAACTCAGAATAAGCCGATTGCCACGTTAAGAAATTAGAAAGACGGTATTCACCACTGGGGCGGACAATAATATCGGGGTCAGGCTGACCTGCGGTATAAATATTATCGCTAATAGTTTGCTCAGTAATATCATCAACTGATAATTCACCGTCTTTAACCTTTTGAGCAATGCTTTTAACTGCACTTTTAAGCTCTGCCCTACCACCGTAGTTTAAAGCAATATTAACTGTAATCTTGCTGTATTTGGCTGTTTCCTTTTCGGCTCTTTCAATGAGTTTTAAAAGGTCTGAGGGTAAGCCCTCACGTTCACCGATAAAACGAAGCTTCATTTGACGGATGTCGTTTTCAGCAAGTCGGCCGTCACCCTCTCTTAAATACTCTTTAAAAAGCTTCATAAGAGAAAGAACTTCTTTTTTAGGTCTGTTCCAGTTTTCAGTTGAAAAGGCATAAAAGGTTACGTATTCTATACCTAAATCGGCACAGTACTCGCCTATCTTACGAAATGCTTTAGCACCTTCAACGTGACCGGCACTTCTTTCAAGACCTCTCATTTTAGCCCATCTGCCGTTACCGTCCATTATAAAGCCTATATGACGGGGTAAAACCTCAAATTCGGGAATTTTCTTTTCCATAACTTAGATTTCCATAATTTCTTTTGTTTTAGCAGCAGCAATTTCATCAATGCGCTTAACAAAATCGTCAGTAATTTTCTGAATTTCTTCTTCACCGTTTTTCTGGTCATCTTCTGTGATTTCAGAATTCTTTTTCATAGTTTTGATTTTTTCGATAGAATCACGTCTGATCTGACGAACCGCAACCTTTGCATCTTCAGCAAACTTTGCAACATCTTTTGAAAGCTGTTTTCTTCTTTCCTCGGTAAGAGCGGGGAAAACAAGACGAATAATTCTACCGTCGTTTGAAGGGTTAATACCGATATCAGAAGCAAGAATTGCTTTTTCTATAAGACTTAATGCAGACATATCCCAAGGCTGAATTGCAAGAACTCTTGCTTCGGGAACTGAAATAGCAGCCATCTGGTTAATGGGTGTGGGTGAACCATAGTAATCAACAGTAATTCTGTCAAGAACTGCTGCGTTTGCACGACCTGCTCTGATTGAATTATACTCATATTTAAGTGAGTTAATAGATTTTTCCATTCTTTCTTTTGTTGTAGCGAATACAGTATTCATAAATGTACCTCCGAATATATAAAAATTTGAAATTATAAACTAAAATTAAGAAACGACAGTACCTGCGTTTTCACCGCAAACTGCTTTATAAATATTTGAAGTATCGTTTAAATTAAACACAAGAATAGGAAGATTGTTTTCCTGACAAATAGCAGCTGCAGCAGTATCCATAACCTTAAGATGTCTTTCAAGAAGCTCGTTATGGCTGATAGTATCAAACTTAACAGCATCGTCATATTTGTTTGGATCCTTGTCGTAAATACCGTCAACGTTTGTAGCTTTAAGAAGAACGTCTGCATTAATCTGGGCAGCTCTTAAAGCAGCACCTGAATCGGTTGAGAAGAACGGGTTACCCGTACCACCTGCGAAAATAACAACTCTGCCTTTTTCAAGGTGTCTTACAGCCTCGTCACGAATAAAGGTTTCAACAACGCCTGTAATTTGAACTGCAGATTGAACGCGAGCCTCAACACCAATATCAAGAAAGCCTTGCTGAAGAGCAAGAGAATTCATAACAGTTGCAAGCATACCGATACTGTCGGCTCTTGTTCTATCCATATCACCGCTTGAACGGCCCCTCCAGAAGTTACCGCCACCAACAACGATACCAACCTGAACGCCCATATCGGTTACCTTTTTAATTGCCTTACAAACATCTTCGATAACGTTAAAATCGAAGCCATGACCTGCCTCACCGGCAAGCACCTCACCGCTTAATTTAAGTAATAATCTTTTGTAAACGGGTTCCATAATAATAATATCCCCTTTCGGTCGCACCGCGACACATATTCGTAGCACTATATATTTTACAATAAAGACTGTAAAATGTAAATAGGTTATTACATCAAAATATAAAGAAAATTATTGTTGAAATGATACATAATAATAGAAAAACAGCATCCCGACTTTGAAAGCCGAAATGCTGAAAAAATCAATGTTAAATTACGTATCCGTTAGTTACCAAATACCGAGTACCTTTATACAAGACGTAACCGCTGAACCCCCAATCAACGATACCGTTTTTCACATAATATTTCACACCATTGCATTCGACAAGAGTATCGTTTATTGTGTCATAATACACACCATTAATTACGTAATAATAACCTCCGTAAACCTCAGTTAAACCGGTAAAACTAAAATTGACTATACCGTTTTCAACGTAATACCAGACACCGTAATAATAAACTAAGCCTGTGTAATAGCTTTGAATCGTACCGTTTTTAACGTAATACCAACTATCGTCGTAACAGCAAAGCGTATCACAGCTCCAGTCGATATCACCGTTTACGGTGTAATATCTAACACCGTCGCTGAAAATAAGAGTTGTTTCGTTAAAGCTAACGCAACCGTTAGTTATTTGGAATGTTCTGCGGTTGATATTATCGAGATATTCGCCGGTGAAGCTTGATTGGAGCACCCCTTCATTCACATACCACCAGTCACCATTATAAAAAACAATGCCTGAATAATTCCAATCTATCACACCGCCATCAACATAAAACCAAATATCGTTATAATAGATAAGACCACGGTAATTCCAGTCTATTGTGCCGTTTTTAACGTAATACCACGTACCGTTATATTGATACAAAGTATCACAATCCCAATCAACTACACCGTTATTTACGTAATACCACGTGCCATAATATTCGGTAAGGGTTGTTATATTAAAATCAAGATAACCGTTTTCAACATAATACCAAGTATCATTGTATTGAACAAGACCCGAATAATTGCAATCAATAATACCGTTTTTCACATAGTACCAACCAGTTTCATTATAGGCAAGGTCTGTATAATGTCTGTTAACCCAACCGTTCGTAACGTAATACCATATACCATTAGATTCAACGAGACCGTTTTTTGAAAAATTCAGATAACTGTTTTCAACGTAATACAATTCACCGTAATACTCAACAACACCGGTGTATTGCGTGCTAACAAACCCATTTTCAACGCAATAGTATCCGTTATTATGATTAACAAGGCCTGTATACCAACTGTCAAGGCAACCGTTTCTTACGTAATACCAACCGTTATTATGTAAGGTCAAGCCGGTAAAGCCCCAATCAACCTGACCGTTTGAAACATAATAATAGTTGCCACTATAAAGAACAAGACCTTCGTAATCATTAATGATTGTATTGCCTGACATATAATACCATACACCGTTAACGTTTTGTAAAGTACCGTTATTAGCAGAAGCTGTAACAGGTGTAGAAGATAAAACACCGATACAAACTGTAAATATCAATAAAATTGAAATTAAATTTTTAAACTTTTTCATGTTAAGCCTCTTTTTTACTAAAGAACTATTGATTTGAAAGATGTTAAGAGAAAAAATCAAGAGACGGTTCTGTGTCTTGCTTGTTTTTTACACAAAGCAATCCCCTGTTTTAGTTTTAATACACGTTTAAACCTTTGATTTTAAATGACTTATTTAGCTTTTAAGAATAAGACATAGAACCGTCCCCTGTCTTATTTAGTCATAAGAATAGCTATAAGTACCGAGCCTGTTTGCAAAGCTTGAAACCTGCGTTGAAGTGCGGTTACCGCTTAAATCACGGTAACTGTAAATATGCTCTACCTCATAGCCCGAGGAAAGAGGCGTTGACTTTTTCTGCAGCCTGCCTAAACCGTCAAAGGTGTAGTTTCTTATAACCTGACCGTTTAATTT
>JAZROI010000055.1:0-9012 GCA_045648585.1 Acutalibacteraceae bacterium
TGACACGAGTTCAGAGGGAAAGATTCTTCAACGAAGAAGATTACCTTCGTTTGAAGGATAGCTACGTTCTTGAACCTAAGAAACTCGTTAATGCTAAAAAGGATTTGTGCATTATGCATCCGCTTCCCCGAGTTAACGAAATAAGTGTTGCGGTGGATGATGACCCAAGAGCCTGCTACTTTAAACAGGTTCTTTACGGAAAATACATTCGTATGGCTCTCATCTTAAAATTATTAGAGGAGGCACAGAAATGAATATAGATTCCATTACAAACGGTTTTGTTATAGACCATATTACAGCCGGCAGAGGAATGAAGCTTTACGACCTTTTAGGTCTTGATAATCTTGACTGCTCCGTTGCAATTATTAAAAACGTAGCAAGTAAAAAAATGGGTAAGAAGGACATTATCAAAATTGATGCAGATATTGATATCAACATCGATATTATTGGTTATGTTGATCCCGGTACAACAGTTAACATAATAAGAAATTGTCAGCTTGTTGAAAAACGAACAATTGAACTTCCCCAGATGCTCACAAACGTTATTAAGTGTAAAAATCCTCGCTGTATAACATCAACAGAGCAGGAAATCAATCACGTTTTCAAGCTTACAGATAAAGATAACGGAGTTTACCGTTGTATCTATTGCGAAACACAGGCTAAATAATTAGCAAAATTAACATAATAACGGTTACTTAGAGAGGTTTTATTAGACCTTATGTGCCTTGACCGAATTCGCTTGTTATGGTAGAATGAAACTATGAAAATATAAGCGAATTTTCCTGTAACTGACGGAGTATTAAGTGGAGCACCACAAAGGAGCAGGAAAACGGATTTAAATTTATTCAGCCGACCGTCTGGGCACACTTGTTCACCCTTTGAACGAGTGCGCCTTTTTGTTTTTTGCCAGCTTAAGAAAGGATGTTTTCTATGAAAAAAGTCGGAATTATTATGGGTAGCGATAGCGATTTACCCGTTGTTGAAAAAGCAGTAAATACTCTTAAAGAATTTGATGTGCCTTTTGAGGTTCATATATTCTCTGCTCACAGAACACCTGCTGAAGCAAAAGACTTCAGTGAAAATGCACGTAAAAACGGATTTGGTGTAATTATTGCCGCAGCAGGTATGGCGGCTCACCTTGCAGGAGCTATTGCCGCAAATACAACCTTGCCCGTTATCGGTATTCCGATAAAATCACAGAATCTCGGTGGTATGGAAGCACTCCTTTCAACAGTACAGATGCCTTCAGGAATTCCTGTAGCAACTGTTGCTATTGACGGTGCGGTTAACGCGGCTCTTTTAAGTATTGAAATACTTTCACTTAGTGAGCCTGTACTTGAGGAAAAACTTGCAAATAAACGTGCTGCTGATACTGCTAAAGTATTAGAGAAAAACAGTGCAATAGAAGATAAATTCAATAACTGATAAATTAGAGGTGTAAAATGGGCGGCTTTTTCGGAGTTGCATCAAAAAATGATGCCGTTCTTGATACATTTTTCGGAGTAGACTACCATTCACATTTAGGCACACGCCGTGCAGGTATGGCAGCTTATGACACCGAAAAAGGTTTACAACGAAAAATACATAAAATTGAAAATTCACCGTTTAGAACAAAGTTTGAGAATATTCTTGACCAGATGAGCGGTTGCTCTGCTATCGGTTGTATAAGCGATACGGATGCTCAACCTCTTCTTATGCGTTCTAACCACGGTCTTTACGCTATAAGCACTATTGGTATTATCAACAACAGCGATGCTCTTGTTGATCAGTATCTTGCTTTCAGCGGTGGGCATTTTGGCGCAATGACAAGTGAGGGCATAAACTCATCTGAGCTTGTTTCCGCTATGATAGACCAGAAGAGTAGCTTTGCGGAGGGAATTACATTCGCTCAGGATATGATAGAGGGTACCTCTTCAATTCTTATTCTTAAAGACGACGGTAACATTATTGCTGCACGCGATAAATACGGCAGACTTCCTGTTATGATAGGTAAGCGTGAAGACGGATACTGTGTTTCTTTTGAAGACTTTGCCTACAAAAAATTAGGTTTTGAGGACTATAAGGAATTAGGTCCCGGAGAGATTGTAGAGGTTTCTGCAGATGGCGTTAAGGTTTTAGCGCCTGCAAGGAAAGAAAAGAAAATTTGTGCTTTCCTTTGGTCTTATTACGGCTATCCTACTTCTTGCTACGAGGGTAGAAACGTTGAAGCTATGCGTTATGAAAACGGTAAGATAATGGCTCAGACAGATAAGCTTCTCGGTGAAGCACAGAATATCGACTACGTAAGCGGTGTTCCGGATTCGGGTACGCCTCACGCTATCGGTTATTCAAATGAAAGCGGAGTGCCCTTTGCAAGACCTTTCATTAAATATACGCCTACATGGCCCAGAAGCTTTATGCCTTCTAACCAGAAGGAACGTAACAGAGTAGCAAAAATGAAGCAGATTCCCATTCACGAGCTTATAAAAGATAAAAAGCTTCTTTTTGTTGACGATAGCATCGTAAGAGGAACACAGTTAAGAGAAACTGTTGAATTCCTTTATGAAAACGGTGCAAAAGAGGTCCATATGCGTTCAGCTTGTCCGCCTATTATGTACGGTTGTAAATACCTTAACTTCTCAAGAGCTACGAATGAAATGGAGCTTATAGCAAGAAGCACTATAATGGAGCTTGAGGGTGAAGAAGGCTTTAACTATATAGACGAATATAGTGATGCTTCTACAGAAAGAGGCGCTAAGATGAGAAAAGCAATCTGTGAAAAGCTTCACTTTGCATCATTGGAATTCCAGTCCCTCGAAGGAATTATAAAAGCAATTGGTCTTCCTGCCGACCAGCTTTGCACATATTGTTGGAACGGAAAAGGCTGATATTAAACGGTTAATAAACACACTTTAAAATATATTGATAGGAGAATTGTTATGAATAATTCAAGATCCGAAAGCTACGCAGCAGCAGGTGTTGATATTACTGCGGGTTACAAAGCAGTTGAACTTATGAAAAAACACATTGCAAGAACACGTAACGAAGGCTCTGTAGATGAGGTTGGCGGCTTCGGTGGTTGCTTTGACCTTGGCTTTGCAAAAGGTATGGAGCATCCGATATTAGTTTCAGGTACTGACGGTTGTGGTACTAAAGTTAAATTAGCTATTCTTATGGATAAGCACGATACAATCGGTATTGATGCAGTAGCTATGTGCGTAAATGATATTATCTGCGTTGGTGCAAAGCCTTTATATTTCCTTGACTATATTGCTTGCGGTAAAAATATTCCTGAAAAAATTGCTGAAATTGTAAGCGGTGTAGCAGAAGGCTGTGTTCAGTCCGGATGTGCTCTTACAGGTGGCGAAACTGCAGAGCATCCCGGTTTAATGCCTGTTGAAGATTACGACCTTGCGGGCTTTGCGGTGGGTATAGTTGATAAACCTAAGATGATTGATAACAGCAAAATGGCTGTTGGTGACGTTGTTATTGCTCTTCCCTCAACGGGTATTCATTCAAACGGCTTCAGCTTATGCCGTAAGGTTTTTGATATTGATAATAATAATCCCGAGCTTTACGTTAAACGTGAAGAATTAGGCGGAAAGAGTATTGCTGAAGCTTTACTTGTTCCAACAAGAATTTACGTTAAATCTATTCTTGCTCTTATTGAAAAGGTTGACGTTAAGGGTATTTCACATATCACAGGCGGCGGCTTCTACGAGAATATTCCAAGAAGCATTCCCGATGGATTATGTGCAAAAATCGACAAGTCAGCAGTTAAGGTTCTTCCCATTTTCGATGTAATTGCTAAATGGGGCAACGTTCCCGAAAGAGATATGTTCAATACATATAATATGGGCGTTGGTATGAGTGTTGTTGTTCCTGCAAATCAGGTTGAAGAAGCTATCGAAATTCTCCGTGCAAACGGTGAAGATGCTTACGTTATCGGTGAAATCATCGAGGGCGAAGACAAAATTATTCTTGAATAATTAAAAATAAAAAAGAAATAAAGCAAAAGAGGTTTTAAAGATGCCTGCTAAAAAAGCAAAAATTGCCGTTCTTGTTTCAGGGGGCGGAACAAATTTACAAGCACTTATTGATGCACAGAATAAAGGGGTAATAACAAGTGGTAAAATTTCTCTTGTTATCTCAAATAATTCGTCTGCTTACGCTCTCGAAAGAGCAAAAAAAGCAGGTATCAAAACTCTTGTTGTTACTAAAAAAGAGTGTGGCTCTCAGGAAGCCTTTGAAGATAAAATGAAGGCCGCACTTACTGAAAATTCCATTGATATTATAGTCCTTGCGGGCTTTATGTCTATTTTAAGCGAAAGCTTTACAAGCGCTTACCCAAAACGCATAATAAACGTTCACCCATCACTTATTCCGTCCTTCTGCGGTAAAGGCTTTTACGGCTTGAGGGTCCATGAAGCCGCTTTAGAGTATGGCGTAAAGGTTACGGGTGCAACAGTTCATTTTGTAAACGAAATTCCCGACGGGGGAGAGATAATTATGCAGAAAGCGGTTAATATCCGCCCTGATGATACCCCCGAAAGCTTACAAAAAAGAGTTATGCGTCTTGCGGAATGGAAAATTTTACCCTTATCGGTAGAAAAAGTTTCAAACGAAATTATAAATAAAAAATAATCAGGGAAAGGGAAAAGTGTTATGGAAATCAAATCAATTAAAGACGAACTTAATTCTCTCGCTTATCACGGCAGAGGTATCATTATCGGTAAAAGTGCAGACGGCAAAAAGGCTATTACCGCTTACTTTATTATGGGCAGAAGCGAAAACAGCCGTAACCGTATATTTGTTGAAGACGGTGAAGGCATCAGAACTCAGGCTTTTGACGAGTCAAAAATGGTTGACCCTCATCTTATTATCTATGCTCCCGTAAGAGTTTTAGGAAATAAAACCATCGTTACAAACGGTGACCAGACAGATACAATTTACGATCTTATGGATAAGCAGATGACCTTTGAGCAAGCTCTTCGTACACGTGAATTTGAGGATGATGCACCTAACTTCACACCCCGTATTTCAGGTATTATCCGTCTTGAAAAGGACGATATGAATTATGCAATGTCTATCCTTAAATCTGCGGACGGAGACGGTTCTTCTTGTCAGAGATATACATATGCTTATTCAAATCCTCTTCCCGGAAAAGCAAAGTTCATTCACACTTATAAATGTGACGGAAATCCTCTTCCCAGCTTTGAGGGTGAGCCCAAAACACTTGAACTTCCCGATATGGATATTGATTCATTAACAGATTTAATCTGGACAAATCTTAACGAAGATAACAAGGTTTCACTTTTCGTAAGATACATCGATATTGAAACAGGTAAATATGATTCACGCATTGTGAACAAGAATAAATAAGGAGTTAGTCGTATGAAAGAATTTGAATTAAAATATGGTTGTAATCCCAACCAGAAACCTGCAAAAATCTTTATGAATGACGGCAGTGAGCTTCCTATTGAAATTCTCTGCGGCAGACCCGGTTACATAAATTTCCTTGATGCTTTCAATAGCTGGCAGCTTGTTAAAGAGCTTAAAGAAGCACTCGGTCTTCCTGCAGTTACTTCTTTCAAGCACGTTAGCCCCACATCTGCTGCGGTAGGTATTCCGCTTTCAGATAAGCTTAAAAAGGCTTGCTTTGTTGATGATATCGAGGGCCTTGACGAGTCACCCTTGGCTTGTGCATATGCCAGAGCAAGAGGCACAGACAGAATGTGTTCCTTCGGTGACTGGGTAGCGCTTTCAGACGTTTGCGACGTTACAACTGCAAAGCTTATTCAGCGTGAAGTTTCTGATGGTGTTATCGCTCCCGGTTACGAGCCTGAAGCACTTGAAATTCTCAAATCAAAGAGAAAAGGTAACTATAATATCGTTAAAATAGACCCCGATTACATTCCCGAAGAGATTGAACGTAAACAGGTTTACGGTATCACATTTGAGCAGGGCAGAAACAATTTTGAAATCAATGCTGACCTTCTTAAAAATATCGTTACAGAAAATAAAGATATGCCCGAAAGTGCAGTTCGCGACCTTATAATCGCACTTATTACTCTTAAATACACTCAGTCTAACTCAGTTTGCTATGCAGTAGACGGTCAGGCTATCGGTGTAGGTGCAGGTCAGCAGTCAAGAATTCACTGTACCCGTCTTGCAGGTACAAAGGCAGATACATGGTTCCTTCGTCAGCACGATAAGGTGCTTAACCTTCCCTTTAAAGATACTTTAGGAAGACCCGACCGCGATAACGTTATCGACGGTTATATCAATAAAAACGAAGAAGACGTTTGTGCAGACGGTAACTGGCAGAAATATTTCACAGAACAGCCCGCACCTCTTACAGATGAAGATGTTAAAGAGTACTTCGCAACTCTTGACGGTGTTGCTCTTGGTTCAGACGCATTCTTCCCCTTCAGTGATAACATCGAACGTGCAAAGAAAAGTGGCGTAAAATATATCGCAGAGCCCGGCGGATCTATCCGTGATGACGTTGTTATTGAATGTGCAAATAAATATGGAATGACAATGGCATTTACAGGTATGAGACTTTTCCATCATTAAGAGGTATGAAATGAAAATAATGGTTGTCGGTGGTGGCGGTCGTGAACACGCTATCATCAAGAAAATAAAAGAAAACAAAGACGTTACTGAAATTTATGCTCTCCCCGGTAACGGCGGTATGGCAAAGGATGCTATATGCGTAAATATCGGTGCAAAGGATATCGAAAAAATCGTTGAATTTGCGGTTGAAAACAAAATTGATTATGCAGTTGTTGCTCCCGATGACCCGTTGGTACTCGGTTGCGTTGATGCTCTTTCCGAAAAAGGTATTCCTTGCTTCGGACCGAAAGGAAATGCTGCTATAATTGAGGGTAGTAAGGTTTTTTCAAAAAATCTTATGAAAAAATATAATATTCCAACAGCTGAATATGAAGTTTTCAACGATATGGAAAAAGCACTTGAGTATCTTGAAACAGCACCTATTCCTACAGTTATCAAGGCAGACGGTCTTGCTCTCGGTAAGGGCGTTATAATTGCTATGACTCGTGACGAGGCTAAGCAAGCGGTTGTTTCAATGATGCAGGATAAAATGTTTGGCTCAAGCGGTGACAACGTTGTTATCGAAGAGTTTTTAACAGGTCCTGAGGTATCAGTGCTTTCCTTTACAGACGGTAAAACAGTTGTTCCTATGATTTCTTCAATGGACCATAAAAGAGCAGGGGACAATGATACAGGTCTTAATACAGGCGGTATGGGTACAATTGCTCCTAACCCCTACTACACAAAAGAAATTGCAGACGAATGTATGGAAAAGATTTTCCTTCCTACAATCAATGCGATGAATTCAGAGGGTAGAACGTTTAAAGGTTGCCTTTATTTCGGTCTTATGATTACACCGAAAGGACCTAAGGTAATCGAATACAACTGCCGTTTCGGTGACCCTGAAACTCAGGTTGTTTTACCTCTTCTTGAAAGCGACCTTCTTACAATAATGAAAGCTACAACAGACGGCACCCTCGCAGAAACAGAGGTTAAATTCAGTGAGAAGAGTGCTTGCTGTGTAATTATGGCTTCAAAGGGCTACCCTGTAAGCTACGATAAAGGCTTTGAAATGAATATTCCTGAAGAAATTGAAGGCAACGTTTACGTTGCAGGCGCTTCTCTTGAATGTGGTAAGCTTCTTACAAACGGCGGACGTGTTTTAGGCGTTACTGCTGTTGAAGATAATCTTAAAGATGCAATTAAAGCATCTTATTCCCTTGTAAAACAAATCAGCTTTGACAATGCTTTTTACCGTAATGATATCGGTGCAAAAGCCCTTGCGGTTTTGGAGGATTAAGAAATGGTATATAGAGTTTATGTAGAAAAGAAAAAAGAGCTTGCTCACGAAGCGAAAGCTCTTTTAGGTGATGCTCGCACTCTTTTAGGTATTAAAAACCTTGAGGATGTTAGGGTTATCAATCGTTATGATGCAGAAAATATTACAGAAGAGCTTTTTAATTACGCTATTAAAACAGTTTTCTCTGAGCCTCAGCTCGATATTGCAACCGAGGAAGTTGAATTAAGCGGTGCAACTGTTTTTGCGGTGGAATTTCTTCCCGGTCAGTTTGACCAGAGAGCAGACTCTGCTGCACAGTGTATTCAGATTATCTCTCAGGGTGACCGTCCCACAATTAAGAGTGCAAAGGTTTATGCTCTTTACGGTGACCTTACAGCTGATGATATTGCAGAAATCAAAAAGCACGTTATCAACCCTGTTGAAGCAAGAGAAGCAACACTTGAAAAATACGATACTCTTGCTATGCAGTATGATATTCCTACAGAGGTTAAAACTCTTGACGGTTTTATTGACCTTGACAGAGCAGGTCTTGAAAAATTCGTTAAGGATTTCGGTCTTGCAATGGATGCAGACGATATTGCATTCTGCCAGAATTATTTTAAATCTGAAGACCGTGACCCCACAATAACAGAAATCAGAATGATAGATACATATTGGTCTGTCCATTGCCGTCATACAACATTCCTTACTGTTATTGATAACGTTACTTTTGAAGACGAGCTTCTTCAGGGTGCTTATGACGAATATATCGCAACAAGAAAAGAGCTTGGCAGAACAAAGCCTATCTGCCTTATGGATCTTGCTACTGTTGCAGTTAAATATCTTAAAGAAAACGGTAAGCTTGATAAGCTTGATGAATCTGAAGAAATCAATGCTTGTACAGTAAAAATCAACGTGGACGTTGACGGAGTAAGCGAGCCTTGGCTTCTTCTCTTCAAAAACGAAACACATAACCATCCTACAGAAATCGAGCCCTTCGGCGGTGCTGCTACTTGTATCGGTGGTGCTATCCGTGACCCGCTTTCAGGCCGTGCATACGTTTACGGTGCTATGCGTGTTACAGGTGCGGCTGACCCCTTAAAGCCCGTTAGTGAAACAATTAAGGGTAAGCTTCCCCAGAGAACTATCGTTACTACTGCAGCAGCAGGTTACTCTTCATACGGTAACCAGATTGG
>JAZROI010000056.1:0-23429 GCA_045648585.1 Acutalibacteraceae bacterium
TATCTAAGCACTCGCGAGAGTGGCGGAATCGGCAGACGCGCACGTTTGAGGGGCGTGTGGTAATCCCGTACGGGTTCAAGTCCCGTCTCTCGCACCAAATAAAGAACTTACACTTCAGTGTAGGTTCTTTATTTTTATGTCTGAAAACAGGTAGGGACTTGAACCCACTCGCCGAAGGCGAACACAATCGTTGCCGTTCTGACGGCAAATTACAAGTTTTGCATAGCATCTATAAAGATGGCGTATGACAACTTATTAAACACTTATTATATAAATAGTCAAAATATAGAATTTCTCATACTCAAAAGTAAAGATATATATATCTTATTCAATTCAAAAGAAACTATACCATTGGAATCTCCAAAACGAGATTTGATATTTCTATTATTTTTTCTATAAAAATCGTGTAGTTCGATTTTGAAGTTCGTCGATTTCTCTTTATCAAATAATCACAAGGTTCAATATATACTCCTCCCCCCAAACAAGTCCGTATGTATTTTGTTTTAGATTCTGGACTTTCGTGAGCAATATAGTTTCTTAAAGCTATCATTTTATTCATTATATCTGAATTTTCCGCAACATCGAAAATAACATTGAAGGGATTATCAATAAAAATATGTTTAGACAATGATTCTATTTTCTTTAAATAATCAATATACTGTTTGTCTCCTTTTAAAACAGCATTAAGATGTTCCTCATCCGTAAATGCTAACTTTCTATCAGGACAATATCCTTTGCTATTTTCTTTGCCTATACAATAGTTTTTAAAAACAGAAGAAAGATACACTTCAAACTTTACATAAATTTTAAAAAAGCTCACCTCATACAGTATAGGCAAAGACGGAGATAACTTAGTGTTACATTCGTCAATGTATAATTTCAAATTATCATTTTCAGCCATTACTCATCCGTTGCTCCTGTCAAATAATCTGATAAGAACTTCACTCTTTCTATACGTTCTGTTTTGTTTGTTGTTCTTGTTCGATGATGTTTATCAAAAGCTGTAAATCCCAGATACAATAAATTATTTTCATTTTTTTCGTTAAGACAATTATAAAAATCGTTTTCAAATTGTACTATATTATTCAATAGTAAATTGCGATTTATTTCAATGTTAGAAATATCAAATTCAGGTAAACGATATGCATCTATATTGTTTATGCCATATAATTGATGTAACAATGTTGCAAATAATGTATAAAAATAAACTTTACTTGTAAAACATTTAATATTACCATTTAAATATTCATATATAGCATTAATTTCACGCATTACATTCTCAAATTTGACTTTAACTTCTGTGAATTCGTTAAAACTTTTATCGTATTTTGCATATAATTTGTCAATAGAAGATGGCGTGTCTGTATCTATACCATTAATGCAAAGATTTAATAGTATTGAAATAAGCTCTACATCATCCATTCTAGAAAATTGCTTATCATTAAACAGCTTATTATAATAAAACAAGTCTCGATATTCTCCAGCCAAATTATATGCCGCAACTTTAAACTCACCCCAATATCGTGAATTTCTCAATTCTTGCTTGTTTAAGATGTAGTTATTTGTGTTTAGTCGAGCAAACATATCATATATCACAGGATCATCTTTTTCGTTAATCACTTCAACAAAAATGTCATATTCTAAAATTTGCTCTTGTATTTCTTCATCTAAATTATCAAAATATTTACCACCGTATAAATCGTTATGTGTTTTAGAAATAGGAAACTTGTTTTGGATATATTCTGTTATTGCTCTCAAGCGTTGTTGTCCATCAATTATTTCGCGGTATGTTTTTTTTGTTGCTACGTCGATTTTTTGCCTCATAAAAATTGGAGGTATAGGCAACCCCCTAATTATTGTATCCATTAAATAGGATTTTGCTTTATCGTTCCAAACACTATTTCTTTGATATTTAGGAGATAATTCTAACTCTCCATTATCATACCATTGAATAATATCATTAATTTGAACTATTTTAGGTGATTTCTTTTTTAACATTGCGACCACTCCATTAATTTTCATATTTTACCTCCTTAGCATTACTATGTATTATAATATGTCCAATGCTAAGAAAATAATTCTTTTGTTATGTTTATAGCTATATAGATGTAAATTGATTTAGCTATTAGCTGCAAATTTGGTCATAGTCATGTTGGAAATATACTTGCTAACATCTTCGCCTCTATGATTAACAATAATATCATCAAAGTCGGCATAATCCACATCTCGTATATCGTGGAATATGTGATTATAAAGATATTCTGCAAATGTACTTGCTAAAATGATTACGACATCAGTTCCTTTAATATCACGTTTAGCTGCAGGTACATATCTTGGGGTGATTACTATCGTATAATCGCCACCGATTTCTTCACGGTGTTCACGCAATCTGCCAACATTGATGCCACTCAACTTGTTGGCAGTGGATTTTGATTCAACCGCAAATTTCTTTTTCTTCGTAAGGTACAAGCACTCAATATCAGTATGTCCTGCGCCACCAATTCTCTGAGCTTCCACATTGTAGAACATATTGAATCCTTCTTCGAGAACTTCCTCAAAAAGGTATGCGGTATCATTATCGGGGTTGTTGGAATATTCTTCTATCAACTTAGGCAACTCTAACAACGATGACAATTCATCATCTTCGCCGATTGCGTTCATCAGTTCAACCGGATAGAAACTATATATTTCTTTTATTACATCCAAGGTCATTCTTTCAGGATCGTCGAGTTTTAATGGTTCTTGTGCAAATGAATATTTATTTAGAAGTAATTTAACAAAATCAGCAACCTTGTCCGACAAGGAAACATAGCCATTTCTTGCCGTTCTATGTGTAGGTTTGCTATGACTACCCGTTTTAGTGGGGTGGTACAATTTGCAGATCATATCGCCTTTTACAACATCAACAATACCAATAGTCGATAATAATTTGCAAGTATAATACTCCCATTCATATACTGCGTTTACATAAGTATGCTCGTCTGCTTTATATAACGTTGCGATTTCTTCGTCCGATTTCTTTCGCAAATCTAAAATACGTTGTACTAATTCCTCGTATTTTGAATCATCCATTGAATTCACAAAAGCTATAATTAGAGCATATTCGTAGTTATGAAGTTTTCCGTTCAATCTACTATCAAGAAGAAGTTTAAATACTAATCTAAACGGGAACAGTTGAAACTCCTTGTCTGTTCCACTTGCTGGATGCTGAAATTGAATAGCAAACAACATTGTGGTAAATATCTTTACAAGTTTCTCCTCGTCATTTATGTGCTTGAGAAATAGATTACCTAACGGACTAAACATAAATTTTTTGCCGTCGGTATCATCTTCATAACCAAACATAAAATATTCAAGAGTGTTAATTCTGTGGTTTATAGAATCAAGCGGTTTCGCCTTTGGATTTCTTGTTTTATACATATTTAAGGCGGCAAGACGTTCCTGCATTCTTTCACGCTCGACATTAGATATATCAGTTTTACAACTGTTTTTTACATCAAGTGCTACCGCCTTAAGAAGGTCATAACTTGATGTGTGCTTATAAAGTATCCATTTATTTCTCTCTACCATTATTGGCACAATTGCACCTACTCTCCGATTTTTTCAATAACCTTCATCATAAGTTTAGGCGGTATGGATTCGCCAATAACAGTTCTGATAAAGGTATCAGTTGAATCTTTGGGAAAATCAACATTTTCAGGAATTGATGAAACAATAAAAGTTTCTAAAAGGGTTAAGACTCTTGCATCTGAATATGTACCATCAGGCAACAATCTTCCGGGATGAACATTATTATGGGAACTCATACTACCACTAAAAGTAGTTCTTGTAGGACAAGGCTGATCCCATTGCATTCGTTTGAATGTATTGTGAAATCCTTTGATACGAGTGCCATCCTCTTTTTTAGGGTAATACACTTCATTCGCAATAGCACTTTTGCCTGTAGGAGTGTGTTTTAATGCTAAAACTGTCCTATCATTGTGAACTTTAGCAAAATGCCAAGGAATATCCGAAGATTCTCCTGATTCCAAAGAGGGCAAGTGACCAATCGCATATTGTAAAGGAATTTCTTCTTCACTAACAGGCCAAGCCCATTTTAATCCGTGTTTGAATAGCTTGATAATAGCTCTTGGTCTTGACTGACAAATACCATATTCTTTAGCGTTTAATACACGAGCTTCTACTACATATTTGTCGGCATACCGTTTGTTTAGGATTTCTTCAAGTTTATAATAATCGTCCTCATAAGGAAAATACATATCCAAAAATGTAGGAACATTCTCGATAAGTATGTAATCAAAATCGCAGTTATCAATAACATCAAATGCGGAAAGGATTAAATAATTACGTTTATCCTTTTCATAGTGGATCTGCTTCTTGTTTTTACCCAAAGTACTTAATCCTTGACAAGGCGGTGTCGCTATCAGCATTTTAGCACCGTGTTTTTTTGCTGATGCAATCATATATTCTTTAGTTTCATCCAAAGTTATATCACCACAATGCATATCTGTATTAGGATAAAAATGTTTATAACAATCTGCACGTTTAGGCAACAATTCGTTAGCTGCTACAACATCAACATTTGTGTTATTCAACAGCAGTTCGCCTATACCGGCACTTGAAAATAAGGAAATAGCTTTAATTTTACTCATAGTTCAATACCTCTTACTATTTCTTTAAGCATTAACGGGGGAATGGATTCGCCAATACATTGTCTAATCAACAGTTCAGGCGTATCATCAGGGATATTCCAATCCGCAGGAAGTGAATCTAAAAGCATTAACTCTAATGGGGTTAACACTCTTGCATCTGAATAAGTGCCATCAGGAAGAAGTCGTCCCGGATGTACATTTCTCTGTGATGCGATGCAATCGTTTCTAATGGTGATTGTAGGCGCAGGTGCATCCCATTTAATTCTTCTGTATGACGATTCATATCCTTTGACTCGTGTACCATCTTTCTTTTGCGGATAATATACGGGATTAGAAAATGCTGATTTTCCTGTTGGAGTATGCTTCATCCATAAAATATTATCTTTAGAATGTTTACGAGCGAAATGCCATTTGATTTCGGAATGTTCTCCCGCTTCTAAAGAAGGCAAGTGTCCAATGGTATCACGGACAGTAATTTTATCTTTTTTAAGAGGCCAAGACCATCTCTTGCCTTTACGATTCATTTTGATAATGGCTCTTAACCTTGTTTGAGGAACTCCGTAATCCGCAGAATCCACAACCATACTATCAATTTCATATTGATCGCCAAACTCGTATTGTAAAATATCTAAAACAGTTCTATATTTTCCTGCGTATTGTAATTCAAGTTTAAGCAATGCAGGAACATTTTCAACGAGTATATAATCCGGATTTGTTGCTTTAATTGCTTTAACCACATATGTAATTAAATAATTACGCTCATCTGCTTCCATTGTTGTTTGATTGCGATTTTTTCCCGCAACGCTCATTCCTTGACAAGGTGGAGATGCTAAAATAAAATCAACTTTTTTAGAGCAAGATGCAAGAATCTTTGAAAAAACTTCGTCTTTCGTTATATCTCCGCAAACTACGGTTGTTTCAGGATTAATAGCACGATACAAATCGGCACGTTTTTCCAACAACTCGTTAGCAACCTTTATATCAATGCCAACATCCTTAAAATAAGTTTCGCCAATACCTGCACTTGCAAATAATGAAAGCCCTGTTAATCTCTTTTTCATCATAACACCACATCCATTACGTCACCGATATTACAATTCAATGCAATACAAATCTTTAGCATAACATCCATTGATACAGGTTCGTTGTTGTTTAATTTAGACATTGTAGTTGAACCAATGCCTGTTGCATCCTTTAGGTCTTTCTTCTTCATACCTAAATCAATCAGCCTTTTCCACAGTTTGTTGTACGAAATCATTGTAACACCTCTATAATCGAGAACAAAACATATAATTGCCGATATATCGCTCTAAAACACCGATATATCGGTGTTTTTATTGTAACACTATTTTGTTATAATTTCAAGGAGAATTACAAATGAAATAGCAGGGTAGATTCCCTGCCATATAAATAAAATTAGTTTTTGAACTGTTATACGTGATGCACAAAAACTGAAATCACTCCATTAAAAATCCTCAATGTTTTAGGATTTATCACAAAACGCTTAATTATTTTATTCAAAAAGAGCGTATTAGATATGATTATACTGACGATAAAAACTTTTTAAATTATATATCCCCCACCCCAAAATGAGAGTGGGGTCTTTTTCTGCCCATATTCCCTCACTTCCCCAAATCCCGTCTCTCATATAGAAAAGTGTCGAAACCACAACGAAAAATCGTAAATTTTCGTTTTAAATTCGGGCATTTTTAGGGAATTGGTTTTGGAATTTTTAGGGGTTGTGAGAATATTTAATTTGCTTTTCGGCAGGACTTTGTTCCTTGAAAGAAAACCTTGATTTTATGGGTTTTGTGCGTTTTCCAGCCCTTCAAGTCCCGTCTCTCGCACCAAACTCCACCTTTTCGAAGGTGGAGTTTTTCTTTATTTTCAGCAGCACTTTCCTACGAAAAAGCAAACCGCAATTCCTTTAATATCAAGGAGTTGCGGTTTATTTTTATATTCAATAATATGTTTTGAATGTAATTATTATAAAACTATTTCTCTGCCTTTTTCTGCTGATTCGTATATTGCACACAAAATCTTTATCATATCTACGCCCTGAGAGGGTTTGAAAACGGGTTCTGCGCCTTCGGTGAGAACGTCAATGAAGTTTTTGATATTTTTCTTATGACCGTTTGAGTCCATTTTGCCTGCGGGGCTGATGTCAAGAAGCTGTCCGTCTTCCTCGGTGAAGAATTCTACCTCGTTTTCTTTCCATTTAAGACCTGCTTTTGTACCTCTGAGCTCAACGAAGCGGTTTTCTTCCTTAATATTTGATGCCCAACTGAATTCTATCTGAAGAACAGCACCGTTATCAAAACGAATCATACCCATTGCAAGATCTTCAACGTCAAAGGTACCCTGAGCCTGTGCATCACCGAATTTTGAGTTTTCAGAATCGCTTGTGTTATTGTCTGCAAATTTAGTATAAGTATTTGCGCTGACAGCAACGGGTGTGGGGTTACCCATAAGCCATACTGCAAGGTCAATCATATGAACGCCTAAGTCGATAAGGGGACCGCCGCCTGACTGAGCCTTTGTTGTAAACCAGCCACCTTTACCGGGGATACCTCTTCTTCTCTGCCAACCGCAACGACCGCAGTAGATTTCACCCATTCTGCCTTCTTCAACAAATTTCTTTGCATACTGTGAAGCGGTTGCGAAACGGTTGTTTCTGATAACCATAAGCACCTTGCCTGCTTCGTCAGCGGCATTTTTCATTTTAAGCACTTCTGTAACGTCAATAGCATCGGGCTTTTCGCATAAAACGTGTTTACCTGCTTTAAAAGCATCAACTGCAATTATAGAATGAAGATAGTTAGGTGTGCAGATATCAACAGCGTCAATGCTCTCATCCTTGAGAAGTTCTTTATAGTCTGTATAAACTGCTGCATTGGGGTAATATTTATCTCTGAGCTCAATAGCTCTTTCCTCAATAATATCGCAGAAGGCTACAACCTCTACTCGTTCATCTTCAAAATAATGTCCAACGTGACATCCGCGACAGATACCACCGTTACCGATAAGTGCAATTTTTAATTTTGACATAATTCTTTACTCCTATCCTAATAAACTTAGGTAAATTATTGACCTGAGTTCATTATATCAAAGAGGAGTGAAAAGTAAATAGACAACTGGAAAATTATTTTTGGCTTTGAGTTTAGCGAAAACCCCCATACCTGTGAGTATGGGGGCGTTTTTTATGCTGATAAAGAACAGTTTAAAACGTAGGAATAATCTTCAACAGAAACCTGATTGTCATAATTGGAATCTGCTGCTAAAGCTGCGTATTCATTTAAAGTTAAGTTGTTGTTAGATGCTCTTTCAACCTCGGCAACGTCAAGGATATTACAAACACCGTCACCGTTTGTATCTCCGTCAACTATCAATACGTAGTCAACGCGTTCCTCACCCTCGTAAAGAGTAACGGTAGAGCCCGTACCCCAGAGATGCTTGCCTGAAACATACTGGCTACCAAGAGCAAAAGCGGTTTTCGATTCTGAAATATCAATAATATCCGTTATATCAGAGGCGTTGATAATAGAGGTTCTGATTATTTTGTTAGTATAATCAACTATTGTATCACCCTTTGCAAAAATGTCGAAAAGAATGTGCTTTATATCATTTTCAATGGCAAAGGTGTGTGCAACACTGCCTTCCAAACAACAAATAGTCAAATTGTTTGAGCGACCGGGGAATGCATTTACGTCAATTGATTTAACTGTTGAAGGAATCGTAATTGATTTAAGGTTACAGCAATCACCCAAGAAATTTCTTTTAAGATCAGTCATTGATTCGGGAATTTCAATGCTTTCAATATCCTCGCCGTTAATCAAAATATTGACGTGTCCAAGATTTATAAGACCGTCCTCATTTATGATTTCAATTTCAAACCAATCTTCTAATGACGGAACTGAAATACTGCCTATGCCGAAAAGAGTGCTATCGATATATTTCATTGATTCGGGTACGGTTAACGAAAGCACGTTAACTCTCAACATAGCGTTTTCAACCATACCTACAGTGCCTTCTTTTAATACAAGGTTTCCTGCACGTGAATAGAGAAGATAATTGCCGATATAGCAGGTAACGTCAGTGTCAGAAGTGTCGTATTTAGTGCCGTCAAAAGCACATTCACCGATTTTTTTGATGTTATCGTGAAGACTTATTGAAACTAGAGGGCTTAAAGCGAAAGCGTATGGAGCAATTTCAGTAGTTTCCTCGGGAACAGTATATGTTATTACGTTGGGGAAATAGTTTGCCGCCATAAGAAGCGTTGCTTTATCCTTTGTGAAAAGAACGTTGTTTTCTGCCACAAATGCGGGGTTGTTTTCTGCACAGGTGAGCTGATAAATATTAGTTCTACATAAAAACGCAAGTGGGTTAAAGGTTACAAGAGTCGAGGGGAAATGAAGAGTTTGAAGAGCACTGTCATAGAATGCGTAATCATCAATAAACTCAAGACCCTCGTTTAATACAACCTCATCCATCATAATAGAATTAGCGAAAGCGTATTTACCGATATGCTTTAAGCCTGTTCCGAAATTGACCGTTACCAAATTCAAGCTACCGAAAAAGCTATAGTCGCCGATTCTTTGAAGGCTGTCGGGTAAATTCAAGGTTTCAACAGTTAAAAGATTACCGTCAAAAGCATAGTCCGCAACCGTTACTGTGCCGTCGTTTACGGTATATTCTTTTTCTGTATCTTTACCGATAATTAAATGATTACCAATATATAAATTTTCACTTTCCCAGTTATCTTTATTGGTGTAATATGCTGTATTGCCGAAAGCAGTTTTTTCTATATGTACGGGAGTATCGGGGATATTTATTTCACTTAAATTACTGCAACCATAAAAAGCAGATTCACCTATATGCTCTGTTTTGTCAGAAAAAGTTACTGATTTAAGTGACGTGCAACCGAAAAATGCAACGTCGGGAATATCGGTAAGGCTATCGTTGAAAACAAGGTTTTCGACCAGATTATCGTTAAGATAAAGATTTCCTGCTATAAGAAGAGGGTTTCCTTGTCTTGTAGAGAAGCTTACGCTACACCAGGCGGCTAAATCTGAAATATACACGCCATTTAAAGATGTGCAACCTGCAAAAGGCGTAGAAAGAGTTGTTTTAAGTGTTTTGGGGATAAATACTTTTTCAAGTGCAGTGCACCCTTGGAAAGCCCTTGCACCGATTATTTCGATACCTTCGGAAATAATAACCGACGTTATTTCTTTGCATCCTGCAAAGGCAGAGTCACCAATATCCTTTACGGGATAGCCGTTATACTGGGAGGGAACTGTTATTTCACCGGAAACAGAAGTATCACAGTCTGTAATTCGGTAATAAAGCAATTCTAATCCACCACCGCTGTAAACTTCCTCAAACGTCAAATAATTTTCTAATGAATTTATCTCCATAGCGGCTACGCTGAAAGATAAATTAGAAAAAATTGAAATCGTCAGAGCGATACACAATAAAAGTGCCGTGAGTTTTTTCCTTTTCATAATATATACCTCCTATTAAAATTTGTTTTGTTTTTTGCGTTAGACAAGATACTTCCTCTATGCTAACACTACTCAATCAAAAAGAGGAAAACAATATTTTTTGCCTAACTGTCGAAAAATCTTGCCTAATTATTGAAATTTTCGCAAAAAACAAAAAGTGCGCCAACCGAAGTTAACGCACCGAAAACGCAAACCCCGATTGTCGCCAAACAAACTTATACAGCATGGGTATATAACACATACTCATATATGGGCTTTGCGATTTTCACAAATCCTAAAAAGAGTATGCGTAGAAAAGGTATAATTATCCTTAAAAAAAGAAAATACACCCACTTACCGTATATTAAGTTTGTTTGGCAACACCATTGTAACAAAAAAACAAGAAAAATGCAATAGGGGGATGAAGGCACTTATAGTCGCCAGTCGCCAGTCACCAGTCACCAGTCGCCAGAGCTTCGCAAAATAAAATTAATGGAAACAGGTCTACGGTTGCATTATTGCTTTCGCAGACCTATTATTTTGTATTAAATTAAATTGTAGCGATAGCTTTACCTCCCTGTCCGCTTTAGCGGATAGGGAGGGGGACCATTGCCAAAGGCAATGGTGGAGGGTAGTTCACTATCGTCTTAGGTTTATTTTCGATAATGCTAATGTTGCATTTGAAAAAAGATAATTATAATTTTTATCCACATAAACCTAACGAGCAAGAGCACTACCCACCACTGTTCCGATTTAACAAACAAATAAAGGATAGTATATTCACACGAAATATACTATCCTTTAACTTTTAATATATTGAAGAAGTGGTGTTCTTCTATCCAATTGAAGAAAAACGGCAAGAGAACTACCCACCACCGCTAACGCGGTCCCCCTCCCTATTTCATCAGAGATGAAACAGGGATGAAAGGCTTTGCACCTCTTCATCTTTTCTCCACGCGAAGCATTTGGCATCTGGGAGCCTGGCATTTGGCATCTTACATTCGGCATGAAGTGCCCCTTAATTTGCCATTTGCCATTTAACATTTGCAACTTTATTCAGTAACAACTCCTTTTTTGAGGATGATGTTTGCGTAAAGAGCCATTTCGCTTGTTGCTATGATGGCATAAGCATCTTTTGCTCTGTCGTAGAAAGCGAATCTTTCGATTTCGCTCATTTTTGTTTCACCGTTGTTTTTGTTAACGATTTCCTGATACTCTGCCCAGATTGTAGGTGTGGGGTCGCGTTTTGTTGTAGCCATAAGCATTACAGGGCTTTCAACGTATGTATCAAGTGGGAAAAGCTTAAGAATTGCATCAAGAAGCTCGGGTACGTTATGTCCGTCGCAACGGATAAGTCTTTGAGCGTTTGAAGCTGCGGGGAAATTACCGTCGCCGATAACTATTTCGTCACCGTGGCCCATTTCGTCAAGAATTTTAAGAAGCTCGGGTGAAATGATGTTTGGAATACCTTTTAACATAATAAAAACCTCCGAAAAGTTTATTTACAACTTATTTTTAAAAGCTTTTTGCAACTGCAAATTCAAGCTAATTGCTGACGGATATCCTCGCCCACAAACTGAATTATTTCAAAGCAGTTAAGGCGTGAAGTAAGTCTTTGACCGTATTTTTCTTCAAGCTCGTTTCTTGAAAGGTTTGAAATAATAATCATAGGCTTGCCCGAAAGAATTGCATTGTTTACAAGCTCGTTAATAGCAGCTTGTGAAAATGCGGTAGAGAATTCTGCGCCTAAATCGTCGATAATAAGAAGGTCGCTTCTTTCGATATCGTCTTCAACGCTTTCGTCGCTTCTGCCGAATCTTTCTTTTTCAAGCTTTTTAACGATGCTACCTGCTGAAGAATAATAAACGGAAAATCCGTTTTGGGTGACTTTGTTAAGCACTGCGAGGGCTAAATGAGTTTTACCAAGACCCGTAGCACCCGTAAAGAAGAAGCTATTTGAGTTACAGGTGAAATTTTCTGCGTAAGCCTTAAGCATTTCGTAGCAGCCTCGCATAATATCACGAGGAGAAAATCCCAACTCTCTGTCTTTAATCTCGCTGTAATATTTTAAATCAAAGCTATCAAAGGTAGACCTTGCAAGCAACGGACTGCAGGAAAGCTCACTGACTGAAAGCTGCTGTAAAATAGCAAGGTGACATTCGCAAAGCTTACCGTTTACGATACCGCTATCCTTACATTTTTTGCAGGTGTAGGGTGGCTCAAGGTAATCCTCGGGGTAGCCAGCCTTTTTTATAAGCTCTTTTCTTTCTTCCTGAGCTTGAAGATTGATTTTCGCAACCTCGTAAATATTAACTCTTTTACCGTCTGCACCTACGCTTCTTATAACGTCAAGTGCGGCATTTTTCATTGTGTTTTCAATATCAATAAGCTCTGGGTATTTTGCGATAAACTCTTTTCTTCGCATATCCGCAAGCTTTTCTGCTTGTTCACGACGGGATTTAAGAATATTTTCAGCTTTTGAATAAATTATATCAGAAAATTTCATTAGTTATCCTCCGAATCTGCATATTTCTTAATCCAATCAAGCACACCCGATTTGCCCACTGTTTCAGTATCGTAAGATTTTTTAATTTCCTTTGGTACAGATTTTTTAGCAAGTCTTTCAACGTCTTGGGGTGTTTTTATTGAAGAATTAACCCATTTTTTAAGAAGCTTATTTGTATCGTTAAGAGCATTTTTTGTTTGCTCTAATGCGCATTTTATAAGGTCAACCGAGCAGTCCCAATCAACCGCCCACACTCTTAAGAATTTTGCTATTCTCGGTGTAGCGGCTTCACCGCTAAAGCCTGCAAAATCTTTTAATTTATTGAAATATAAAGCAATTTTTTCGAGAGCAAGAAGCTCTTTTTCAACAAGGTCAAGGGAATCAATGCCTCTTTTTGCCCAATCCTCAGCTCTGCTTTTAATTGCCGCAGAGGAGGTTTTGCCTTCGCATTTCTGATGCTGTAAAAGGGTGATTATGACCTCGGGTGGAAAGCCGTAATAATCGTAAATCATTAAGATTAAGGCTTGAGTATCGTAGCCGAAGGTACCTAAAATAGTCTGAGCTTCTTTATAAATTATTTCAAGCTCAGGCTCTTCTGAAAGCCTTTTTGCAATTTCTCTTTGAGTAGGTTTTTTTACGGGTAGGCTTTTTACGGTTACTGCAGGCTTTTTGCTGCATTCAACGGAAGGCTTTTCTTCATCACAAATGCAACATTTTGCATTACCGCATACCTCTTTAAGCTTTTCTTCGCTTACAACCTCGTCGGTGATTTCAATAGCACCGTTTTGTTGCCAGAAATCAAGGCAAATGTTAACGTCTGATATGCTTAAACCCGTGCAACCGGCAATTTGCTCTGCATCTGAAGTGCCGTCGGGATTTCTTAAAATGAAAAGTAAAACCTTAAAGCTTGCTGCGGGAGCAAGCTTTAAGTGCATATCAATAAGCTCTGTAGGTACTGCAACAGCACCGTTCAGATAATTACATTTTATTTTTATCATTATTCAGGGAATTTGACAATAACGCCTACAGACTTGCCGTTAACGTATTGAGCAATACCTTTCATATCTATATCGTTAGAAAGAGTTTTACCTGCAACAAGATATCCGCCGTCAGAGCCAAGGCAGATAGCATTTGCACTGTCGCTCTTTGTGCCACCGAAGGAGCGTGCCCAAGAAAGTGAGCCGAATTTATCAAAGCTAGCGATAACTATATCGTCGCCGCCTCTTGTTGTGATACCCTTAAAATCACGGGAAGAGGAGTTGCTGTAGCCTGCGGCAATAAAAGTGCCGTCTTCAGCTTCAACAACGCTTGTAAGAGCATCGTCATACTGACCTCTGAAGGGATTTGCAAATTCAATTGAGAGGTCGTTTTTGAATTTTATAATGTATGAATCGTAACCGCCTCTTGAAGCAAGGTCAGCCACGAAGAAGCTTTCTGTTGAACCTGCATCAGAAGAATTTGAACGGCCAACTACAACAACACCGCCGTTTTTACAAGCAGTAATTGCGGGGAAGCTTTCAATGCCTTTACCTGCAATAGGAGCAACGTCAAGATATTCGCCGATAGGCGAGAATTTAACAACACCGCTGTCAGATGAGCCTAAGGAGGTAAAGAGGTTACCTGAATAGAAATCACCTACAACGAAAAGATTACCGTCTGTGCTTTCAGCAACACTGTTGAAGCTATCCTGGTTTCCGCCAACGATATTTTTCCAAAGCAAGCTACCTGTTGCACTGTATTTTACTATACAAGCGGCAGACTCAAGGGCAGGCTTACCGAAGCCTTTTGCATCGCCGTCGTTGTTACCAACAGAGCCAACGGCAACAATACCACCGTCAGAGGTGAGGGCTGCACCGTTGAAAAGGTCAACCGTTGAAGTACCGAAGATTTGATACCATTCCTGGTCACCGCTTTTGTCAAATTTAAAAACTACGCCGTCATAATAACCCTTACCGGTTACACCGCCAACGTTTTTACCGTAGCCTACGGCATAAAATCCGCCGTCATCAGTAGGAACAACTGTAGTGATTGCAGTCAAACCTTTTCTAGAGCCTACAACCTTTTCCCAGTCAACGTCACCGTTCTTTTTATATTTTGTAAGAACTGTATAGGGAACTGAATATTTAAGCTCACTGTAATCTTTATAGTTACCATCCTTTGAATTAGTAACAACCGCTGCAATATAGCCACCGTTCTTTAAAGGAGCTATGCTGGAAATATAGTCTGACTGAGTACCGCCTCTTGAAGTCTTCCATTCGATATCGGCAGGCTCAACTGCGATGGGGTTAGTTGTAAGCTCAACGATAGTTGTATAAACGTTTCCATCTTCGTCAACTGCTGTGTTGCCCTGACCGTCAGTCATAGGAATAGCTGTTGTGCCTATAACGTCGGGGTCAGCTGTAGAGGGGATAGTTGTGATTTCAACAACTGATGTAACGGCTTCACCGTTTTCATCAGTAACAACCTCACCTGAAGCATCTGTTTCATAAACGGAGCTTGTGCCTATAACGATTGGGTCGGGTGCTTTTGTTGTGGGAACGTATTTTATTTCTTCAGTAACAACGTCGCCGTTTTTATCTGTAACGTATTCGCCATTTTCGTTTGTAACGGGTACTGTTACGACAACTTCTTTATGAACAACAGTTGTATGAGTGTTACCGTTTGTATCTGTGTATGTATGAATTTCTGTTTCAGGTATAACCGTAACAGGCTCACCGTTTTGATTTGTAACAGGTACACCGTTAATATCAGTAACTATAACGGGGTTTAGAGAGTTTTCCTTTTGCTTTTCGATACCCTTTTTAATTAAAGTAGCAGTGGTAACAACTACAGCAATTGCAAGAATAATCGCTACGGGTACAACAAATTTCTTTGTATTCTTCTTTTTTTTCGGTGCAACGGGTGGTGGAGTAGGAATATCCAATCCGGTTGCTTTGATATCTTTATTTTCATTCATATTAAAAACCTCCGAGTCGGCAAAGCTTTTGCCGTCATTAGTGCATAAAAACTCAATTTAAAGATATTTTAGCATATTGTATTCAATTTTTCAATGGAAAATAATTATCTTAAAAAATTCATTACATATTATATAAAAATAGGGCTTGTTTATTATATAATATCAATAATCTTTGCATTTTACTCAAAAAAATCATTGAAACGGCGAAAAATATGTGCTAAAATACCAAATATAGTTCCCGACGTGATTTTTTAGTCGGTAATAATTTATAAATTTACAACGTTTATCGTTGTTTAGGGAGGAAATCATTTTGAAATCTTATACGAAAGACAATATCAGAAATATTGTTATTGCCGGTCACGGTGGAAGAGGTAAAACAACTCTTGCTGAAGCAATGTTATATATTGCTGGCGAAACTGACCGTCTTGGCAGAGTAGCTGACGGTAACACAGTTCTTGACTTTGACGCAGAAGAAAAGAAGAGAAAGGTTTCAGTTTCATCCGCAATGGCTTGCTTTGATTGGCGAGACAGAAAGGTTAATATCATTGACACTCCCGGTCTTTTTGACTTTGAAGGTGGCAGAAGCGAAGGTATAAGAGCAGCTGAAACAGCAATCGTTGTTCTTTCTTCAGGTCACGGTGTTGACGTTGGTGCAGAAAAAACACTTCGTCTTGCAGGCAGAAACGGCCTTTCAAAGTTTATCGCTGTTTCAAAGTGTGACGGTGAAAACCGTGATTTCTATAAAACACTTAATGCTCTTAAAGAGAAATACGGCACTGCTATTTGCCCCGTTGTTGTTCCTTATATGGTAGGCGGCGTGGTTGATTGCTACGTTAACTTCCTTCAGAATAAAGCATTTAAATATGACGGTATAAAGGCTACTCAGGTTGATATGCCTGCTGATGCAGTTATCGACGAAATTCACGCAGCATTTACAGAAGCTGTTGCTACAGCTGATGACGACCTTATGATGAAATTCTTCGAAGGTGAAGAGTTTACTCACGATGAAATCGTATTCGGTCTTTCTCGCGGTGTTGCTGACGGTACAGTTGTTCCCGTATACGCTTGCTCAGGCTTCACAGGTGAAGCAGTTGACCTTCTTATGAACGGTATTACAAAGCTCGCTCCCGCACCTAAGGGCGAAGGCGGTATTGAATGTGACCCCAACGGTGCACTTGCTGCAATCTGCTTTAAGACAATTGCTGACCCCTTCGTTGGTAAAATGTCATTCTTCAAGGTTGTTTCAGGTAAAATTACACCCGCTACAAAGGCTTATAACGCTCGCACCGAAGAAGAAGAGAAAATGGGTAAAATCATTACCGTTAAAGGCGCAAAGCAGGAAGAGCTTGCAGAAATTACCGCTGGCGATATCGGCGTTGTAACAAAGCTCGCAGGCTTTAAAACAGGCGATACAATGTGTGACGCTAAAAACCCCGTTGAGCTTAACCCCGTTGCATTCCCCGATCCCTGCTATTCAATGGCAGTTGTAGTTGTTAAGAAGGGCGAAGAGGATAAGGTTGCTTCAGGTCTTAACAAGCTTTCTGAAGAAGACGGTGCAATGAAGTTCTATACAAATAAAGAAACAAGAGAACAGATTGTTTCAGGTCTTGGTGAACAGCATCTTGAAAGCATCGTTTCAAAGCTTAAAAATAAATACGGTGTTGAAATTGAGCTTCAGGCTCCCCGTGTAGCTTACAGAGAAACTATCCGTAAAACTGTTGATAAACAGGGTAGACATAAAAAGCAGTCAGGCGGTCACGGTCAGTTCGGTGACGTTTGGATTCGTTTTGAGCCTTATATGGGCGAAGAGGAATTCGTGTTCACTTCTGACGAGGTTGTTGGCGGTGCAGTTCCCAAGAACTTCTTCCCCGCAGTTGAAAAGGGCTTACGTGAATGCGTAGCATCAGGTCTTATCGCAGGTTACCCCATGGTTGGTATCAAGGCTTGCCTTCACGACGGTTCTTATCACCCCGTTGACTCATCTGAAATGGCATTCAAGATGGCGGCAAGAATTGCTTTCAAAGCAGCAGTTCCTGAAGCAGCACCTACAATTCTTGAGCCTATCGGCACTCTTAAAGCATATATCCCCGATAACGATTTAGGTGATATTATGGGTGACGTTAACAAACGTCGCGGTAGAGTTTTAGGTATGGGCCCCGCTGAAGATACAGGTATGCAGGAGCTTATCGCAGAAGTACCTATGGCTGAAATGAGCGACTTCGCAATCGCACTTCGCTCAGTAACAGCAGGTAGAGGCTTCTTCACTCTTGAGTTTGCTCGTTATGAGGACGCTCCCTCAAATATCGCAGAAAAAGTTATCGCAGAAGCAAAGCTTGCTGACGATGACGAATAATTAAAAGCAAAACCCTAAAAGAATAACTTTCTTTTAGGGTTGTTTTTAGAAAATATTATATGGAAGTATTTTATTAAGGAGAATAAAATTATGGCAGAGTTTAAGTATGAAATTCAGGAAGAATTCGGTGTTTTATCCAATACAGGAAAGGGCTGGACAAGAGAGTTAAACCTTATTTCTTGGAATGAGGGTAAGCCGAAATACGATATTCGTGACTGGGCACCCGACCACGAAAAAATGGGTAAAGGAATTTCACTCACAAAAGAAGAGCTCGAAGCACTTTACGACCTTATCGGTAACGTGTTAGGCAAATAAAAATAACAAAAAACCTCTTAACCAGTCGGTTAAGAGGTTTTTTAATGATTTAATCATCAACCAAATACTGCAAGTAAGAAGCCTGCCGCAACTGCGGAGCCGATAACACCTGCAACGTTGGGACCCATAGCGTGCATAAGAAGGAAGTTTGTAGGATTATATTTTCTACCTTCATTCTGAGCAACACGGGCTGCCATAGGAACGGCTGAAACGCCTGCCGCACCGATAAGGGGGTTGATTTTGCCCTTTGTAACAACGTAAAGAAGCTTTCCGAAAAGAACGCCACCGGCTGTTGAGAAAGAAAAGGCAACAAGACCGAGAACGATGATAAGGATAGTCTTTAACTGAATGAAATCCTGACCGTTTGCGGTAGCACCAACTGTAACACCTAACATAATTGTAATGATGTTCATAAGTGCATTCTGAGATGTTTCAGAAAGTCTTTCTGTAACACCGCATTCACGGAAAAGGTTACCGAGCATAAGCATACCTAAAAGGGGAGCAACAGAGGGAAGAAGGAATGCGCAGAAAAGAAGAACGGCAACGGGGAAAATAATTTTCTCTGTTTTAGAAACCTTTCTTAACTGTTTCATTTCAACCTTACGTTCTTTTTCTGTTGTAAGAACCTTCATTATCTTAGGCTGAATAATGGGGATAAGAGCCATATATGAGTATGCCGCCAATGCTATGGGAGCAAGAAGATGTGACGCAAGCTTTGACGTAAGGAAGATAGCTGTGGGGCCGTCTGCACCGCCGATGATAGCAATTGAAGCTGCTTCTGCAGGCTCAAAGCCAAAGGCAATTGCAAGAAGGAATGCACAGTAAACACCGAGCTGAGCCGCTGCACCTAAAAGAAGGCTTACGGGGTTTGAAAGAAGAGGGCCAAAGTCAGTCATAGCACCAACGCCCATAAAGATGAGGCAAGGGAATATACTTGATTTAACGCCGACGTAAAGAATTCTCAAAACACCGGAATCGTACCAATGAGTGCCCTCTACAAATGCTTGACCGAAGCTACCCAACTGACCGCCCGTAGTATCTAACATTATATTAGCACCGGGAAGGTTAGCAAGTAAGATACCGAAAGCGATGGGAACGAGAAGAAGGGGCTCAAATTTAAACTTGATTGCAAGAACAAGGAAAAATATTGCTACGCCAATCATAACAAGATTTCTCCAGTCAAGCATAGCAAAGCCGGACTGTTCCCAAAGGTTAGAAAGAATTGTAGAAATGTCCATATTTATTTGTGCACCTCAAACTCAGATAACTGCGAGAACGTCATCAGTGTTAACTGTTGAGCCCTTAGGTGCGTTGATTGATTTAACTGTACCGTCGCATGGAGCAACGATATCATTTTCCATTTTCATAGCTTCAAGAACAACGATAACATCACCTGCTTTTACAGCGTCGCCAACGTTTTTCTTAACTGCAAGAATTGTACCGGGCATGGGAGCCTTAACCTGAGTGCCGTCTGCAGCAACGGGTGTAGCTGCAGGAGCTGCTGCGGGTGCTTCGGGAGCTGCAACAGGTGCGGGAGCAGCAATGGGTGCTGCAACAGGAGCAACGGGTGCAGGAGCAACTACTGTGCCAACGGGTACCTGAGAGATACCTGTTACAACTGCATCGGATTCAGTAACATCAACTTCGTAAATTTTTCCGTTTAAAGTAACATTATATTTCATTTTTTATTCCTCCACTAACTTAATCGAGTTAAAGCAAAGCTTTTCAATAGGTTTATTTAATTTGTTTGCTACGATTGCCATAATAACCGCTGCGTCCTGCTCCTCAATGTTTTCAAGAACAGGGTCCTGATTAAGACGGCGGATAGATTTAAAGCAAAGTCTTTCAAGAGGGATTCCTGTGTTTTCAGATGTGATAGCCATAATAACTGCCGCATCCTGCTCAGAAACACCGTCAAGAGTAACGTAGCCGGGAGTGTAGGGTAATTCAACAGTAGTTGTTGCTGTTTGTTCAGTTTTTACCTCATCAACGGGAGCAACCGGAGCGGTTGGCACAACGTTTGCAGGGGGAATTACCGTTGTTTCAACAGATTTTTCTGCTTTAACTTTGGGTTTCTTTTTACTTGCACCACCGATAATGCCTGAAAGTGCTTTAACGAAAAGAGCAAGAACTGCAAGAACTACTAAAACAATAACAAACCCAAGCAATGCAATGCCTGTTGCACCGCCGAAATCAAGAGAATCAACTTTTAACATAGGAAGAAAAATCATTTTAACTCCTCCTTAGTCAATAGCCTTGAATTCGTAGCTATACATTTTACCTGCCATTTCTTCACGGTAATCAAAGAAGTTTTCTGCTTGAGTGGGGAATGCGATGTATGAAAGCACGTCTTCGTCACTCTTTGCCTTTGCACCGATTTCAGCCTTTGCTGCTTCAAAAGCAGGCTCAAGAGTATCTGCATATCTGCCAACAATCTCTTTTTCGTCGCCGAGAATCTGCTTCTTAACGTCTTCGTTTACCTTACCGGGAGCTTTACCGTATTCACCCATAAGGTAAGATTTAACTTCTTTTGATACGTTCTTATAACGCTCGCCTGCAAGTACGTTTGCAGTTGCCTGAACGCCAACCATCTGGCTCATAGGAGTAACGAGAGGGGGATAACCTAAATCCTCACGAACTCGGGGAGTTTCAAGAAGAACCTCGTCAAACTTGTCCATTTTGCCCTGTGCTGTAAGCTGAGCAACAAGGTTTGAAAGCATACCACCGGGAACCTGATAATCAAGAGCTTTAGCATCTGTGCAAAGAACTGTGGGGTTAAGACCGCCGCTTTCAAGAGCTTTGTTTCTGATGGGCTTGAAGAAGTCTGCAATTTCTCTGAGAGATTCAGATTTAAGACCTGTTTCGTAGCCGAGCTCTGAAAGAGTGTAGTTAAGAGTTTCTGTTGCAGGCTGTGATGTACCGCCGGACATAGTTGAAATAGCTGTGTCAATAACGTCAACGCCTGCTTCAACTGCTTTAAGGCAAGTCATAAAGCCAAGACCTGTTGTGCAGTGAGTGTGAAGCACGAGAGGAAGGTCAACTGCTTCCTTAAGACTTGAAACGAGCTTGTATGCCTCTGCGGGACTGAGAATACCTGCCATGTCCTTAATAGCAATAGTCTGACAGCCTAAGCTCTGCATATTTTTAGCAAGCTCAACGTAAGAATCAAGAGTGTGGATAGGGCTGATCGTGTAACAGATAGCACCGGAAGCAATAGCACCGTTTTTAACTGCTTCATCAACCGCAACCTCAATATTTTTAACGTCGTTAAGAGCATCAAAAATTCTGATAATGTCGATACCGTTTTCAACGCTCTTTTTAACAAACATACGAACAACGTCATCGGGATAATGGTGGTAACCTAAAAGGTTTTGACCTCTGAGAAGCATTTGAAGCTTTGTGGTAGGGCAAGCCTTTTTGATTTTTCTGAGTCTTTCCCACGGGTCTTCGTTAAGGTAACGAAGGCAAGAGTCAAACGTTGCACCGCCCCAGCATTCAAGAGAATAGTAGCCGGCTTTGTCAAGCTCTTTAAGGATAGGCTCAAACTCTTTGAATTTCATACGGGTAGCAATCAACGACTGGTTAGCATCACGTAAGACAGTCTCTGTAAACTGAACCTTTTGCATTTCAATTTCTCCTTCATATTTATTAAAATTTAAGGAATTTATATTCACGGTAGATGTGCATAAGCCTTTAATAACAAAAAAGCCAAAATATGCCTACCAATTTTCCCCAATTTATCATACAATAAACTGAATCTTTTATCAAGTGGTTTGTTATATTTTTGTCATAATGAAAGTGATTATGCTAAAAAACAGGCTATATTTTGTATACTATTATATATATAGGCGTGTGGTGATACGCTTCTACATAAAAACAGCTGTCAGCAAAAAGCATCTGACAGCTGTTTTTCTCAAATGAAGTTTAAAACAAGATGGAAATCGTATACTATTATATATAATATATAGCTGACGCCTATATCGTCAACGGCAAAAAACGTGTCTGCCGATAGTTGTAATAACAGGTCGTGTGCGGATCCATTTGTTTGAGGTTTTCGCAGGGTTGTAATAATATAATGCGCCACCGGTAGGGTCCCAACCGTTAATTGCATCCTGAGCTGCTTTTCTAGAGGTTGCATCAGGGGACACCGACCAGTTACTGTCAGTCACTGCAGAAAATGCACCTGCCTGATAAACTACCCCTGAAACTGTATCGGGGAATGATGATGAATCAACTCTGTTTAATACAACCGCACCAACCGCAACCTGACCTGTGTAGCTTTCGCCACGTGCCTCAGCGGCAATTACTTTAGCAAGAAGATATATATCAGATGAGCTGTAGCCGTTGCCACCGCCGCTGTTTCCACCAAGACCTAAATATAAAAGAGTCTTTGAGCCGGCTACACCATCTGCGGTAATACCAACAGAGCTTTGAAATCTTTTGACCGCACTTCTGGTGTTGACACCGTAGACACCGTCAACTGCACCTGAGTAAAAACCAAGGTCGCGAAGCTTTCGTTGAATACGTCGCACCTCGTCACCTCGTGAACCCAGCTTCGAAAGAACTTCTTGTGCGGGAGCCTGAGAATCAGCCACTATATATCCTACCGTTGCGAATACAATTGCAAAGCAAAGAATAAAACCGAGAAGCTTTCCGGCTTTTGAAGTGATAAATTTGTAAGAAGAATTACGTTTGTTATTTGCTTTCATATAGCACCTCTTTAAAGTGTTTTATATTATGATTTTCACTGTTTTTCGTTTTATACATGCATTCTACAAAATTATCTACAAGAAAATTGTGGTGGTTAATAAGGGTAAAACACTATATATTGTAGTCGAAAAAAAGTTGTAAATTTTTTTGAAAAATAGTGTTGACAAATGGAGATATGTGTGCTAAAATTCAGTCCCGTTGTGAAGAGAACAACAGTTCAGAGCAACGAGAACACCTTCCTTGAGAAGAGGACCCCGAAACGCGCGGATGTGTGGAAGAGTTTGATAAAAAAGGGAAAAAAGGTGTTGACAACAGCATCGAAAAGTGATAAGATGTTCAAGCGCTCGAAAGAGGAGCGCAAAACGAACCTTGAAAATTAAACAACGAGAAAAGAAGAAACCCTGAAATTTTTTTGAGCGAAATTGATATTTTGCGACAGTAAAATTCGGACTTC
>JAZROI010000057.1:0-2143 GCA_045648585.1 Acutalibacteraceae bacterium
CATGGCTACGATCCGACTTATCTAAGCCTAATAAAGTGATTTCTGTAATGCAGGTATCGTCGTATTTAGCGCCTTTCACTGCATTTAAGATTGTAATTTTAACAAAGCTTGTATTTTGAGCTTCTTTAAGTGTAACGGTAACAGGCTCAGCAGAATCGTCAAAATCCACAACCTGTGCATAGCCGCTTTCAAATTCCATAAGCACCTTGGTAGGCCAACCGTTATTATTAAAAAGTCTTTCGTTTCTCTGGAAACCTAATACAAAAACAATATCGGTAATATTAATCTCTGAGCCGTCGGCTGTTTCAATCATTATCCATTCACCGGCGCCTGTGCCCTTCACACCTTCTACCCATGTGGTGTTTATATCGCCGTCAATAAGAGTACCGGGGTTGTAATCATCGCCCTCTTCGATTAATACAGATGAAGTGGAAACAGTTAATTTATCGGAGCTGATTACCGCAGGTTCTTTTGTAACAGTCTCTTCTATTTCGGGATCTTCTATAGCAGGTTCATCTATAGCGGGTTCTTCTTCAACTATTTCTTCTTCAATTTCCTCTTCTGTTATTTCTTCAGAATTTGACTCATCAGGAAACTCGATTTCTATTCTCACAGATTCATCCTGAATGTTTTCTTCGGAATTATCAGCAGTTTCAGAGGATTGCTGCATATCATCAGGCTCTGATACAGAATTTTCCTTTTCTCCGTTATTAAACACCGCATCATAGAGCTTTCCCACTGAAAGATTTTCTAAAGAACAAGCACTTAAACTAAGTGCAAACAAGATAGCTAAAAAAAGCGCTGAAACTTTTTTAAAATTTCCTTTCATATTAACCTCCAAATGGATTTAATATAATTTAATATTTTAGACGTAACTAAAATATAAAGGGGTGATTTCCGCAGAAATACCCCTTTTTAATTTATCAGTCGTTCATTTCAAAGAACTTAGCGTGAATAGCCTGAACAGCTCTTGCGCCGTCCTGCTTATCGATAAGAACGGAGATTTTGATTTCGCTTGTTGCGATCATCTGAATGTTGATATTAGCGGAGAATAAAGCCTCAAACATATCAGCAGCAACACCGGGATGGCTCTCCATACCTGCACCAACGATAGAAACCTTAGCAACGTTAGAGTCTGTTACAAGGCCTGTAGCGCCAATAAGCTCAATGTAGCTATTGAGAATTTCAACTGCAGCGTCTAACTTATCCTTATCAACTGTGAAGCTGATATCCTTTGTGCCGTTACGGCCGATGGACTGAAGAATAATATCTACGTTGATATTCTTTGCAGAGAGTTTAGAGAAAATTTTGAATGCAAGACCGGGCTTATCGGGAACACCTATAACTGAAATTCTTGCAATATTATCATCCTTGGCTACGCCGTTAATTAACATTTTTTCCACTTTGATATCCTCCTTAACAATGGTACCCGGCTTACGGGTATAGCTTGAAAGTACCTCAAGCTCAATATGATATTTTTTAGCCATTTCAACACTGCGGTTATGAAGAACCTGAGCGCCCAATGTAGCAAGCTCAAGCATTTCGTCGTAAGTAATTTCATCAAGCTTTTTAGCTGCAGGAATCTTACGGGGGTCAGCTGTGTAAACACCGTCAACGTCGGTATAAATCTGGCAGAGATCTGCGTGCATGGAAGCTGCAATTGCAACTGCGCTTGTGTCGCTGCCGCCGCGGCCCAGAGTAGTCATATCGTCATAACGGTTAACACCCTGGAAACCTGTAACGATAACGATATTTTTCTTATCAAGCTCTTTTCTGATTCTTTCAGGGTTAACGCGCTTGATTCTTGCGTTGCCGTAATTTGTTGTTGTTAAAAAGCCTGCCTGCCAACCTAAAAGAGAAACTACGGGGAAGCCTAATTTCTCGATTGCCATAGCAAGGAGTGAAGCGGAAATCTGCTCACCTGAGGAGAGAAGCATATCCATTTCTCTTTTTGAAGCATTGGGGTTAATTTCCTTTGCTTTGTCTATAAGGTCATCGGTAGTATCGCCCTGAGCGGAAACTACAACTACAACCTGGTTACCCTGCTTGTAGGTTGAAGTAACTATATCCGCAACGTTCATAACGCGTTCGGCATCTTTAACCGATGATCCGCCGAATTTCTGTACTATAAGTGCCATAAGAA
>JAZROI010000058.1:0-2887 GCA_045648585.1 Acutalibacteraceae bacterium
GCCCTCCTCGTATTGCGCGGGGAGGGCATTTAAATTTGGCAAAATAATGTAACGGAGGTGAATTTATTTGCCAAGCGTAAAAGTTTTAGAAGCTAAAAAAGCTGAGGTTGCTGCTATTTCTGAAAGACTTCAGAATGCATGTGCAGGTGTTATCGTTGACTACAGAGGTATCAACGTTGCTGACGACACAGTTCTTCGTAAAGAACTCCGTGAAGCCGGTGTTGAATACACTGTTACAAAGAACACAATGATCGAACTCGCTATCAAGGGTACAGAACTTGAGGGCCTTTCAGAGTGTCTTGAAGGTACAACAGCTCTTGCTACATCAACTGACGACTACGTTGCAGCTGCAAGAATCCTTTGCAAGTATGCTTCAACACACGAGAATTTCAACGTTAAGAGTGGTTTCCTTGATGGTGAGGTTATCAGTCTTGAAAAAATCGACAGTCTCGCAAAGCTTCCCTCAAGAGAAATTTTGCTTGCTACTGTTTGCAACGCATTCAACGCTCCTATTTCTGCATTTGCTCGTGCAGTTCAGGCTATCGTTGACAAAAGTGGCGAAGCCACAGCAGAGGCAGCAGCTGAATAATTGCTGTATTAAAAACTAAAATAAAAAATCAAAAGCCTGTAAAGGCAAAAAATTGGAGGAAAATAAAATGGCATCTGAAAAGATTACTGCTATTATCGAAGAATTAAAAGTACTTACAGTTCTTGAACTTTCAGAACTCGTACACGCTGTAGAAGAAGAATTCGGCGTATCCGCTGCAGCTGCAGTTGCAGTAGCAGCTCCCGCAGAAGCAGCAGCTGCTGCTGAAGAGAAAACAGAATTTGACGTTGTACTTGCTGAAGTTGGTGCAAACAAAATTGCTGTTATCAAAATCGTTCGTGAAATCACAGGTCTCGGCCTTGCAGAAGCAAAAGCAAAGGTTGACAGCGCTCCCGCTACAATCAAAGAAGCTGCTTCTAAAGACGACGCTGACGCTATCAAGGCAAAACTTGAAGAAGCTGGCGCAAAAGTTGAACTTAAGTAATTTAAGTTTAAGTGCTTTATTACCCAAGTTGTCAAAAGACAGCTTGGGTTTTTCTTTTTTTAAATAATAATTGTATTTTGGGTTTTGTTGTGTTAAAATCAATTTATAAATCATATAGGAGGTTTTATATATGTTTTGTGGTAATTGTGGATATAACGTAGAAGATGGCGCTTTTGTGTGCCCTGGCTGCGGCGCCGCTTTAGTGGCACCCGAAAATACGGAGGCACCTGTTTGCGAGGGAGCTGAAGCAGTGGCTGCCGAAAGCGTTGACTTGGAGGCTAAAAAGGCCAAAAAGAAAAAATTAATCAAGGGTCTGATTATTGCGGGTGTATCCGTTTTTGTGGTAATGCTTGCAGTATTAGGTTTGATTATTGCCGGTGTGGTTTCATTGCTCAATCCTGCTAACAAAGTCATAAAAGCACTTGATGAAGGTCGATATATATATGCTGTTACCGTATACGAGGATGATATGGATGGCGAGCCCAATAAGAAGCTTATCAAAAAGCTTGACGAAAGACTTGATAATATCTGGACAGAATATCAGAGTAATACATATTACTATAGCACAGCTGTAAATGAGCTTGAGGCTATTGATGCAATGGATATTCCGGAGCTTTCTGCTAAGCTTGAGGAAGTTGAAGTAAATGTTGAAACTTTGTATGATTCACGTGAAGCCTTTGAGGATGCACAGTATGAATTAGGCTACGAAGATTATGAAGATGCACTTTACTATTTCTCCAAGGTTGCAGATATTGATGCTAATTATGAAACTGCTCAGTCCGAAATTTCCAGAATAACGCCTATTTATAAACAGGAAGTTTATGATGCGGTTGATGAGGCGTTAGCAAACGAGGATTATTCAGAGGTTTTCGAGGAGCTTTTAGAAGCACAAGAGTCTTTACCCAATGATGCTGAAATAACTCAGAAGATTGCCGATAATGAGGCTGATGTTATTAAAAAGGCGGACGAATTTTTCAAGGCCAAAAAATATGAAGAAGCAGCAGATATCCTTGAAGATGCAATTGCGGGCTACCCCGATAGTGAAAAACTCACCTCAAAGCTTGAAACAATAAAGGCAAATACTCCCGTTGATATGCGTGCTCTTCGTGTGTTTATGAATTATGAGAATTATTACTCAACAAAGAAAGAGCTTAAGGATGCCAAGAATAATACATATAGCGGCGGCTTTGTTTTTGACCCCGGCAGAGATGATTCTGCAACAGCGCTCGTTGAATTCAAATTAGACGGAGAATACAAGAAATTCACTGCTGAGTTTGTGGCTGATGAGAAAACAAACCCCAAAGATAAATTTGAAATAGAGATATCTCTTGATGGCAAAGTTCTCAAGACAATCAAAAACTTCGGAAAGAATTCAAAAAGCGTACCTGTTGAATTTGACATAACAAACGGACAGAGATTGAAGGTTCAGGTAAAATCAACTGAATGGAACAGCTATAACTATATAAACATGGTTAACGCTTACGTAACCGAAAAAAAATAAGTTGAAAAGGGAAGGTGATTACACCTTCCTTTTTTATGTTTAAAATTATTTTGAAATAATCTAAAATTCTTCTTGACAATTGATTGACAATGGTATAAAATATATACTCAACTATAATGGATTATTAGTGTTAGTATGTTTTTTCGCAAGAACAGAAAGTCGCGAAAATCCCTTAAAAACAGTGTTAATTATTTCTTTTTTGACTGTTTTTCAGACGGTAAAAAAGAATTTTAATAAGAACGGAGTGATGTGTTTTATGGCGAACGTAAAACCCGTAAAGCTCGGTAAAAATACCAGAATGAGTTTTGCAGGAATCAATGAGGTTATGCAGATGCCCAACCTTATTGAAGTACAG
>JAZROI010000059.1:0-22705 GCA_045648585.1 Acutalibacteraceae bacterium
TATACGTCGATTTCCTTACAATTCCAAAGACGGGCAATGTATTTATCACCAAAGCCCATTTTCTTAGCAGCAATAAGAGTTTCATTATCTTTATTTACACGAAGCTTTTCTTCCATATCAATAATATTCTTGATTGCTTCAAGGAAGAAAGGTGTAATCATTGTTACTTCATGAATTTTTTCAATAGAAACACCGTGATAAATAAGCTCTGCAATGGCAAAAATATTGTCGGAACGGAACTCTGAAATGTATTCAAGAAGCTCCTCAACGCTCATATCATCAAATTTTGAAAGATACATATGGTTAGCACCGATTTCAAGAGAACGGATACCCTTAAGAAGTGCTTCCTCAAGGTTAGAGCCGATACCCATAATTTCACCGGTAGCCTTCATCTGAGTACCAAGCTTATTTGTAGCAGATGCAAATTTATCAAAGGGGAAACGGGGTAATTTTGCAATAACATAATCAAGTCGGGGCTCGAAAGCAGCGTTTGTATTGGCAATCTGAATTTCTTGAAGAGCCATACCTACGGCAATCTTTGCAGTAACGCGGGCAATAGGATAGCCTGACGCCTTTGATGCAAGAGCTGATGAACGGGAAACTCGGGGGTTAACCTCGATAAGATAGTACTCAGAGGTATGAGGATTAAGAGCAAACTGAACATTACATCCACCCTCAATTTTAAGCTCCTTGATAAGCTTGATAGCTGAATCGTTGAGCATTTTCTCGTCTTCCTTGCTGAGTGTCATAATAGGTGCTACAACGCAAGAGTCACCTGTATGAACACCAACGGGGTCAATGTTTTCCATACCGCAGATTGTGATAGCGTGGTCGTTTGAGTCACGCATAACCTCAAACTCAATTTCCTTATAGCCCTTAACAGACTTTTCAATAAGAACCTGATGAACGGGTGAAAGAGCGAACGCATTGTTACCAATTTCTACAAGTTCTTCTTCGTTATACGCGAAGCCGCCGCCTGTACCGCCGAGAGTGAAAGCAGGACGAAGAACAACGGGATAACCGATACGGTTTGCAGCAGCCTTTGCTTCATCTAACGAATATGTTATTTCTGAAGGAATAACGGGCTCACCGATAGATTCGCAAAGCTCTTTGAACATTTCACGGTCCTCCGCGCGTTCAATAGATGCGCTTGAAGTACCAAGAAGAGTAACCTCACATTCTTTAAGAACACCTTTTTTCTCAAGCTGCATAGCAAGGTTAAGACCTGTCTGACCGCCGATACCGGGGATGATTGCGTCGGGACGCTCGTGACGGATAATCTTTGCTACGTATTCAAGAGTTAACGGCTCCATATATACTTTATCAGCAATAATGGTATCAGTCATAATTGTAGCAGGGTTTGAGTTTACGAGAACAACCTCGTAGCCCTCCTCTTTAAGTGCAAGGCAAGCCTGAGTGCCTGCATAGTCGAATTCAGCAGCCTGACCGATAACGATAGGACCTGAACCGATAATTAAAACTTTTTTGATGTCTGTTCTTTTAGCCATACAAAATTCCTCCTATATATCAATGAAAAAATTAACTTATTCAGAGTAAACGACCTTGCCGTTACAAACCGTAAGGACACATTTGCCGTTTACCGTCATATCTTCAAAGGGCATTGCTTTGCCTTTTGAAAGAAAATCTTTTGCTTTTATTACGTATTCTTTATCTAAATCCCACACTGTGTAATCGGTATTCAAAGGAATATCGAAACGTTTTCGTGGGTTTATTGCCATAAGCTCAATAAGCTTTTCTAAAGTAATTCCACCCGTTTTCACGAAGTTTGTATACATAAGCTGAAAAGCTGTTTCAAGACCTACTATTCCGAAAGCACTGCCTGCAAGGCCTTTACTTTTTTCTTCTTCGGAATGAGGTGCGTGGTCGGTTGCTATCATATCGATAGTGCCGTCTTTTATGCCCTCTATAAGAGCAAGCTTATCCTCTCTTGAGCGAAGGGGCGGATTCATTTTATAGCATCCGTCTTCTTTCAAATCACCGTCATCAAGAATCAAATAATGAGGACCCGTTTCACAGGTTACGTCTAAGCCCTTTGCTTTAGCTTGTCTTATCAGCTCAACGCTTTCTTTTGTAGAGATGTGACATACGTGATATTTACAGCCCGTTTCTTCAACAAGCTTTAAATCTCTTTCAATAGGCTTCCATTCGCTTTCACTGCATATGCCCTTATGGTTATGAGCCTTAGCGTATTCGCCGTCGTGAATATACCCACCAAAAAGCAGTGAATTATCTTCGCAATGGGCAACAATCATTTTACCTAAGGCTTTTGCTTCAAGCATTGCTTGTCGCATTAAATCTTCATTTTGCACTCCCCTTCCGTCATCGGAAAAGGCTATGCAATTTTCTGCCATTGCTTTCATATCGGAAAGCTTTTCACCTTTCTGACCTACGGTTATTGAGGCGTACGGATAAACGTTAATTTTTGAATCCTTTTCAATTAAGTCTAACTGTTGCTTGAGATTCTCAAAGCTATCAGGCACAGGGTTAAGGTTAGGCATTGTGCATACAGCAGTATAACCGCCGTGAGCCCCCGCAAGACTACCCGACCCAATCGTTTCTTTATAAGAAAAGCCCGGCTCGCGAAAATGAACGTGCACATCGCAAAAGCCGGGAAAAATAATATATTTAGGTGAATTAAAAACAGAAACACTATCACAAGACAAATGCTCCGCAACAGCTGAATAGAAAGCATTACCCCCTATACAGTCTGCGACAGCTTTTATTGTTTGTGCTTTAAGTTGCTGTATCATAAAAATCCCTTTCTAATTTTAAAAGAAGTGAAGCCGAACATAAAATAAAAAGCCTTGCTTTCGGCAAGGCTGAATACACAAAAACACTGATACAGACAAGCTGTACCGCACATATTTTTATTCACTCTTGCCGACATCTCTGTATCGACTTAAAGACCTTAATAATATTACCACAATTAACAATATATTGTCAATACCAATACACCTTTTCTGACATACAGTTTTTGACAGTAAAAAGCATAATATTTTGTTAATTTTTACAAAACTTAATTTCTATCTTTGGCATTGTGACGAACACATTAATATTGATTATGTTAAACTATTAGTGTAATATATATAATGAATTGTTATTTATTAAAAGGGGGGGCGTCTTTTTTGGAATACAGTGACAATATTTTTATTTTCCAAAAAGGCTTTAATTATTCGCAAGACGGCCCCGGAAACAGACTTGTTTACCATCTGTGCGGATGTAATCTAAAATGCCCTTGGTGCTCTAATCCCGAAGGAATGGAAATTACTGAAAAAGCTGAAAAGTTATCTGTTGAAAATATAGTAAAAGAAGCTATTTCTTGCAGAATGATGTTTATCGACGGTGGCGGCGTTACTCTTACAGGCGGTGAAGTTACTTGCCAGAAAGCTGCCGTATCAAATTTACTGAAAAAACTTAAAGAAAACAACATTCATACCTGCATAGAAACAAATGCTTCATTAACAGATTGTGATGAAATTTTCAGTGAAGTTGATTATATGATTGCAGACTTCAAATCACCTTTCGCTGATAAATCAAAATCCGTTACGGGTGCATATATAAATACAATAAAAAACAATCTCGTTTCAAGAGCAAAAACGGGTAAGCCATTACTTATAAGAATCCCCCTTATAAACAGTTTCAACAACTCTCCCGAAGATGCAGTTGCATTTGCAGACTTTTTCGAAAATCTACAAGAAGAAAGCAACAACGATAATCTTTTTTTTGAGATACTTACCTACCACGAATACGGTAAAGAAAAATACGAAAAGCTTGGTAAAAGCTACAACGTATCCAATGGCTTTGTAACTGATGAAGACGTAAAAGCTCTTGCAACAGAAATAAAAAAACGAAATCTAAAGTTAATTAACACCTGAGGTGAAAAATATGTACAAGTTCAACCCCGAAATAATTACAGAAAAGGCAAACATTCTTTTCAAGGAAGAGCGCGCAATAAATCATCTTGAGGGGTGGTTTATAGTTAAAGAAACGGAGCAAAAAGCAGATGAAAAATATTCTTCTTTAGCACCCACAAGAAGAGCCGCAGAAAAATTCAGAGAAGCAGTTAAGGTTTTACCCTTATCAATAAGTGACAATGCAATTTTTGCCGGCACTCAAAGAGATGCTTTTGCAAGAAGCTATGCTCTTATTAACCCTTCCTTCAAAGTTGAAACCTTTGCGGGCTACTGCGACCCTACTGCAGTTTATGATGATATTACACCTACTGAAGAATTCACAAAAGAAAGAATAGAAGCTTTAAGAGAGCTTGACAAGCAAACAGATTACGTTAAGGCTCTCAGCGAGGTTTACGAAAGCTGTGAAACGCTTACCGGTGAGGTTGCTTTCTTTATTGAACAGGTTACAGGCCACCTTATTCCTGATATGAGATACGCTTTAAAGAACGGTATTAAAGCTATGCTCAAGGATATTGAAGAAAAACAAAAAACTGCAAACAAAGAGCAATATGAAAACTATGAAGCTATGAAGGTTGCTTTAGACTGTGCTTTAATTCTTGCAAAAAGATATAAGGCAATCGCCGAAGAAAAACTTGCAGCAGCAAAGAATGAGAGAAAAGATGAACTTACGCTTCTCGTAAAAACTCTCGAAAAAGTTCCCGAATACGGTGCAGAAACTCTTTTTGAAGCAATTCAAAGTTTTATAATCCTCTGGGAAACAATGTGCCTTGAACAAGCCCCCAACCCCTTTGCATTTTCAGTAGGTAATGCAGACAGAATTTTTGAACCCTACAGAGCAAATGACAATCTTTCAAGAGAAGAAGCTGCCGCACTTTTCAAGCATCTTCTCGTATTCTTTAACGTTGCCGACAGAAGCTGGGCAATTTCACAGAATCTTATAGTAAGCGGTCGTGACAAAAACGGAAACGACCTTACAAATCTTTCTACTTATGCTCTTCTTGATGCATATTACGAAATGAATCTCCCCCAGCCTATTCTTTCCGTTAAATTACATAAAAACACACCTCAGAAGCTTTACGAGGAATTAGGAAGCTTCCTTTCCACTCCGGGTTGCCTTACCCCTTCATTCTTTAATGACGACTCTCTTTATCAGGTTTTACAGAAATCCGGTATTGATATCGACGATATCGAAGACACTTCAATCGCAGGATGTCAGGAACCTCTTATTATGGGTAAAGACAATGCAAACACAACAAACAGTTGGCTCAATTTAGGTAAAGTTCTTGAGCTTACTTTAAATAACGGTTACTCAACCGTAACAGGTGAAAAAATCGGTACTGTTTGCGAAGAAACTGATGCTTTATCTGCTCTTAAAAATATAAGAGAGCGTTTCTACAAAAACGCTCAGTATTTCTGTGATGAAATGGTAAAAGCCGCAAACGGTGCTTCAAGAGCAATTTCACATTTACCCGTTCCGTTTTTAAGTACTGTTATGGGCGGTATTGAAAGCGGTTACGACACACGTGATATAAACAACCAGGGTACAAAATATAACGGTAGCGGTTGTCTTATTCACGGCACAAGCGTTGTTGCTGATTCGTTTATTGCCATTGATAAGTTAATTAACGAGCGTCCCGAGGATGCACAAAACCTTCTTGATGCATTAAAATGCAATTTTGAGGGCTACGAGGAATTAAGAGAATTCTTACTTTCTGCTCCGAAATTTGGTAATAATATTGATGTTGTTGACAACGAAACTGCAGAGCTTACCTCAAAAATTGCGGATATGGTAAGGGCGCAGAAAAACTATCTTGGAAACAATTTCCGACCCGACTTTTCAACACCCTCAACACATCTTCTTTACGGCTATTGGGTTGGTGCTCTTCCCTGCGGAAGAAAGTCACGCGATATGCTTAACTACGGTGTTGACCCACTTTACGGTGAGGCTCAGAACGGTCTCGGCTTCCGTACACTTTCTATTATGAAATTACCCTTTGATAAAATGTGTGGCGGTTACGCATCCCACTTCGGCATTGACCCCAAATATTTCTCAAGCAACAATTATGAGGGTAAGGGCGTTGAATTTCGCGATAAAGTTATGAAACCTTTATTCTTCAATGAATTAAATGAAAACGTTGCACCCTTCTACCTTTACGTTAACGTAACAACTGCAGAAATTCTTAAAAAGGTTCTTGCAGAGCCTAAAAAATACGCACCGAGTGGTGTTTACATTATGAGAATTCACGGCACGTTCGTTAACTTCCTCGACCTTTCACCCGCAATTCAGCAGGATATTATCCGCCGTCTTGACCCCGCATCAACTGCGGTTATGTGCTGATTATATGAAAATTTTAGGTATTGATATAGGTACAACAACCATTACCGCTTTAATTCTTGACACGGGAAAAAAAGAGATTTTAAAAGCTTCTACAGTAAATAACGATTCCTTTATTGACGGTAGGGCTTTTGAGAAAATTCAAAGCGTAGAAAAAATCGTAGCAAGAGTAAAAGAGGCAGTTGAATCTGTTTGTTGCGAATACATTCCTGATGCTATCGGCATTACGGGACAAATGCACGGAATTCTTTATTTAGATAAAGATAACAAGCCCTGCTCACACCTTATGATATGGCAGGATGAAAGAGGTAATCAGCTCTACAAAAACGGTGAAACCTATGCCGAATTTCTCACAAGAGAAACGGGCATTAAAGCGGCAAGCGGTTTCGGTCTTACTACTCATTTTTACAATATAATCAACAATGAAGTCCCTGAAAACGCAGTTATGCTCTGCACTGTTCACGACTATATCGCTTCACTTATTACAAACACAAAGCCCGTCACTCATTCAAGCGACGGTGCAAGTCTTGGTTTTTTCAATTTAAAAGAAAATTGCTTTGATGAAAACGCTTTAAAAATTGCAGGAATCAACAAAGATTTTTTACCCGAGGTTATAAAAACAACCGCTACAATAGGCAAATCAAACTGTGATTTTATTGCTGACGGAATACCCGTTGCGGTTGCAATCGGTGACAACCAGGCAAGCTTTATAGGCTCGGTTTGCGAGCCCGAAAGCTCGATACTCGTAAACGTTGGCACAGGTAGTCAGGTATCCTTTGTAACTAAAGATGTTATTCCTTTACAAACGGGTGAAATAAGACCTTTGACCGATGATAAATACATCTTTGTCGGTGCTTCCCTTTGCGGTGGAAGAGCGTATGCGATTTTAAAATCCTTCTTTTCTTTATGTGCTGATATGTTAGGTGGCTCTAAGGATAATTTATATAAAAGAATGGACGAATTATCAGAAAATATTTTTTCTGACAGAAACGAGCTTTTTGTTAACTGTGAATTTTGCGGTACAAGAGAAAACCCCACCGCAAGAGGCAGTATAACTAATATCGGCACAGAAAATTTCACACCCGAAAACTTAATTTGCGGTGTACTTAAAGGCGTTTCAAAAGAATTAAAGGATATGTATATATCAGCAAAAGACCTTCTTAGATTCACGCCCGAAAAGCTCGTTTGCTCAGGTAACGGTTTGAGAAAGAGTGAAATCTGGCGAAAAGTTTTTGAAAACGATTTCAATTTAACGTCGGAATTACCTAAATACAGCGAAGAGGCTTGCGTTGGTGCATGTGTATTTGCTTCTTCGGCTACGGGTGAATTTTCTGATATTGAAACTGCACAAAGAAACCTTTTGAGGTGAGATAATGGACATAAAAAAAATTGCTTCCAACCCTGTATTTTTCGAGAAAAACAGAGTTTTCAGAGTATATCTCGGCGGAAAGCTTTTCGCTGACTTTTTCGGTGATAACAGTGAAGATTCCTTTTATCCTGAAGAGTGGATTTGTTCTTCAACAAAGGCTCTTAACGAAGGTAGCACTGATGAATTCGAAGGTCTTTCGACCGTAAAAAATACTAACGTACATTTCAACGAGCTTATCGAGCAGGAAAAAGAGCTTATGCTCGGTAACAGAAACGGTCTTGACGTTCTTGTAAAAGCTCTCGACTCTGCAATAAGACTTCCCGTACAAGCACATCCAGACAAACCGTTTTCACGAAAGTTTTTCAATTCAGATTTTGGTAAGGCAGAATCCTGGTTAGTGCTTGGTGCAAGAGAGGGTGCTTGTATTTATTTCGGTTTTAAAGACGGTGTAACCGAAGAAGCTTTCCACAATGCAGTTAACGAGAGTGAAACTGATAAAGATGCTATGGAAAGGCTTTTAAATAAAATACCCGTAAAACCCGGTGACGTTTATTTTATCCCCGCTAAAGCGGTGCACGCCATCGGTCCCGGTTGCCTTATTTTAGAGGTACAAGAGCCTACCGACTTTACAATCCAACCCGAAAGATGGTGCGGTGACTATCATCTTTCTGATAACGAAATGTATATAGGCTTGAATAAAGACGATGCTTTAAGCGTTTTTGATTACTCATATAATCTTGAAAAGGTTATGAGCGAATGTAAAAAAACACCGACAATTGAATTCAATACTGACGGCTGCAAAAAGGAAATTTTAATAAGCAAGGCTGACACCCCTTGCTTTAGTGTTGAAAGATACGTTTTAAATAACAGTAAAACAGATTTATTAGACGGCACTTGTGTTTACGTTGTAACAGACGGCGAGGGTTATTTAACGGATAATAAAGGCTATGAAAAAGCCTTGAAAAAAGGCGATTATTTCTTTATGCCTTATTCATGTCATAAAAGTTTTACCATAAACACGAACAATAATATAACCGTTGCAGTTTGCAAGCCTCCGGAGGTAAAAAATGATTGAAGAATTATTGAAAGTGAAAGTTTGGACTGCTCCTGAAATCACAAAACTTTTTAAATACCTCGAGGATTTATTTGATGAAGAAAAGTGCGTTATTGTTTCAGACATAACGAAAGAGCTTCTTAAAAGAGGCGAAAAGGATAATGTTTCAGCAGCAGAGGTTATACTTGTTTATGCAACTCAGCATTATTTTAACGTTGACGATAACAACTATAAGGCACTCGTTTATTACCGTTTAGGTCAGCTTTACGAGCACCATAGAGAAAATTTTGTGAAAGCTTACACCTATTACAACAAGTATACTCTTAACAATACAAACAACGGTAATAACCATTCAATACTTTTAAGAGCATTAATATTAAGAGACGATTTCACATACTCTGATGAGCTTGAAAAAGAATTCAGAATGAGCCTCGGAGAATTTGATTTGGGTCTAAAAAGTGACCGTCTTTATGAAAACATAGGCAGACTTATCATCGCCCGCAATGAAAATAATACTGAAGAAATTGAAAAAACAAGCAAAAGACTTAAAGGTATTGTTAAAACAGAATTGCTTGTTTTCCCTGACCTTATTACACGCAAAGACACAATAAGAGATACTCTTGACGTGCCGTTAAAGGTTATTAAATTTGTTGAAAATTTATAATCAAAAAGTAACGACAACTTAATTTCATAAGCAAAGCAGAAACCACTTCCCATCAGGAAAGTGGTTTCTGTTTTTTATTATAATTATCTGTTAGGTTTATTATGATGTTTATCGTGATCTTTGTTGCCGTGGTTTCCGTTATTACCGTTGTTACCGTTATTTCCGTTGTTGCCGTGGTTGCCATTATTTCCGTTATTAGAATGGAATTTATGGTTGTTCTCATGGTTCCAATTAAGGAAACTATCCTCAACGTAGTACTCTTCGCCTTCGTGTTCAACGTAGCCGTCATATTCCCAGTTTATATAACCGTTCTCTACGTAATACCATCCGCCATTGTACTCTACAAGACCTGTATAGTTCCAATTAAGCCAACCGCCATCTACGTAATACCAAGTACCGTAGTAATAAGTAAGATTACGATAGTTCCAATCGAGAACACCTTTTTGCACATAATACCAAGCTCCGTTATGGAAAACAAGACCGGTATAATCCCAATTTATAACACCGTTTTCTACGTAGTACCAGCCACCCTGATACAAGACAAGACCTGTATACTCTGTACATACCGCATCGTTTTCGAAGTACGTCCACACGCCGTTATACTGTGCAAGACCTGTGTAATTGGGTTTATATGTACCCCACTCAATGTAGTATAGCTTACCGTTTTCTTCATACATGCCGTTATAGTACCAGTTAAGAATACCATCCTGAACGAAGTAATACACGCCGTAATACTCAACAAGACCGGTATATCTTACAAACTGTCCGTTAGCATCAACGCAATACCAATTAAACCAATACCAAGCAAGTGTATACGTATTATTTTCAACTACTGTAACAGGAATAATCTCTTCGTTTTTGAAGCCACAAGCTGAACAAAGCTGATGTTTCAAGCCTTCCTCTGATTCAGTTGCTTCTTTATCGATTACCCATTCACCATATGTATGATTGCCTGTTGCATCAATAACAGTTACGTCAGCTTTACTGTCACATCTTGAACAATGATGTGATTTTTCACCTGATGTAGCACAGGTTGCTTCAACGTCAACTGTCCATTCTGCAGAATAATCATGACCAAGTGCATCAATAATTTCTCTTACTTCGTTTCCGCAAGCTGCACAAACCTTGCTTTGTTCACCGTTTTCTATACACTCAGGAGCAATTAATATACTCCACTCGCTGTAGCTGTGACCGAGTGCATCAATAACAGTTACATCTGCTGTAAGCTCACATCTTGAACAATGGTGTGATTTTTCACCTATTTTTTCACAAGTTGCTTCAATGTCAACGATCCAATCAGAAGAGAAATCATGACCTAAAGCATCTATAGCAGTAACGTTAATTCTATCTACACATCTTGAACAATGATGTGACTTTTCGCCTGCTGCTTCACAGGTTGCTTCAATATCAATTGTCCAATCAGTCATATAATCGTGACCTAAAGCCGGAATAACTATTCTTGCTTTTTCGTAACCGCAATCACAATATGTAACTGCCAAACCGTCTTCAAGACATGTTGCAACAAGAATATCAGTTTTATAATGAGGAGCAATTGCATTATAATGAACTAAAGCTGTTTCAGGAACGCAACCTTTACCTTTTGTAACACCTGCCCACGCTTCTTCACTGCCGCCATAAAATACGTCTGCAACGTTTTTGGGGAAAGCATTTGCACCAATATTTGTAATACTCTCGGGGATATTAACGTAACTAAGATTGGCACAAGCATAGAATGCATAGTTTTTAATATAAGCTACGCTCTCACCAATAAGGGCTTCTTCAAGCTTTGTACAACCGTAGAAAGCATTCTGACCTATATTTTTAACACTGTCAGGAATAGTAATAGTAACAAGATTAGGACAATTCTGGAAAGCAGAGTCTAATATTGTTGTAACCCCTTCACCGATTTCAACACTTTCAAGACCTATACAGCTCAAAAAGGCGGTTTTACCAATTGTAACAACAGAATCGGGAATATTAACAGCCTTAAGACTTTCACAGCAAGAAAAAGCTGAAACGCCAATACTCTTCAAGCTATTGGGTAAGACAACCTCCTCAAGGTTACTACACCATGCAAAGCATTCTTTGGGAATTGTTGTAATTCCTTCTGGAACAACAACCTTTTCAATACTTGTGCACCCGTAAAAAATATTTGCAGGAATAGTAGTTATACCTTCGGGTAAATACGCTTCGGTAACTTTGCCGTTTTCGTCATAAATATCGGCACCTGCATTTGCGGGGTTTGATGTATAGCCAACAAACTTCGTATTATACCAAGCATCAATTGAATCAATATTAACAGATTCAACCTTTGTACAGCCTGAGAAAGCATAGTTTCCAATTGAAGTTACACCGTCACCTAAATCAATCTCAGTTAAATTAATACATTTAAAGAATGCATATTGACCAATAGTTTCAACTGAATCAGAAACAATAACTGAGGTGATATCGGAACAATTGTAAAAAGCTTTATCAGCAATTTTAGTTACAGGTAATCCTTCATAGGTTTCTGGAATAATAATATCGCCACTTACATTTGTACCTACACCGGCTACTGTATAAGAAGCATTATCACTGTTCAAAGTGAAAACTAAATCTGTATCAGCAGCAGATACACTTAATTGTAGACCAAACAATACTGCAATAATTGTGACGAGCAATAAAGCAGTTCTAAATGAGCGTTTCATAATAACCTCCATAAACAAATAAATAATTAATAAATATATTTTTACGTTAATCCATATTCTTCCATTAGTATTGTACCACTATACTTGCAATTAGTCAACGACTTTTTCTACATTTTACACAAAAGTTTTCTACATTTGGTACTTTTATTTGCTGTTTTCACTACATTCTCTGAACATTCCCGCAAAATTCACGTTCTTTATAAAAAGGCTTTATATTCATTCAAAAATTGCGCACATAACACACACAATAACAAAAAGGCATAAAAAAACCCAACCCCCTGCCGAAGCAAGGGGTTGAATTTTTGGAAAGAGAAAATGAAATGTTAAGCAATTACAATGTCTAATTATTATATAACAGACCATTGTTGTGCAAATTTCACAACTTTATGAACAAATTGTAAACAAATACATCGTTTAATTTTACAGGTAGTTTCTATCTTTAAGATAATCTTCAATAGCACCTCTTCCCGCATACTGTAAATGGTCAACATTTTTCTCTTCTTGTCTTCTTCTGTGTTTTCTTATAAGTCTGTCAATATTCACTTTTACCTCTTTTACATTATGTACACCTTTTAATGTAACAATTCCCTCATCCGTCCTGATTTCCAAGCTACCGGTCTTGATTATCTTCTCTAATATACCGCCAATTGCAATTCTTCTTCTGTAACCGGTAAAAAGAGAACGGGGTCCTACATAGACAACCACATCCTGCAAATCCGCCTCTGCATATGAGTTATTCAGATACTCGTACCTTAAAACTACAGTTTCTTTTCTTCTGCGATAAATATATAAACCATGGTCATCATATTCAATAATAACTTTTGGAACGAATAAGCGTTGAACAAAAAACCATAAAGTTACAGGAAAGAAGAAAATTGATATAAGTAATAACCTTATATATAAGTCCTCAAAAAGATACATATCAGAAACTTCGCGAGGATGCTGGGCACAAAACAACCAAAACGCAAAACACAACGCCACAAAAGCAGGCCCGAATATCAAGATACCGTTCGCCCTTCTTGCTAAAACCTTCATAAATCCACCTCAAAAAAATAATAACAAAAAACGTAAAAATATTCAACTATTATTAATGACATTTGATTTCAGATGTGGTAAAATGTGTATACTATTATACATAAGTATATTATAAGGAAGATACTATGGACATTTTAAAGATTTTGCAAAATGAATTTTCAGTTAGCGAAACTCACGTAAAAAACATTGTTGAGTTAATAGACGACGGCAATACCATACCCTTTATCGCCCGTTACAGAAAGGAAATGACCGGCTCCTGCGACGACCAAAAATTAAGAGAAATCAACGATAGATTAACTTATTTAAGAAATCTTGAAAAAAGAAAGGAAGAGGTTTTATCTTCAATAGAGGAACAAGGTAAGCTTACCGAGGAAATCAGCAACGCTGTTGCTGCAGCGGTTACGCTTGCTGAAGTAGAAGATATTTACAGACCTTATAAGCAAAAAAGAAAAACCCGTGCTTCAGTAGCAAAAGAAAAGGGGCTTGAGCCTTTGGCTGAGCTTTTATTCTCTTTTACTCTTCAAGGTGTTGACCTTGCAGACGTTGCAAGTGAATATATAGATGAAGAAAAAGGCGTACTTACTGCAGAGGAGGCTTTGCAAGGTGCTTCAGATATTATTGCTGAAATAATTTCCGACTCACCTGAAGCACGTAAGGTTTTAAAGGACCTTATTGCTAAAAGAGGTGTTATTACCTCTACTGCAAAAACAGAGGAAGACAGCGTTTATTCAATGTACTATGAATATTCAGAGCCTGTTTCAAAAATCCCCTCTCACCGTATTCTTGCTATAAACAGAGGTGAAAAAGAAGGCTTCTTAAAAGTATCTGTTGAAGTTGAAGAGGCTACCTCACTTTTACTTTTAGATAAACTCTTCATTAAAGAAGGTAGCTCATCTACAGAATTTTGCCGCGAAGCAGCAAAAGACAGCTACACAAGGCTTATCCTCCCATCATTAGAAAGAGAAACAAGAAGCACTCTTACCGAAAAAGCTGATGAACAGGCAATTAAAATGTTTGGTAGCAATCTTAAGCCTTTGCTTATGCAACCGCCTATTAAAAACAAAACTGTTCTTGCAGTTGACCCTGCTTACAGAACAGGCTGTAAGCTTGCAGTCGTTGACAGTAACAGCCGTGTTCTTTTCACTGGCGTTATTTACCCCACACCCCCTCAGTCAAAAATTGCAGAATCTGAAGCCAAAGTGCTTGAGCTTATAAAAAAATACAATATTGACTGCATATCAATCGGTAACGGTACCGCAAGCAAAGAAAGTGAAATTTTCATTGCCGACACTATTAAAAAATCACCCCGTCCCGTTTCATATATGGTAGTAAATGAAGCAGGTGCGTCAGTTTATTCCGCCTCTAAATTAGGTGCAGAGGAATTCCCTGATTTTGACGTTTCGGTTCGTTCTGCGGTATCAATAGCAAGACGTTTGCAAGACCCCCTTTCAGAGCTTGTAAAAATCGAGCCTAAAAGCATTGGTGTAGGTCAGTATCAGCACGACGTTCCACCTGCAAGACTTGAAGAATCTCTTTCAGGCGTTGTTGAGGATTGCGTTAACGCAGTTGGTGTAGACCTTAATACTGCATCAGTATCTCTTCTTAAATACATTGCAGGTATTACGTCTGCTACTGCAAAAAACATTGTTCAATACAGAGAAGAAAACGGCGAATTCAAAGCACGTACAGATTTAAAGAAAGTAAAAGGTTTAGGTCCTAAGGCTTATCAGCAATGTGCCGGCTTCTTAAGAATTCCCGGCGGCAAAACTGCACTTGATAACACAGGTGTTCACCCCGAAAGCTATGATGCTGCTAAAAAGCTTCTTGAAATATTTGATTATAAAAAAGAAGACGTTGCAACTACGGGTGCTGCAGGTATCGGTGCAAAGGTTAAAGAATACGGCATTTCAAAAGCTGCCGAGGAATGTAATATAGGTATACCTACTCTTACAGATATTATCGGCGAATTAGAAAAGCCCGGTAGAGATATCCGTGATGAATTACCCAAGCCTATGCTCAGAACTGATATTATGGATATGAATGATTTACGAGAAGGTATGGAGCTTACAGGCACGGTAAGAAACGTTATTGACTTCGGTATATTCGTTGATATTGGTGTACATCAAGACGGTCTTGTTCATATTTCTCAGATTTGTGACAGATACATCAAGCATCCTTCCGAGGTTTTAAAGGTTGGCGAAATCGTAAAGGTTAAAGTTCTTTCAGTTGAACCCCAAAAGAAAAGAATATCTCTTACAATGAAGGGAATTCAATAAATATCAAAAAAACAATAAATAATAGTGACAAACCAATATGTTTGTGGTATAATTTGCAGTGATTGTAGTTTATCGAAACGCTTTTGTGTTTCGCAAAAGCCGATTTTATCGGCTTTTAGCAAAATTTAATTTTTAAAATGCGATTTTGCACTACGCTCATTGATTTGGTGGCGAAACAGTGTATTTTTATACTGTTTCGACTAACTATAATTGTTATTAGATTTTAATGAAAAGCGAGGTACTTTATAGTGCTTGAACTTAATTACGCTCTTGAACACATTATGAAAGGTATTGACGAAACTGTTACTGAATACGGTTTCAGACCCGAATATCCTAACGGCGTGTTCCCCCCTCAGTTACCAATTGAAAAAGACGGTGAAAAATCTGTTATTATGTACAGAAGTGAAAGAGGCAGAATAAGAATCGAACATCAAGGCGACAAGCTTTCACTTTTCTGTGCAAAGGCTGATGACGAAGCTCCAGATGATGATATGAAGAGAGCCTCTCTTTCTCTTTTAGATTTAGAAAACTTTAATGATAAAGACTTAAAATATATTTACGAAGAATATATTGAAACTTTCCAAAAGCTCTTTTCACAGAAGAATGCAGGTGCAGGCAAAAAAATGCCTACTCCCGTATCAAGAACTCAAGCTAAAAGCGGTGCTCTTGCATACGATGCTAATACTTTAGGTAGTCGTTTTACAACTATCTATCCCGAGCTTAGAGACGAATATAAAAACAACATTGAGCTTTACGGTGAATTCCTTGCAGAAGATTTCTTTGTTAACCACGGTAACAAATACGTTATTGAAACAATCAGAGAAAATGACAAAATCAAAATGAGAAAGTTATTTAATCTTCTCAATGATATCTACGAGGACGGCACTAACGATACTCAAAGTCTTGTTGCAGTAACAATTCTCGGTAGCTCTCTTGCAGCAAATCCTGAACTTATTGATATCGCAAAAGAGCATTTTAGCGATACAATGATGGAACCTGTTTGTGAAATAATTTCTTATTTAAGAAAAAGTAAAAGTGCAAGAATGAGGCTTGAAAACCCACCATTATACAAACCCCAGAAGCAAAAGAAAAAAGGTATGTTTGCTTCAATGTTAGGTATGTAAAACTCACACCCGAAGTCATTTAGACTTCGGGTGATTTTTATATCAAAGATTTATGCATAGTCAAACTGCCTTTTTCCCCTTAATTTCAAAGAAGCTTCAAAGCATCTACTAATAAAATCGCACCCCACAATAACAAAACACAAACAAAAAAGCCATCCAAAAGGATGGCTTTTAAACTTATCTATGAACTTGCGATTTCAATTAGAAAGTTTCTTTTTTCTTTCTTGTAAGAACGAATGCTGCAGAAGCTGCTACGCAAACTGTTGCTGCAAGAGCAATACCTGCATCACCTGTTTCTTCAGAACCTGAAGAAGAACCGGGAGAAGTTGTTTCAGGGTTTGCTGTTGTATCTTCCTCATCACCAGGACCAAAGAGACCCTTTAAGAATTCGATAATCTTATTAAGAAGATCTTCAAGGAAGTCAAACGCAACACCAAGTTTATCAAGGATGTTCTGGAATGCTTCTGAAATATCGATGTTACCGTCAACGAGCTGTTCGATAATATCAATAAGCTCTGCGTTACCGAAAAGGTTTACGATTGCATCAACGAAATCAGCGAAGGTTGCACCGTTACCTGCAAGTAAATCTCTGATAACCTGAAGAAGATTGTTGATATCGTCAGGTGTTGTAGAAGAATCGCCACCTACTGATGTTGTACCTTCAGCGGGAGGAGTATTCGCAGGGAACATAAAGCAAAGAATATCATTCTTAACAAGTCTTGAAACTTCGATATCGTTGCTATCGTCACCGTCGTTTGTAAGAAGCTCATCAACATAGAGGTTGATAGATGTATCAGTAACAGTTGTATTAATAACGTTAAATGTTATGTAGAAAATATCAGTTGCTTCTGATTTAGAAACGCCTGTGCCTGAAGCCCAACCGAAAGAATATTCGCTGTTTGAGCCACGCTTGTAGCCGTTAACGGGTAAGCCGTTGAAGAAAGCGTTGATATTACCGTTTTCATCAGCAACGCCTGCTACGCCAGCATCAGCCACTGCAAGAACGTTGGGGTCGAACTTTAAATAAAGATTAACACCAACAAGGTTATTAACTGCAGGAACATTTACAGCAACTGTGAAAGTTGTTTGTGTAATTACCTCTGAATCAACAGCTGCAACGTTGTAACCGCCTTCGTAAATTTTTGTAGAAAGCTCAGGTGTTGAAGCTGCACAACCCATCGGTGCTATACTAATGCAAATGAGTAATGCAGAAAGAAAAATCGCAAGTACCTTTTTCATTGATCTCTTCCTTTTCATGAATTTGAGGGAAAACCTCTGCCGCATAAGAACTATAACAACAAGACATAGTTATAGCAACACTTATAGCCTAAAGAGATTATATTACAAACGCATTGTAAAGTCAATAGAAATTTTATTTTTAAATGAATAATATTTTAAGTTTTTTTAACTTTTAAAAACGGCTAAAACCCTTTATTTACTTGAGGTTACGGATTATTCCGTCATTTTCAACAAAATAACCCGTATTTTTTCTACTTCAAAATAAATCACAAATATCTTCCATTGTTTTCAAGGTGCTCATATCACCTTTAAAGCTCTTTACGTTACCTAAAAGCTTATCCATAAGAGATTGTCTTTCTTTTTCAGAAATATAATCAATTCGGCTTTCAATTAGCGGTAATGCAAATACACCTATCGAACAACTTTTTTTCAAATCAACGGGTATCATTTTCACTGTTTTTCCGTTAATTTTTCGTTGTACGAATTTACAGTTTGATTCACAAGCTGTGCAGATATACTCTTCGTCCACAAATGGCAACGGCGGATTTTTCGGTGTGACGGTTTTTGAAACGAGAGCACCCGTCGGACAAACGTTAACACAAGCACCGCATGATATACACTTACTTTCGTTTAAGGGTAAATCAAAAGCACTTACGGGAAGCGTACCGAAGCCCCTACCGAACAGGCCAAGGTTTTCGGTGCCCGATATTTCTTTACAAGCCCTAACGCACTGACCGCACAAAATACATTTATTATTATCGCGAACAATAAAAGGATGGCTTTTGTCTTTTGGATATTGCCTTGTTTTACCGTTTAATTTCATAGATAGAGCATCGTAATCTCTCATAAGAGGTAACAATTCACAGCTATAAACAGCCGAGCAACCGCACTCAAGACATCTGCTTGCCTCTTTTTGAGCCTCTTCTTTTGTCAAAGTGCTTGCAACCTCATTGAAATTGCTCCTTCTTGAATTCGCATCCTCAAGCTTTATTTCGCATCTGTCAATTAGAGGCATACCCTCAAGAACTGATGCGTCAAAATTATTATTTATTGAATATGCGGGCAACTCATCAGGCACTTCAACACCGTTAAGATAACAATCTATTGAACGAGCGGCATATTTACCTCCTGCTATTGCTCTTATTGCTATATCAGGGCCTCTATTTATAACGTCACCTGCGGCAAAAACGCCGTCAACAGACGTCATATAAGTTTTTTCATCAACAGAAATCGTTGATTTTTTAGTTAATTCAACGGAATCTATACAGCTTGAAGAAACTCTTTGACCTATAGCGGAAATAACTGTATCGCATTTAATAACATCGCTACTTCCCGCTATGGCAACGGGTTGTCTTCTTCCTGATTCGTCAGGCTCACCTAACTCCATATTCTGAATTTCAAGACCTGTAACCTTACCGTTTTCACTTAACACTCTAACGGGTGCGGCAAGGAAGCGGAAATTAACACCCTCGGCCTTTGCATCAAAAATTTCATCGGGCTCTGCAGGCATTTCGTTTTCAGTTCGTCTGTAAACGAGAGTAACGTTTTTCGCACCTAAACGAACGGCAGTTCTTACCGCATCAATTGCAGTATTACCACCACCAACAACGCAAACGCTATCACCTAAATCCACATTTTCGCCCTTTGCAATTCTGTAAAGAACGTCTATACCACCCTCAACACCTTGTGCATCTTCACCCTCACATCTTAAGTCCGAGGCAGTCCACGCACCTATTGCAACAAATACCGCATCATAGGAAGATTTCAGGGATTCTATTGTAAAATCACGTCCCAATCTTTTATTGTAACTGATTTTAACACCCATTTTTTCTATATTCTCAATTTCCTTATCAAGAATATCTTTGGGAAGTCTGTATGCAGGTATGCCGTATCTTAACATACCGCCGCCGTTTTCTTCAGCTTCAAAAATTTCAACCTGATAGCCCTCAATCGCAAGGAAATATGCACAGGAAAGCCCAGCAGGACCCGCACCTATAACTGCGATTTTTTTGCCGTTATTTTCTTTACATTCGGGAATATAATCAATGTTTGCTTCTGCAGAAAATCTTTTTAAAGCACAGATTGAAACTGCACCCTCAAGATGCTTTCTTCTGCATTTTTCTTCGCAAGGGTGAGGACAAACTCTACCTATAGACATAGGCAACGGGTTATCCTTTTTTATAAGCTCAAGTGCCTTTTCCTCTTCACCGTTAGCAATAAGGCCAACGTAGCCCTGAATATCCTGATGAGTAGGGCAAGCCATAAAACAAGGTGCTTTACAATCTCCCATATGGTCTGACATTATAAGAGAAAGAGTTGCTTTTCTGCTTTTTTCAAGCTCTGGGGTATTTGTTTTTACAATCATACCCTCGCTGACTGTTGTAGAGCATGCTCTCAAAGGCTTTCTGACACCCTCAACCTCAACAAGACAAAGACCGCAACCGCCGTAGCTTTCAAGCTGTTTATTATGGCAAAGGTGAGGAAGATACATTCCGTTTTCAAGAATATTGTCAAGAAGTGTTTTTTCGGTATCGGCAATAATTTCTTTATTATTAACCGTAATTTTAACCTGACTCATTTTACTTCCTCTCCTTTCCGCTTACGATTTCAATTGCACCAAACTTACAGCTGTCGAAGCACTGGGAGCAACGTACGCATTTATCGCTATCAATACTGTATGGTGATTTTACAACACCGCTGATAGCGTCAACGGGGCATTTTTTACTACAAAGAGAGCAGCCCTTACATTTATCTTCAACTATTCTGTATTCAATAAGAGAAGTGCATTTTTTCGCAGGGCAAGCCTTACCCTTTATATGTGCTTCGTATTCATCTCTGAAATATTTAACGGTAGTAAGCACGGGATTAGGTGCAGAGTTACCAAGACCACACAAAGCACCCGTCTTTATACTTTCACCTAATTGGACAATAGTATCAATATCCTCTTCTTCGCCGTTACCGTCAGCTATTTTCTGTAATATTTCAAGCATTCTTGTAGTACCGATACGGCAAGGCACACATTTACCGCAGCTTTCCTTGCTCGTAAAATCCATAAAGAATTTCGCCATATCAACCATACAAGTATTTTCGTCCATTACTATCATACCGCCCGAGCCCATAATAGCACCCGTTTTCGCAATACTTTCGTAATCGATAACTGTATCAAGCATATTTTTAGGTATACAACCGCCTGACGGACCGCCCATCTGAACGGCTTTAATATCTGCACCGTCTTTGATACCGCCACAGATACCGAAAACTATATCGTTTATAGTAAGTCCCATAGGAACTTCAACAAGGCCACCTCTTGAAACTCTGCCTGCAAGGGCAAAGACTTTTGTACCCTTGCTACCCTCTGTACCCATTCTGGCAAAAGCTTCACCGCCGTTTTCAATAATCCAGGATACGTTTGCAAAGGTTTCAACGTTATTGATATTTGTAGGCTTACCCCTGAAGCCCTTTTGAGCAGGAAACGGAGGCTTTGTAACAGGCATACCTCTGTTACCGCCTAATGAGGCAAGAAGTGCGGTTTCTTCACCGCAAACGAATGCGCCCGCACCCATCATAATATAAAAATCAAAAGAGAAACCGCTACCGAAGATGTTTTCACCGAGGATTTTTCTTTCTCGCATTTCTTCAATTGCTTTATTAAGCCTTTTAACCGCAAGAGGATACTCTGCTCTTACGTAGATAATACCTGTATTTGCACCTACGGCAACACCTGAAATCATCATACCTTCAAGAACTCTGTGAGGGTCACCCTCAAGAACGGCTCTATCCATAAATGCACCGGGGTCGCCCTCGTCAGCATTACAAACAATGTATTTTTCTTCACCCTGAGAGTTTTTAGCGGATTGCCATTTTATATGAGTAGGGAAGCCTGCACCGCCTCTGCCTCTCAAGCCTGATTTTTTAATTTCTTCAATAATACCGTCGGAGCCTAACTCAAGAGCCTTTTTCAAGGCAGAATAGCCACCGGAAGAGATATAGGAATCAATACTCTCGGGGTTTACCTTACCACAGCCCGAAAGCACAACTCTTTTCTGACCGTTTAAAAATCTCATATCCTCATCAGATAATCTGTTTTCTAAAGGCAATTCACCGTTTTTAATTGCTTCCGCAAAGCGAGAAGCACTTTCACCGTTCAATCTGCCGTAAAGAACACTTTCGTTATCATCTGTTATAACCTCAATAATAGGCTCGGCAAAACAAAGACCGTTACAGCCTACTTTTTCAACGCAGTATTCTGTACCCGAAAATGCTGACTCGAGGCTCTTTAAAACAGAATCTGCACCTGAAGCGATTCCGCAAGAGCCGTAACCGAGAAGAAATCTCATTTTGACTCCTCCTCTCTGATTTTTTCGATTATTGAAACAACTTTATCTTGTGTAAGATTACCGTAAGCTGTATCGTTTATCATCATAGCGGGAGAAATACTGCAGCAACCAAGGCAGGCTACCTCTTCCCAAGAGAAAAGACCGTCAGCGGTAACGTCACCCTCTTCAATACCTAAAACACGTTTTACCGTATCACCTATTCTTTGAGAGCCGTTAACGTGGCAAGCGGTACCCATACAAACCATTATTCTGTATTTGCCTACGGGCTTTAACCTGAAGCCTGCATAAAAGGATGCAACGCCCATAATTCTGCTTGAGGGTATGCCCGTTTTTTCAGTTAAATATTCAACGCTTTCACGGGAAATATAGCCGTCAACCCCTTGAACATCCTGCAAAACTGCAATAAGGCTTTCCTCGGGATTGCTGTATTTTTTCAATATTGTATCTATGTAGCCGAAATTCTTAGCCATCATAAATCAACCTCTTTCAATAACTAATACAATATATATTACATTAAATTTTACAACAAAGCTTACCTTCTTTCAATAGTAAAATACACTAAATAAGGGGATTTTTTACTAAAGTAAATTGTTACTGCTATTTACTTTTTTTATAAAACATTATAAAATAACGATAATTAGATTTAGCTT
>JAZROI010000060.1:0-6725 GCA_045648585.1 Acutalibacteraceae bacterium
TGGTGTTTTCTTCAAAGCGGAGAAAATACTCAACGCAACAGGCGGCGACCTCAAGCTCGGTATCCTTTCATGGATTGCCGGCGGTCTTATTATGCTTGCCTGCGCATACGCTTTCTCAATACTTGCAAACAGAATCGAAAAGGTCAACGGTCTTGTTGACTACGCTGAAGCACTTGTCGGTAAAAAGTATGCTTACTTTATCGGTTGGTTTACAAGCGTAATCTACTACCCCTGCCTTACAATGGCTCTCGCTTGGGTTACCGCACGTTACACCTGCGTACTGTTTTTCCACGACCAGGCAGATATTACCGGCGGTCTTTGTATGACTATTGCGGGCTTCTACCTTATCCTCAGCTTCGCAATTAACCTTCTCTCTCCCGTTATCGCAGGTAAGGTGCAGGTTTCTGCAACAATCATCAAGCTTATCCCCCTCTTCCTTATGGCTATTGTCGGTACAATCTACGGCCTTACAAAGGGTTACACCGTTGAAAACTTCACAACAATAGTAAACGAAGTTGAAACCGGCCCCGCACTCTTCACCGCAATATGTGCAACAGCCTTCGCATACGATGGCTGGATTGTTGCCACAACAATCAACGCAGAGCTTAAGGACGCAAAGAAGAATCTTCCCCGCGCTCTTATCTTCGGTTCACTTGCAGTTATTATTATCTACATCCTTTACTATATAGGTCTTGCAGGCGGAATCAGCAACGCTGATATGATGGCTGGCGGCGAAACAGGTGCAAAGCTTGCATTCGAAGCTGTATTCGGTAAAATCGGCGGCACTGCAGTTTTCGTGTTCGTTATCATATCCTGCTTCGGCACACTCAACGGTCTTACCCTTGCCTGCTCAAGAGGTATGTATGCACTTGCAGCACGCAACGAAGGCCCAAAACCGAAGTTGTTTGTCCAGGTTGACCACGCAACAAATATGGCACCCAGCTCAGCAACAGTAGGTCTTCTTATGTGTATTGTCTGGATGGTATTCTTCTACTGCTCACAGTTTTCTTCATTCGGCAGCAGCTGGGGTATCTTCGCATTTGACCCGACTGAGCTTCCCATCGTCACAAGCTACTTCCTCTACATCCCGATTTTCTTTATGATGATGTTCAAGCTCAAGGACGCCAACGGCTTGAAGCGTTTTATCGCACCGATTATTGCCGTTATCGGCTGTGTGTTTATGATGATTGCAACAATCTACTCTCACACAACTTATGTAATCGGCTACCTTATTATATTTATTATACTCAATGCAATCGGTATGCTTTTCTCAAGAGACAAAGGAAAGAAAAAAGTTTAAAATAAAACTTGATATAAAAACACCCGCTATGTAAACCATAGCGGGTGTTTTTTGTCAGCTGTTACCACTCCCAGATAACTTCGGGAGCTGCAAAAATTTCATCGAGCTTTTTGATAAAGGGAATAACATCGTTGAAGCCGCCTATTCTGTGGTCAAACATAAGAGTAATAGGAAGGTATTTTTTAGTACCTATATCTACTACGCCCTCTTCGTTTTTAAAGGCATAATCTCTGTCGCGAACAACACCGATTGCCATAAGGAAAACCTGGGGATAAAGAAGAGGCGTATAGGTAACGTTTCCGCTTAAGCCACCGTATAACACACCCCAGTTTGTCATGCAAACCGTACCCTCGTTTAAATCATTCATCTGGAGTGATGAGTTATCGCGGGGGGCATGCTCAAAAAGACCTTTAAGGGTTGCAACCTTATGCTTTCCAACGTAACCCGTAACGGTCTGGGCAATAGTGGGTATAACCGCACCGCTTAACATAAGCCCTACCGTTCTTTGAAGAATAACGTCAAACATAACTCTGTCAACGTTAGTTGTTTTAAGAGTTTCAAAAAGGTTATCTATTTGCTCTGCCAACTCTTTCAAGCTTTTCTCTTCTGCGTTTCTTACTTTAATGGGGAAGGTTTCGCCGTTTTCCATTAAAACGGGCATTGCAACGTCAATATGCTTCTTTTCAATAAGCGTGCCGCAAGATGCAGTTGTGTTAAACTTGAGATGAGAATTCAGTCTTGGTGCAGCCTTCAGGCCCTCAACAAGAATTCTCATCATAAGAGTGTTGAAAGTAAGGTTATAGTCGCAGTTTTCTTTTAACTCGGTAAACACTTCCCAAAGCTTTGTGATATCTGCTTCGTAGTTATAACCGCAGGTGGGTATATTTTGCTGTGATTTAGTGAGAATATACCCTGAAATTCTGCCTTTTAAATTAAATCTTTCAATTTTATCTTCTTTTTCGGGTCTGTTTAAAGCACCGTTTATAAAGCTTTTAAAATCCATAATTAACTCTGCCCGTGGGCTTTTCCTTTACTTTTTTAATCGTATAACGTTCCAGCTGAAGGGCTTAAGCTCTGCTGTAAGCACGCTTCCGTCCATTTCGGGAACGGGGTTTGTATGGGGCTTAACTGTTACGGCTTCAAGACTGTTTTCATCTTTAATTCCGTAGCCGTCCATAGAAATAAATTCAACGGGCTTATAGCCGTCAAAATCCATTAAATTAACGTCGAGAACAACGCTTTCGTCAAGGCTCTTGTTTACACAGAAAACTGTCATTTCGTCATTTTCCTCATCAAAGGTTGCGATAGTTTCTATGTAGGGTACGTCTGTAAACTTCTTACAATCGTATTTCGGGCAATCAACAAGAGGTAAAAGAGCACTTCCTCTTCCGTAGTTTGAAAGATGCATAAAGGGGAAGAAGGTAGTCTGCGGGAATACACCGCCACCCGTTTCTGTGAAAATTGGTGCAATAACGTTTACAAGCTGTGCAAGACAAGCAATTTTAATTCTGTCACAATGACGAAGAAGAGTTATAAGCATTGATCCTACAAGAAGAGCATCCTCAAAATTATAAATATCTTCAAGAAGAGGCGGTGCTACGCTCCATCTTTCAAAGGGTCTGTTGTTGGAATGATACCAAACGTTCCATTCGTCAAAGGAAAGATTAATTGTTTTCTTTGAACGTCTTTTTGCTTTAACGTAGTCGCAAGCACAAATAACTGAATAAATAAACTCGTCTAATTCAAGAGTTTTTGCAAGGAATGAGGGTGTATCGTCCTCTTGATTGCCGTAATATTGGTGAAGTGAAACGTAGTCGATACTGTCGTATGCAATATCGAGGCTTTGCACCTCCCACTCACCAAAAGTTCCTGAATATCTGCTTGATGAACCGCAAAGCACCGTTTCGATGCTACCGTCAGTCCATTTCATCATTTTTGAAGCTTCAAGGGCCGTTCTGCCGTATTCAACGGCGTTTTTAGCACCCATCTGCCAACCGCCGTCCATCTCGTTACCCAAGCACCAAAGCTTGATATTATGAGGGTTTTCGTAGCCGTGGCTTCTTCTTAAATCGCTCCAATATGAGCCTGACTTATGGTTGCAGTATTCAACTAAATTTCTTGCTTCGTCGGGACCTCTTGTGCCTAAATTTACCGCCATCATACATTCAGCATTAGCTTTTTCGCACCATTTTACAAATTCATTAGTGCCGATTAAATTAGGCTCGGTTGTGCCCCAGGCAAGATCAAGCTTTTTAGGTCTTTTATCAACGGGACCAACGCCATCCTCCCAATTATAGCCGGAAACGAAGTTACCACCGGGATAACGCACTACGGGCACGTTTAATTTTTTAACTAAATCAATAACGTCCTGACGGAAGCCGTTTTCATCAGCCGTAGGATGACCCGGCTCGTAAATACCGCCGTAAACGGCTCTGCCTAAATGCTCAATAAATGAGCCGTAAATTCTTTTATCTATTTCACCTATGCGAAATTCTTTTGCAAGAGTGATTTTTGCTTTCATAACTTAACCTCTTATTTATGATAAAGTTTTTTACTTTCATATTGGGGCTCGCAGGTAAGGTTAATACCTAATTTTCTAAAGGTATCTCTGTCAACCTGAGAAAGAATAACGGTTGCGTGTGCTTCGCTACCCGAGAGAGCATTAAGCACGTCAAAAGCTTTTTTAGCATCGGGGCTTTCAACCGCACTCATTGTAAGAGCAATAAGCACCTCGTCAGTATGAAGTCTTGGGTTGTGGTTACCTAAAATGCTTGTCTTAAGAAGCTGAATAGGCTCAATAATTTTTCTTTCAATAAGAAGTGTATCGTCGTCAATGCCTGCAACCGCTTTAAGCGCATTTAAAAGAGCAGCTGAAGCAGAGCCTAAAAGGTCACTTGTTTTACCTGTAACGATAGTGCCGTCGGGAAGCTCAATGCTTACTGCAGGTCTGCCGTTTGTTTCTTCGCTCTTTGCAAGTGCAGCTTTTACGGTAGGTCTTTGAGAGTCAACGGAAATACCCGCCTGATTCATAAGGCTTTCGATTTTTCCAATAGCACCGTCATTTTTTCGACCCATTTTTCTGTCGCAAAGGGCGGCGAAATATCTTCTTATAATTTCATCGTGAGAGGCTTTTCTGCAAGCAGAATCATCTGTAATACAGTAGCCTGCCATATTAACACCCATATCAGTAGGTGATTTATAGGGGCTTACGCCCTCAATCTTTTCAAAAATTGCATTTAAAACAGGGAAAACCTTAACGTCGCGGTTGTAGTTTACGGTTGTTGTGCCGTAAGCTTCAAGGTGATAAGGGTCAATCATATTAACATCGTTAAGGTCGGCTGTTGCCGCTTCATAAGCAAGGTTTACGGGGTGCTTCAATGGTAAATTCCATATGGGGAAGGTTTCAAACTTTGCGTAACCCGCTTTGTTGCCCTTAAGGTTTTCGTGGTAAAGCTGTGAAAGACAAGTAGACATCTTACCGCTACCGGGACCGGGAGCGGTTATAACAACAAGAGGACGAGAGGTTTCAATGTATTCATTTTTACCGAAACCGTTTTCACTTACAATTCCTCTTACGTTGTAGGGGTAGCCTTCGATGGTATATTGAATGAAAACCTTGATTCCGAGGTTTTCAAGCTTTTCTTTGAATTTAACTGCAGCGGGCTGACCGTTAAACTGGTTAATAACAACGCTACCAACAAAAAGCCCTGCACTGCTGAAAGCGTCCATAAGACGTAAAACATCGCTGTCATAGGTTATTCCGTAGTCACCGCGGATTTTATTGCTTTCAATATCACCTGCGGATATAACAATAACAACCTCAGCATGATCCTTAAGGTTAAGAAGCATCTGAAGCTTACTATCAGGCTTAAAGCCGGGTAAAACTCTTGAAGCATGGAAATCGTCAAAAAGCTTACCGCCAAATTCGAGGTAAAGCTTACCGCCGAATTCGTCAATCCTTTTCATAATCTGTTCGGATTGCTTTTCGATATACATATCGTTATCAAACCCGATGTGTTTTTGGAATACCATATAAACCACCCTTTCACAACTTATAATTTTAACATTACTACAGTAGTTTGTCAACGAAAAGCCTTTGTGCAATATACTTAAATATTATATTAATTTATTATGAGTTTAGTCTGTCTTCATTGACTTTAAATATGTAATGTTGTATAGTATAATAGTAAAAATCTGAATTATTCAAGGAGAAGTTTATGGAACAGTTTTTTGACAGATTTAAAATTGATTGTTCTCCCAAAGCTCACGATAGTCACACTATCGTAAAAGGCGGTGTAAGAATTACGGTAATTACCCCCTGCCTTGTTCGTGTTGAAGAGCAAAGCAAGGGTAAATTCTGCGACGAGCCTACCCAAAGCGTATGGTTCCGTGATTTCTGCAAGCCTGAGTTTAAGGTTAACGAATCAAGCGATACTATTGAAATCAAAACAACTAAAGCGAATTTCCTTTATTCAAAGAAATTAAAGAAAATGATTCGCATTAAGCTTCGCGACGGAAGAGTTGTTACAAACTATAAATCAGGCAACCTTAAGGGTACCTGCAGAACGCTTGATATTACCGCAGGCGTTATTACTCTCGGTGACGGCGTTATTTCAAGAAACGGTGTTGCTATTCTTGATGACAGCGACACTCTCGTTCTTACTGACGACGGAAGAATTCTTCCCAGAAAGCATAAAGAAAAGGACGAATATTATTTCGCATACGGTAACGACTATATCGGTGCTACAACTGACCTTTATAAATTAACCGGTCACGTGCCTCTTATCCCCCGTTATGCTCTTTCAAACTGGTGGAGCCGTTACAAAGCGTATTCACAGAATGAATACCTTGAGCTTCTTGAAAGATTTAAAACAGAGGAAATTCCTATTACGGTTGCTACTGTTGATATGGATTGGCATTGGGTTGATATCAAAGGCAAATTCGGTAAAGACAGCCACAAGGTTTACCCTCATCAAAATCTCTGGGAATACGTTTACGATGTTTGGTCAGCAGGCTGGACGGGTTACAGCTTTAATACAGACCTTTTCCCCGACCCTGCAGGCTTCCTTAAAACTCTTAAAGATAATAATTATAAAACAACCTTCAATCTTCACCCCTCTCAGGGTGTACGTTGGTTTGAAGACCAATACGAAGAAATGTGCGAGGCTATGGGTCAGGACCCCAAAAAGAAAGAACCGGTTAAATTTGACATTACCAACAAGAAGTTTATTGAGAACTACTTTAAGGTGCTTCACCACCCCTATGAAAAAATGGGTATTGATTTCTGGTGGATTGACTGGCAGCAGGGTACCAAATCCCCCGTGCCCGGTCTTGATCCCTTATGGGCTTTAAACCATTACCATTTCTACGATAATGCAAAGGATAACAACAGACCTCTTATCCTTTCCCGTTTCGCAGGTGCAGG
>JAZROI010000061.1:0-10074 GCA_045648585.1 Acutalibacteraceae bacterium
AGTTAGTCGAAACAGTGTAAAATTACACTGTTTCGATACCAAATGTAAGATTTGGTATCGAATTTTCTTTGAAAATTCGACTATAATCCTTTCAATGAATGTAATGCAAAATTGTATTTATAAAAAACAATTTTGCCAAAAAGCCGATAATATCGGCTTTTGCGAAACGCAACTGCGTTTCGATAAATTATAGTCATTATACTATACAAAAACTAAAAAGTACATAGCATTTTTTAACTAAAATGTTAATTTTTTCAAATGATTCATTTTATAATTAGCTTTTATCACAAAAACTGTTGCTTTCCAGGAATATTTTTTGTTGTATTTTTATTTGTATTATGCTAAGATAGACCTAACATGAAAAAAGCGAGGTTTTCTTTATGCAAAAAACTTGGTACAAAGAAATGGTGGTTTATCAAGTATGGCCCCGTTCCTTCTGCGACGGTAACGGCGACGGTATCGGCGACCTTGAAGGTATTTACTCAAAGCTTGATTACATAAAAAGTATTGGTGTAGACGCAATCTGGTTTTCACCTCTTTTTAAATCACCTAATGCAGACTACGGTTACGATATTGCTGACTATATGGATATCAACCCCGAATACGGCGATATGGACACCTTTAAAAAAGTTCTTGGTGGTTGCCATGAACGCGGAATAAGAGTGTTTATGGACCTTGTTGTTAACCACACTTCAACAGAGCACAAGTGGTTTAAAGAGGCTTGTAAGAGCGTTGATAACCCCTACCACGATTACTATATCTGGCGTAAAGGCAAAGGCAAAAACGGCAAAAAGCCTCCTAACAACTGGCTTTCAACCTTTGAAGGCGGTGCTTGGGAATACGTTGAAGCTGTTGACGAATATTATCTTCACGTATTTACAAAGGGTCAGCCTGACTTAAATATGGATAACCCCAAGGTTCGTGAAGAAGTTAAGAATATTATGAAGTTCTGGCTTGATATGGGTGTTGACGGTTTCCGCGAAGACGTTATCACTTATATCTCTAAAAGAGAAGGTCTTCCCAATGCTATTCCGATTCCCGTTGCGGCAGGTATGGAGCATTATAACTGCGGTCCTCATCTTTACGAATACCTTAAAGAATTCCACGATGACGTTCTTTCAAAATACGATTGCTTTACCGTTGGTGAAGGTCCCCTTATCACACCCGAAAAGGTTCTTCGCTTTGTTACAGAGGATGATACTCAGGTTCTTAAAACAATGTTCAGCTTCGACCACCTTGAAGCAGACTGCTTTATGACTGACTGGATCAAGATACCCTTCAATCTTAAAAAGATGAAAAAATGCTACCAGAAATGGTACGCTGCAATAAACGGTAAGGGTTGGCATACGCTTTACCTTGAAAACCACGACCACCCCCGTATTGTTGACCGCTACGGTAGCCTTAAATACAGAGTTGAAAGTGCAAAAATGCTTGCAACAATGTGTTACCTTCAGAGAGGTACAGTATTCATTTATCAGGGTCAGGAAATCGGTATGACAAACATTGAGCTCAAATCGATTGACGAGTTCAAGGATATGATTACCTTCAACAACCAGATCTTATTTAAGAAGCTTCACATAAGCGACGAGAAATTTATAAAAATGGCAAACAGAGGCTCACGTGAAAACTCACGTACACCTGTTCAATGGAACGACGGTCCTTATGCCGGTTTCTCAACAGTAGAGCCTTGGTTTAACCTTAACCCCAATTACAAAGAGATCAACGTAGCAGCTGCAGAAGCAGATGAAAACTCTATTCTCAACTACTACCGTAAGCTTCTTAAATTCCGTAAGGAAAACGAGGTTGCCATTTACGGCGATTTCAAGCAGTATTACAAAAACAGCAAAGAGCTTTTTGTTTACGAAAGAAATCTTGATGGCGTTAAGCTTCTTGTTGTTGCTTCATTCACGGAAAATGCAGTAGATTTCAAGGCACCTGACGGAATTGAGCTTTCAAAGGGTGAGCTTGTGCTTACGAACTACAACGATGCAGCCCTCAACGGAAATGGCTTTAAAACAAAGCCCTACGAAACAAGAGTTTATCTTTTTAAATAATTTTCCTATTTTGATAACAACCCGACTCTCTGTTTGGAGAGTCGGGTTGTATTTTTTGTATTCTATTTCATTATTTACTTCTTGGCTTTGTGATAAGCGACATGACAACGCCGCTTAACAAGGCGGCGGTAATTCCGCCTGCACCTGACGTAAGAGGTCCCGTTATTATCCCCATAGCACCGTCGGTATCAATTATTTCTTTAGTTCCCTTCACAAGAGCGGCACCGAAGCCCAAAAGAGGCACTGTTGCACCACATTCAGCAAATTTTTCTAACGGCTCAAACAAACCTATTGCCCCGAGAAAAACACCCGCTACAACATATAAAACAAGTATTCTTCCTGCGGTAAGCTTTGTTTTATCAAGAAGTATCTGACCTATAACACAAATAAGTCCGCCTACAACAAATGCTTTTATAAAAATCATAATAAAACCTGCCTTTGATAAATTCGGTTTTATTATTTGTAATTTTTTCAAAAATATAAAAAATAAAGCCACCGTTTTTGGTGGCTTTAAAGCTTTGATTTTCAGATTATTCAGTAACTGTTTCGCTGATGAAATCTTCATCAAGGCAAGAGCATGATACGTAATTATCTTCATCATAGCCCTTGGGCTCATTTTTTGCTTTAATCTTTTCTATAACTACATAAATTGCAGCTGCTGCAGCCGCAATTGCTGCGATAATACCGATTATTTTTAAAACTTTTTTCATTAGGTTTATCCTCCTTGAAAAATTCATTATATTTCATTGGTTTAATTATACCATAGCAAAGATAAATGTCAAGTAAACAAAATGTTAAATTTTACATTTTTGATTACAGTCATTTTATAGGGCAATAATTATATTGAGACGAATACCAAAACCGCAAACGGCACAGAAAAAATACATAACAGTTAAAGGAGTGCCGAGATGTTTTATAATAAGGTTGAAATATGCGGAATTGATACTACAACGTTAAAAACAATTCCCGAAAAAGAAAAAGCTATACTTTTAGAAAAGGCTCAAAAGGGAGATAAAGTAGCAAGAGAAAAGCTTGTTATGGGTAACCTGAGGCTTGTTTTAAGCGTAATTCAAAGATTTTCAAGCCGAGGTGAAAATCTTGACGACCTTTTCCAGATTGGTTGCATAGGTTTAATGAAAGCAATTGACAATTTTGATACAAGCCATGAGGTAAAATTTTCCACTTATGCTGTACCAATGATCATCGGTGAAGTCAGAAGGCATTTACGAGATAACAACCCAGTAAGAGTAAGCCGTTCTATGAGGGATACCGCCTATCACGCCATGCAGGCAAGAGAAAAGCTGAGCAACGAAATGAACAGAGAGCCTACAATAGAGGAAATCGCAAAAGAATTGGGAAAAGAGAAAAGCGAGGTTGTAGTAGCGCTTGAAGCAATTGTTGAGCCTGTATCTTTTTACGAACCCGTATTTTCAAACGGCGGTGACACAATTTATCTTATGGACCAATTAGGTGCAGATGAAAGTGACGGTGACTGGATAGACGAAATTTCAATGAAAGAGGCAATTAAAAATTTACCGCCCAGAGAAAAAAGAATTTTATCAATGAGATTTATGAAGGGTATGACGCAAACTGAGGTTGCAAACGAAATTGGAATATCGCAAGCACAGGTTTCACGACTTGAAAAAAGTGCCATTAACACAATTAAAGGTGAATAAAACAGTAAGGGATAGCTGCATTTTTGTAGCTATCCCCTTTTATTATTTCAATTTAACTTTTACCAACGGTTTTCAACGTACTCACAAAACGAAAATAAATCTTTTATTTCAAGCTTTGTTCCGTCATCAAGAGTAACGTCACCGTTCCAGATACCGAAAACCTGATGGCAATTCATTCTGCCGACTTTAAAATCAACGTCTGAATGGTTATCAAGAGTAGGCACCATTGTCATATTGAATCTTCCGTCTTCGGATATAATTTTCCAAGGCTCAAGAAATCTGTCTTTTGGGAATTTTTCAACGTCAACCGCACCGAATTTATGTATCTTCCCGTCATAGAAAATGCAGGTTTCAGTTGCATTGCTTTCGTTACCGATAGCCCAAGTTATTTCGAAACCGAAAAGATGCTGTTTTCCGTCTTTATCGGTTATATATTGGTTACCGCTACCCCAATACCAAACCATTTTATGAATTGTATTAACTCTACCCCAATCCATAGTACAAAAAGAATTGTCCTTTGAGAAGGTGTATTCATAATCACCAACAGTATACCTACCCTCGCAAGGCATACACATCTGTTTTGTTGTCATAAAATATTTAGTGTCATCCTCGTCGAAGGGAAAAACTGTTGTTATACTTTCCAAGCCCTCGGGTATATCCATACTTACTTCTACATCTACAGGCTTACCCTTGTAAGCACCTTTGAATTTCAAGGTGCGTTCATTTTCTTTTGTATGAAAATCGAATTCAGTTTTGCCTATTTTTTCTTTAAAGCGGTTAGGTGCATCACCCTTTGACGGCGGCACGTATTTATTACCGCCTGCAAAATACTGAATAGCATCAGAAATAACCTTACCCGTTTTCAAGTCAAGAAGCTTTGCGGCAACGTAGCCGCCGATATTAATATTCGCAAAGCTTATAAGCACCTGCATTTCATCACCGACGTGGATAGTATAAAAATCCCATTCCTTACGGCTTATAAGACCTTTTTTGACGTAATCTCTGTTATAAGTAAAAACGTTTTTTCTTGCCCAACCCTTTGCAAGCAATTTGCCGTCAGGGGCAAGAAGCGGTGTTTCTTCAGTGTATTCAATTTGCTTCGATTTTTCCTTCCAATCTTTAAATGGAATATAAGTTCTTGGTAATTCTTTACTCATTTTACTTTAGCTTCTTTCCGTCGGAAAAGGCGTTGCCTACCTTTTCGCCTAATTTTAAATATGCATTATGATACGGGTCAAAGGTAATTGCTTCAAGCTTTTCGGGGTCAACAACACCGTCTTCGCCAAGCACGTTTTCATCGATGCTGATATTTACAATTTCACCGATACAAATACCGTCTTCGTTGAATTTTAATAATTTACACTCTACCGCCATAGGAAGCTCGTTTATAATAGGTGCGTTTACAAAATCCGACTTAGAAACTGTAAAGCCCGCTTTTTTCATTTTATCAGGTTCATTATTTCCCGAAACAACACCTACGAAATCCGCCTCTACAACGTGTTTTGCATCCGCAATATTAACGGTAAAAGCCTTGCTTGACATTATGTTTTTTGTTGTTTTGTGACCGGGAGAAAGGCATACCATAATTTGCTTTGATTCATAAATACCGCCCCAGGCGGCATTCATACAGTTAGGCTTACCCTTTTCATCATAAGCCGCAACTACAAATACAGGCATAGGATAAATATCACTTTGTGCTCCGAAATTTTTTCTCATAAAAGCCACCTCACTTACTAATTAAAATTTTATCATTATTACATCTTGAATTCAAGGAAAATATATTATTTTGACATATTATTTGTGCATTGTTTATTGCTAAAATTTCTTTTAATGATATAATAATAGCTGTGGCTTGTCGAAGTATTTAAGCTATTTCACAAAATCTGACAAACTCAAAGTTGTATTACAGGAGCGTTTGAAATGAAAAAACTAAAAGACAACGTTGTAATTGAAACGTTTTTAACCACTGTTTTTATGGGGCTTCTCTGTTACTCCTCGTATTCTTTGTGGTACGTATTTTACGGTGCACAAAGCGGTGGCGACGTACACATTTACACCATTCTTTCAGGAGTGGCTCTCGGATGGTTTATGTTGATGTTTACTAAAACCGTATTCAAAAATGTAAATTGGGTTAAAAAGCTTATCCCCTTTTTAGCAGGAATCGGTTTGTTTCAAGGCTTAATCTGGGGCATAAACGCAAAAATCAATGGTGAATGCTACAAAAACGAAGATGTTGTTATACTTACATACACCGTTGCATTCGTTTTATCGGCTGTTTTGCTTTTAATCACTTATACTCTCAAAGCGAAAAACAAAAACGCAATTTTAAATATTATTCTTGTAATTATATATTTTGCAGTTTCTTGCGGGGGTGTAGGTATCCTTAACACAGAAAATATTAAGGCTCTCAGTTATAAAAAGAATATCAAATTCGACACAATAACTGCAGAGGAAATGAACGTAACAAAAGAAGAAAAAGCTCTTTGTTCTGATTGGTACGAAGATAAATTACATAACGTTATTAATTCTCAGCCCTTTACATTCAAGGTTGACGGCAAAGAGTTTGATATAAAAGATTGGTCCTCTAAAGAAATAGAGGTTGCCGAATTCGGTTCCGTTTACGAAGGCGGTAAAACTGAATACATAACCTATAAAAATCCTAACAACGACCTTGAGGTAACGGTTGAAGCAACTGTTTTTGAAAGTAATGCTACTTGCCAATGGACAGTTCACATTAAAAACACAGGTAAAGCTGATTCGGGCGTTATAAGTGATTTTTACGCACTTAACACTTCGTTCGATACAGGTAAAGCTGACCTTTATTACTCAATGGGTAGCGATACCGCAGCAAGCGACTTTTCACTTATAAAGAAGAATTTATCATTTATAAAAAGAAACTTTAGCGGTAACGAGGGTAAGCCTACGGAGGCTTTCCTCCCCTATTTTAACGTTCACGGTGAGAATTGTAGTATAGTTCTCGGTATCGGTTGGACAGGTCAGTGGGCATCAGAATTTTCACAGACAAAAGGCAACACCGATATAACGGTTAAGCAGGAAAATTTCAACGCATATCTTCTTCCCGACGAAAGCGTGCGTTCACCCCTCGTTTCAATTTCTTTCTATGAAAGCAACAATGCTCTCAAGGGCTTTAACCTTTTTAGAAAATGGATAATGGATTGCGTTTATCCCGAAAACGTTACTAAGAATACTTATACAGTATTAGAGGTTGCAGGACCCATGTCAACAAGAACCTCCGATGAAATAATTGAAATTCTTGATGGTATTGATAAGTCTGTTTATGAAAACGTAGATGCTTTCTGGATGGATGCAGGCTGGTATTCATATAACGAAGGCTGGTATGACGGCGTTGGTAACTGGACAGTTGATACCTCTAGATACGATAACGGTATTATCGAGCTTTCAAGCTACGCAAAAAACAAGGGCTTAGGTCACACCTTATGGTATGAGCCTGAAAGAGTTTTCCCCAACACTCAATTCCACAAGGTAGGTTCCGAAAACGAGCAATGGTTAATTTCAGTTGACGGCGAAGATAACCTTATGTGGAACCTTGCTAACGAAGATGCTTTCAAATATTATTGCGATTATCTTTTAGCTTCTCTTAAGGAAAACGGTGTTACTATTTACCGTCAGGACTTTAATTTCCCACCGTTAAAATATTGGGAAAAGGCTGATAAAGAATATTACAACGGCAGAACAGGTATCTGCGAAAACCATTACGTAACAAATCTTTATAACTTCCTTGATTATCTTACAGAAAACATCGACGGGCTTATTATTGACAACTGTGCTTCGGGTGGTAAGAGACTTGACCTTGAAATGTCATACAGAAGTATAGCTTTCTGGAGAAGCGACTACAACTGTTCATATCACCCTGACCTTTTTGATGCTACTCAGTCACACAACTACGGTATCTCATTCTGGCTCCCAATTACAGGCTCAGCACTTTGGATGCAGGATGAATACGCAATAAGGTCTGATATAATGCCGTTGATGCTTACGGACTTTTCATCACTTACTCACCCTGATTTCAGCTTTTATAAAGAGCAAAAAGAATTGATGGGCTGTAAATATTATCCCCTTGAATTCGGTAGCTTTGACAGTAACAAAATGCACGCTATGCAATTCTCTACAGACGATGCACTTACGGGTACGGCATTTATTTACAAACGAGCAGACGTAAAGGATACTGAATACACAGTTAAGCTTAACGGACTTATTGAAAAAGAAACCTACAAAGTTTACGATATTGATAACCCCGAAAAAATTTACAGCTTATCAGGTAAAGAGCTTATGGAAAGCGGTATCAAGCTTGACCTTCCCGAAGGACCTAAAGCAATTATTCTTATGTTTAACGCAAAATAAAACGAAAGAAAACCGAAACTCTTAGAGAGTTTCGGTTTTTGTTTTATATTTTTGTTTATGCTTTTACTTTACTGATTTTACAGTTTATCAGTAAAAAATCTCTTTTCGGAGCAAAGCTCGAAATCAAAGGTTTTCTCTTGTAAATATTCTACCTTTTCGCCGTCTTTTGTAATGATATACCCTTCATAACGCAAGGTAGTTTTTCCGTCTTCTATTTCACCTGAAGCTTTAATATTTAAGGCTTTTCCTCCTGCTTTTACGTATTCTGAAACTTCAACCGTTATCGAATTATTCCACAGCCAAACCTCATCAAGCTTTCGTTTTTGTAAAGGGGAATCAGGTATAAAGCTACTCCCTACAGAAAATATGCTAATCGTTTCGTTGTGAAATTCTTCACTGAAGTTATCACTGTAAGAGCTTACAAATCTACCCATACTAATAATTGGATAAGAGGTATAATACCAAACGCTTACAGCGGATATTAAAACAACTACCACAAGTACAGCTATCAATAACTTTTTCTTCATATAAATCACACCTAACCTTTAACTGTCATTTTTAACTATCACATTTCATAATATATATACGCAACAGACTGACCTCTACCGCCATCAAAGCCCCCTACGGCGATTTGTAAATACTCGCCTGTAATGGTAGCTTCTTTATGCTCGTTTAAAACACCGTTTGAAAAAACAAGCTTTTTAACCGTTTTTTGATAATCGTTAGAATAAAGATTCATATTATCAAAGCTTTCAACCCCATAAATATCAAGCTGATATTTTTCGTATCCAGGAAATTGAGATAAATCTAACTGTGAAACAATTCGTTTTAAATCATCAAAGGGTATTCCTCTTACACATTCTTGATTTTCACGAAATTCACCTATAAAGCAATAGCTACTTTCGGGATATAACTGCTCATACATTGTGTTAGTATAAAATGCTCTTCCGTTTTGACAAGTACCGGACAAATAGAAACAATCATTTGTAGTTTTATCTTTCTCCATAAAAAAGAAGCCGTTGTTTATTATAAATTCGCCCTCTGACTTTGGTCTTTGGGCTATATAGCCGTCCAAATTATTCATTATAGTCAACACGTCGTTGCTGTAGCAAGGCATTTTGTTATAAATCACGCCGTCAAAAACACCGGTTTCTTTTAAAGCTATATAACCGAAAGATATTGTAACAACAAGGATAATGCATATTATTATTTTATAGCTCTTACCTGACTTTTTGTTCTTTTTAATTTGATTTACTATTTGCTCTTCGCTAACGGTAAGAAGCTTTTCTTTTTCAATTCTTTTACCCTCTAATAATTCGCTGACGGAAACATCTAAAATATTTGACAAGCTTTCGAATATTTCAATATCGGGATAATTCTTTCCCGTTTCCCAACGGCTTATCGCTTTATCAGTAACGTTGAGCATTTCGGCTAATTGCAATTGAGTCAAGCCTTTTTCTTTTCTTAATTGACACAAGAACTTTCCAAACTCATAAGTATTCACAGCATCAACTCCTTTTGTTGCTTTAATTATACAATAAGCTTAATAAAAAGTCACTCTCGCAAAAATAGAATTCAGAAAAATACACGTAATTTTAATAATTATATAAAAAAATCAGTCGTATCACTCATCAAAGAGTGGTACGACTGATTGTAATTCAACAGATTTTTGTTTAAGCTGCTACGGCTTCGCTTTCTTCTACCTTAAAGCCTTTTTTGATAAGCATTATCATAGGAACAATTGCAAATATAGCAACTATTGCAGCATATAAGAACATGCTCTTTGAGGGAACTATTGTTTCAACGCCATATTCATTTGCGTAAGTAACAGCAGAGCTTCTGCAAGCCAAATCACCTAAAGCGGGGCCGATAATCATAGGAAGAAGAACAACGAAAATCATTCTTATACCTTGGAAAAGACCTGAAGTCGGAGGCCAAGCGGTCTTAGGAAGACAATTTTC
>JAZROI010000062.1:0-10629 GCA_045648585.1 Acutalibacteraceae bacterium
CCCTCTAAGCAGTATCTTTCACTTAAGGGTATGGAAGCCTTTGAAAAGGCTGCAGACGGTCAGGCAACAAAGATTATCGTTCCCTCAGATTTACAATCTCTTGCAGGCGTAACAAGCGGTGTTAAAGAGTTTTTAAAAGACTGATTAAGCACTAATCAAATAAGTTAATTAAACAACTACAAGCCTTGAATTCAAAAGAATTCAAGGCTTGTTTATTTTTCTTTTCACATCTTTTTTTTAAGGGAATATTATGAAATGAGAGGAATGATTATTTAATGAAAGCAGATAATTTTTTAATTTTAGGCGGTGACGACCGTTCATTATATTTAGGTGAATTTTTAGAAAGCCAAAAATTTAAGGTATGCTATTACGCTTTCAATCAGGCTGATTGCTTTGATTCTTTAGCTACCGCTATGAATGGTGCAACGGTTGTAATTCTGCCTTTGCCTTTCACCCGTGACAGATTAACAATAAACACCCCTCTTTTTGATGACAAGGTTTTAATATGCGACGTTGTTGCATTGTCAACACCCGACAAATTGATTTTCGGCGGTCAACTTTCAAAAAGCTTTATTGAGGAATTATCAGAAAAAGGCGTACCTTATTGCGATTACCTTGAGCTTAATGAGCTTGCCATTTATAATTCAGTCCCTACTGCAGAAGGTGTTTTGCAGGTACTTATTGAAAATTTGCCTATTACAATTCACGGAATGAAGTGTGCTGTTTTAGGCTACGGAAGAACTGGTAAAACTCTTGCAAAAACTTTAAAAGCTTTAGGTGCAGACGTTACTGTTTTTGCCCGAAAGCAAAGCGATTTTGCACTCATTCAAACCGAATCGTTAAAACACAAGGAATTTCACACGTTAAGTACCGAACAACAATATTTTGATGCACTGATAAACACTGTTCCAAAAAAAGTTTTAGGTGAGAAAGAGCTTTCCAACCTCAACCCCGACTGTGTGCTTGTTGAAATAGCCTCAGCACCCTTTGGAATCGATTTTCAGGCTGCAAAGGAAAAAGCCTTTACAGTGATAAAGGCCGGGTCATTACCGGGAAAGGTTGCACCTAAATCCGCCGGTGAAATTATCGGTCATTCTATTTTACCCATTATAAAAGCAAGGGGGTTTTTAACTTGACAACAATCGGTTTCGCTATGTGCGGTTCATATTGCACGTTCGAAGCAGTTTTCAAACAAATAGAAGTTTTAAAAAATCGCGGTTACAACATAGTTCCTATTATGTCGGAAAACTCATACACCCTTAATACGCGATTCGGTGATGCTTCTCATTGGCACGAAAGAATGAGAGATATTACCGGTACCAGAATTATTCATACCATCCCTACAGCTGAGCCTATCGGGCCTAAAAAAATGCTTGATGCTTTAATAATTGCACCCTGCACGGGTAACACCCTTGCAAAGCTTGCAACAGGAGTTACGGATACCTGCGTCACCTTAGCTGCTAAGGCACATTTGAGAAACGCCCGTCCCCTTTTAATCGCACCGTCAACTAACGATGCTTTAAGCAATGCGGCTAAAAATATCGGTTGCCTTCTTAACTATAAAAATATTTATTTTGTACCCTACGGGCAGGATAGCTTTAAAGGCAAACCCAGTTCAATGGTAGCAGATTTCACGCTTATACCAAATGCCCTTGAAGCCGCTTTAGAAGGTAAACAGCTACAACCAATTGTTATTTCACCGAAATAATAGACAATAATGTTTCTCGCCCCTCGGTAAGCTACCGTGGGGCGAGAAACGGAATATGGATTGACGTAGTAAACTATTTAATTATGCTTCTTCGTTGAAGCTAACGAATACATATTTAATCTTATCACGTTTGTAAGTATAGGTAATATAAATATTGTTGCCCTCTGCAACCATTGCAGGATATGAATACTCAGTGAAAATCCAAGCAGATGAATCAATTTCTTCAACCTTTTCCCAAGTTTCGCCGTTATCCTTTGAAACAGCAAGACGAAGCTTGTATCTTAAGCCGTTTACGTTAATTGGGTTATAAGCTATCCATAACCAACCGTTATCAGTCATAACGCAGTCAACACCACTATTGTTGTTAGGAAGGCTTGTTGCATATGCTTCGCACCACGTATAACCGCCATCGTAGGAATCACTTCTGTAAACCTTACCTGCTTTTGTTCTGAAGAAAGCGTGAACGTTGCCGTCAAGGTCTTCCCAAAGTGCAGGCTGAATCATTTCTGTATCGGAAACGATTGTTTCGGTTTTAGTCCAAGTTTTACCGCCATCCTCTGAAATATCGAAGAATGCGGTCCAATCGCCCTGCTCAGTTGAAGAAGGTGCAATTATAAGTCCCCTTGAGGTTACAAGGCATTTATTCTTAACAGGACCTCTACCGCCGGTTGTATCACCGGGAACGAGCTCTTTAGCCTCTGTCCAGGTTTCACCGTTATCATAAGAATCAACGTATTTAGTAACCCAGATTTTTGTATCTGTACCGACTTTATAATAAAGCCTTACAAACTCACCGAAGTTCTGAAGAACGGGATTCCAATGAGCTACAGTATCAGTTGAGGGAACTTGCTTTGTTTCACCCCAACTACCGTTTGAATAAACGGAGTACCAAATTCTAACGTCATCCTCGCCTTCGCCGCTACCGCCAAACCAAGCTGACATTAAGTCACCGTTTGAAAGGATAACGATAGTAGAGGCGTGTGTTGTATCGGTTTTTGTATCTGTACCGATTATTGTTCCTTTTTCATAGCTATAAGTGAAATCTACAGCGTTTACAGGAAGTGATGCACCGACAAAAAGAACAACGGAAAGAACGAGTGCAACTACTTTTTTTGATATAGACATTTTCATTTTCTCCTCGTGGTTTTTTTATTTTTCAATGACCTTAAATCATACCCAAACCACAACCCCAATTATAGAACTTTGCAAACGTTTTTCAAGGCAATTCAGGGCTTTTTTACTAACCCCAATATTTTTTGGCACTATAGCCAATTGAGTGAGTTTAGATAGTAACACCTTAAACAACGTAAAGTTTCGTTCAAAAATAAATCGCAACTTTTCCGAAACTTTCTTTTGGTTATTTTGCCAAAACGAAACTTTCGGTTTTTAATATTGTTACTAATTTCACAACATTTTCACTATAATTTATACCGTAATTTGTACAAAAAAAGAACCTTTTTGATAGTTTTCACTAACAAAAAGGTTCTTCTATTAAATATCAATTATCCTTCAAACGTAATGAATGCATAAGAGATGCTTTCACGTTCATTTGTATAAGTAATGTAAAGCTCATTACCGTCTGCAATAATTGCAGGATATGAATACTCTTCAAAGATAAGAATGTTATCTTCAAGAACGGTAACCTCTTCCCAAGTTGCACCGTTATCCTTAGAAACAGCAAGAACAAGCTTATTTCTGATACCACTCATAGAGATAGGATTGTATGCAAGCCAAAGCCAACCGTTATCGGTCATAACACAGTCAACACCGCTGTTGTTGTTGGGAAGGTCTGTAGCATAAGCTTCGCCCCATGTTAAACCGCCGTCAGTTGAATCGCTTCTGTAGATTTTACCGGCTTTTGTTCTGAAGAATGCGTGAACGCCACCGTCTTTATCTTCCCAAAGAGCAGGCTGAATCATTTCTGTATCGGAAACGATATTTGCAGTTTTTGTCCAAGTAATACCGCCATTATTTGAAACATCAAAGAACGATGCCCATTTGCCCTGCTCAGTTGATGCGGGAGCGATAAGTAAACCGCCTTTAGTAAAGAGGCACTTATTTTTAACAGGACCTCTACCGCCAGTTGTATCGCCGGGAACAAGCTCTCCGCGATATATCCAATGAGCACCCTGATCATAAGTATCACAGTATTTTGTTACCCAGTTTTCTGTATCTTCGCCAACTTTGTAATAAACTCTTACAAATGCACCGCAATCCTGAAGGACGGGGTTCCAGTGAGCAACGGTATCCTCTGAAGGAATCTGAGCAGCCTCTGTCCATGCACCGTCTTTATAAACTGAGAACCAGATACGAACGTCGTCGTCACCTTCACCGCTACCGCCGAACCATGCAGCCATCAAATCACCGTTGAGCATTTTAACAACTGTTGATGAGTGAGTTGTGCTTGTTTTTGATTTTTTAGCAAGAATTTCGCCCTGCTCTATTTCAAACTTAACAGCAGCTTCTGTATCACCTTGAGAGTCATCTCCACCGTTTAAACCTAAAATTGACAAAATAAAGTCAAAGAAATAGCTGAAGAAATCACTTAAAGGTAAGAAATCTGCTACGGGTAAATCACTTGATGTGGGAGCGTATGCACTTACTGAAGCGGTCATTGTGCTTGAAAGCATTATAACTGCAAGTACAAGAGCTACAACCTTTGTCATTTTTTTCATAGTTAATAAACTCCTTTTCCAAAATAAATTTGGATATTTTTCCGATTCGTATTATATCACAACCTATTTTTCTTTTCAACAAAATTACATTTTATAAAACATTTTCGGTATATTAACCAATTCATCCCCATAGCATTTACACATAATAACCAAAATATTGTGAATTTCTTTAGTCGTTTAAATTTTTATTATACAATTATTTATTAATTGTAAAAAAACGGCAAAACTATTTACAAGTTTACAATTTTATTGTATAATATCCGTTGACAAAAGGGAGTAACTCGCACATAGAGAGATAATATTTTTCTCTAACATGCGGTATTCGGCGTCATTCCCGGCAATAGCCCGCCGATACATTAAAGAGTGAGACTTTTACCGGCAACGGTAAAACTCTTTTTTATTCCCAATTGAACAAATTAAGAAAGGGTAGAAAAAATGAAACACTATCTCGAATCCGCAGAAGCAGTATTTCAAGAGGTAAACTCTACTGAAAACGGTCTTACTTCTGCAAAAGCTGCCGCAAGACTTGAAAAAAACGGTAAAAACAAGCTTGCTGAAGCAAAAAAAGATTCCACTTTGAAGAAATTTTTCGACCAGATGAAAGACCCGATGATTATCATCCTTCTTGTAGCCGCAGTTATTTCAGCTGCTACCGAAATCATCGAAGCAGGTCATTTTGTCCCCCCCACAGACTCAATAATCATTCTTGTTGTTGTTCTTATTAACGCTATTCTCGGTGTTGTTCAGGAAAACAAAGCTGAAAAAGCTGTTGAGGCTCTTCAGAAAATGAGTGCTGCAACAACAAAAACACTTCGTGACGGTAAAATTGAATCTATCAAGAGTGAAGATCTCGTTGTTGGTGACGTTATTCTTCTTGATGCAGGTGATGCTATCCCCGCTGACTGCCGTATTTTTGAATGTGCAAGTATGAAAATTGAAGAAGCTGCTCTTACAGGTGAATCTGTTCCCGTAAACAAGCTTGTTAAAGCTCTTACACTTTCAAATGACAAGAGCGACGAAGTTCCTCTTGGTGACCGTAAGAATATGGCTTATATGGGCTCAACTCTTGTATACGGCCGTGGTAAAGCAGTTGTTGTATCAACCGGTATGGATACCGAAATGGGTAAAATTGCTAACGCTATTGCTCTTGCAGAAGAAGGCAAAACACCTCTTGAACTCAAGCTTGAACAGCTTTCAAAGATTCTTACAAAGCTTGTTATCGGCGTATGTATTATAATCTTCGGTTACAACATTGTTACTCAGTATATTTTAGCTGATAACGCACAGTTCTTTGACGTAGCACTTCATTCCTTCATTACAGCTATTGCTCTTGCAGTTGCTGCTATTCCCGAAGGTCTTGTTGCCGTTATGACTATAGTTCTTTCAATAGGCGTTACGAATATGTCTAAAAAGAACGCTATCATCCGTAAGATGAATGCGGTTGAAACTCTCGGTTGTACCCAAATTATTTGTTCAGACAAAACAGGTACACTTACTCAGAACGTAATGACAGTTGTTGACCATTATGCTGAGGATGAAAAGATTCTTGCAACTGCTATGGCTCTTTGCACTAACGCAGAGGTTGACGAAGAAGGCAAAAGCACAGGCGAACCCGATGAGGTTGCTCTTATCAACTATGCTGCAACACTTGGTCTTAAGAAGGCTGACCTTGTTGCTGCTAACCCCAGAGCAGGTGAAGTTCCCTTTGACTCAGGCAGAAAGATGATGTCAACTGTTCATGAGGTTGACGGTAAATACGTTCAGTATACAAAAGGTGCTCCCGACGAAATTCTTAAGAAATGTAGTAAAGCCCTTGTAAACGGTGAAATCGTTGATATGAACGACGATATTCTTAAGAAGGCTGCCGACGAAAACACAAGAATGGGTAACAAAGCTCTTCGTGTATTTGCTGTTGCTTTCAAAGAGTATTCAGCTGCTCCCGAGGTTTACGATTCAGCATCCCTTGAATACGACATGATTTTCATCGGTCTTACAGGTATGATTGACCCTGTTCGTCCCGAGGTTAAAGACGCTATCGTTGAATGCCGTAGTGCAGGTATTACACCTATTATGATTACAGGTGACCACATCAATACAGCTAAAGCTATTGCTCGTGAGTTAGGTATTCTTTCTGACGATTCTCAGGCTATGATGGGTGCTGATATTGATAAATATTCAGACGAAGAATTTGAAAAAATCGTTGAAAACGTATTTGTTTACGCTCGTGTTCAGCCTGAACACAAAACAAGAATCGTTAATGCTTGGAAAAATAAAGGCTACGTTACTGCTATGACAGGTGACGGTGTTAACGACGCTCCCTCTATCAAGAGTGCCGATATCGGTGTTGGTATGGGTATTACCGGTACAGACGTTACAAAGAACGTTGCTGATATGGTTCTTACAGACGATAACTTTGCAACTATCGTTTCAGCAGTTGGTGAAGGTAGAAGAATTTATGACAACATCCGTAAGGCTATTCAGTTCCTTCTCGGTTCAAACCTTTCAGAGGTTGTTTCAATCTTCTTCGCAACAATTATGAGCTTTACAATTCTTGAAGCTCCTCACCTTCTCTTTATTAACCTTGTTACAGACTGCTTCCCCGCTCTTGCTCTCGGTCTTGAAAAGCCCGAATCAAATATCATGAAGAGAAAACCCAGAAGCAAAACAGACGGTATTTTCTCAGGCGGTCTTGGTGTTGACTGTGCATATCAGGGTATCCTTGTAAGTGTTCTTACAGTTATTGCTTTCTACGTTGGTGAATTCCTTGAAACAGGTCATCTTGTTTTCAGCAACATCCCCGACAGCAGTGAAGGTATGACAATGGCATTCTTCACAATGGCAATGTGCGAAATTTTCCATTCCTTCAATATGCGCTCACAGAGAGGTTCAGTTGTTGCAATGGTATTTAAAGGTCAGCACAACAAAGCTCTTTATGGTGCTATGGTTGGTTCATTCATTCTTACAACCGCAGTTGTTGAGATTGACTTCCTTTCAAATCTCTTCGGCTTTGCACACCTTGATCTCAAGGCATACCTTATCTCTCTCGGTCTTGCTTTCCTCATCATCCCCATTGTTGAAATTGTTAAGTTCTTCCAGAGAAAGTTTGGTAAACAGCATAACTAATAAATTAACAAATAAAAGATTAACCTCACAGAAGAAATTCTGTGAGGTTATTTTTTCTTTATTTTATACTTGTATTGACACCGTTTTTATTTGTGATTATACTATATACAATAAAATATAGGAGGTTGATTTCTTGAACAAAAAGAAATTAGCGATAGGTTTAACTGCTGTAGCAGTAACCGCGGTAATAGGCATTACTGCAGGTCTTTTAATCAACAAAAAAATCCACGAAAACCCTGTTATTCAAGGTTTTACTCAAAAGGAGGATAATGCTATGCGTATTATGTCATTTAATATTCGTTGCACAAACGTAGGTAACGACACATGGGAAGACAGAATTGGTATTGTAACACAGACTATTCTTGACGGTGCTCCCGACTCAGTTGGTGTTCAGGAAGCTACACCCGAATGGATGGAAACCTTAAACGAAACACTTGGTGAGAAATACAGCTATGTTGGTGTTGGCAGAGATGACGGCGACAACGAAGGTGAATACTCTGCAATCTTTTATCTTAAAGATAAATACAACGTTGTAGATAGCGGTACATTCTGGCTTTCAGAAACACCCGAAGAGGTTTCTTTCGGTTGGGATGCTGCTTGCAGAAGAGTTTGCACCTGGGTTGTTCTTGAAGATAAGGTAACAGGTCAGAAGTATGCTCACCTTAACAGTCACTTTGACCACGTTGGTATTGAAGCAAGAAAGAACAGTGTTGAGCTTATTATCAACAAAGCAAAAGAATTTGAGGATATCCCCGTTGTTTTCACAGCAGATATGAACGTTCGTCAGGATGGCGAAAACTACAATCAGTTTGTTGAATCAGGCGTGCTTAAAGACACTAAATTTATCGCACCCGACACAATGGATTACTGTACATACCACGATACTAAACCCACTCAGCACGATGGCGACGTTATCGACTACGTTATGATTAACGATAAATTCGACGCTACTGTTTATAAGGTAGTTACAGAAGGTATCGATGGCAGATACGTTTCAGACCATTATCCGATTTATGCTGATTTGATACTTAAATAATTTATAAAAAGTAACCGCCTCAAGTGATTTATGATTCACTCAAGGCGGTAATTTTTTATTTCTTCCCTGCATTCATTTTTTTATAATATTCCGACGCTTCTTCTACGGGGCCGTCGAAAACTATTTTACCGTTTTTCATTACTATTCCCCTTTTGCAGAATTCCTCTGCAACTGCGGTCTGATGGGTAACGAAAAGAAGTGTAACGTTATCTTTATTGATAATTTCGTTAACTGTTTTCTGACATTTTTTTCTGAAGGGTGCGTCACCAACGCTTAAAGCCTCGTCTACAATAAGAATTTCAGGCTTTATATTAACGTTAATAGCAAAGCCCAGCCTTGCTCTCATACCGCTTGAATAAGTTCTTACGGGCTGGTCGATATATTCGTTAAGCTCTGAAAACTCAATAATTGTATCTTCGAGTGCTTTAATTTCTTCATCCTTAAGGCCTAAAATGTGACCCTTAAGGTAAATATTTTCTCTACCGGTAAACTCCATATCGAAGCCACTTGTAAGCTCAAGCAAGGCACTTACTCTGCCTTTAACCTCAATATCGCCGCTTGTAGGGAAAACCACACCCGTTATCATTTTAAGAACGGTAGATTTACCCGCACCGTTTTTACCGAAAAGAGCAACCGACTCACCTCTTTTAACGGTAAAGCTTACTTCGTCAACTGCTTTTTTCTTTTTATAGGGTACTTTTTTTATAAATATGCCCAAAAGTCTTTTTCTTGTACTTGAATACAATTTATAGATTTTTGTGACATTTTCAAATCTTATTACTGTTTCGCTCATTGTTTTGTCCTTTCAAAGTTATAAAATCACAAAACATCTGCAATTTCTTTTCGTAAATTCTTATACGCCCACAAAGACAAGAATGCTAATACTAAATACCAACCGATAAAATAAAGTAATCTTTGCGGTTGTTCAAAAAACCAAACGTGGTTTACAAAGCAATTTCTGAAGCCGTAACAAATAAAGGTTACCGGATTCAACGTCATTAAAGTATATAAAAACTTGTTATCAGCAACGTTTTCAATGTTCCAAAGTATACCTGAAAGCCAGAAAACAGCGATATTCAACGATTTAATAAGGTTTGCAAAATCCTTGCTTATTGCCGAAATAAGTCCTGAAAACAGTGACCAAGCATTAAAGAAAAGGAACATAAAGAGAATGTATAACGGAAGCTGAAGCAAATATATTGTGGGCGGATAGCCACCTATCCAGAAAATTGCAACAACTATAAGAGTTATAACAATATTAACGTAAAGCCTTGAAAGATTTGTAAAGGTAGGTATCGTTGTTACGGGGAATTGCATTTTTGTAACAAGGTAGCTGTATTTTCTTATACAACCCGTACCGCCTGTAATTGTGTCACCCATATAAAACCAAGGCACAATACCGCTTATAAGCCAAAGTATGTAAGGATATCCGTCAACGTCGCCCCCCTGACGAAGACCTACCGCTATTGCAAACCAATAAACAAAGATTGTTACAACGGGCTTTATAACCGCCCAAGCCCAGCCTAAAGCAGAGCCGTGATAAGTTTTCTTAAGGTCTGCAAAGGAAAGCTTTACAACCTGAGGGGTATGCTGTGTATGTTCTTTTATATTTACTAAAAAAGCATCTTTATAGCTTTTGAAAAAACCTTTGATAATACTCACCCAATTCTGACTAAAGTGCCGTTTTCTTCTTTGATATCAAAGAAAACTGGTTTTTCGCGCTCTGATATATTAGGACAATGAAGTGTTAATTTCAACTCACCGTTTAAAGTTTTGAAAATCATTCCGTGACCGCCGTCGTCATCAAAAATCGGCTCAAGATGTGACCAATTACCAAAAACTGAACCGTTATCTGATGCGGCAATACATTGAACGTAGTTATCAGTACAGGTCGACCATATCATAAGAAGCTTGCCGTCTGCCATTTTATGCATAAACGGACCGTCAGTAACGTTATGACAGCTTTCACTCGCCGCTCTGTTAAGATATGAGCTTGCAGCAAATAATTCTATAGGTTCGCTTACTGCGTGAGTTAAATCTTCGCTTAACTCAACAAAGCAGATTGTACCGTTTAATATCTGAGTATG
>JAZROI010000063.1:0-7552 GCA_045648585.1 Acutalibacteraceae bacterium
GTACCAAAAAGTCTACCCATGATAAACCACTCCTAAATCAATATGAATCAAAAGTACCTTGAGAATCGTTTTCAATCGGATTATAACCTAAATGGCGGTAACCTAATGGGGTTACCTTTCTTCCTCGGGGAGTTCTTGTTAAAAAGCCCAATTGCATTAAATAAGGCTCGTAAACGTCTTCGATAGTAACCGCCTCTTCACCTATCATTGCGGCTATTGTATCAAGACCAACGGGGCCACCGTTGTAGTTTTCAATCATAGCTTTTAAAAGATTTCTGTCTACAAGGTCGAGACCCAACTCGTCAATTTCCATTCTTTCAAGAGCATTCTGAGCAGATTCAACAGTGATAATACCGTTACCTTTAACCTGAGCATAGTCCCTCGCTCTCTTCAAGAGTCTGTTTGCAATACGTGGCGTACCTCTTGAACGGGAAGCTATTTCTAATGCACCGTCATTTTCTGCTTCTATATTAAGTATGCCGGCACTACGCTTAACTATTCTTGCAAGTTCTTCAGGAGTGTAAAGCTCAAGCCTTAAAATAACACCAAAACGGTCTCTTAACGGTGCTGAAAGCTGACCGGCTCTTGTGGTGGCACCGATTAAAGTAAACTTCTTTAAATCAAGGCGTATTGAACGAGCCGAAGGGCCTTTACCGATGATGATATCAAGGGCAAAATCCTCCATAGCAGGATAAAGAACTTCTTCAATACTTCTTGAAAGTCGGTGAATTTCGTCAATAAAAAGAATATCGCCGTCGTTAAGGCTTGTGAGAAGGGCAGCTAAATCACCGGGCTTTTCAATTGCAGGACCTGAGGTAACACGAATCTGAACACCCATTTCGTTTGCAACGATACCCGCAAGAGTTGTTTTACCTAAACCGGGAGGGCCGTAAAGTAAAACATGGTCAAGTGATTCGTGGCGATTTTTCGCCGCTTCTATATATATTTTAAGATTTTCTTTTGCTTTTTCCTGACCTATGTATTCGTCAAGAGAATGAGGTCTGAGAGAGGTTTCGATTTCATTATCATCCGAAATATATTCTGGAGCAATTACTCTCTCTTCATCTGCAATAAAAAAGTCGTTCATTATAATCTCCTATATATCATCTTAACGTCATATTTTTAAGAGCACCCTTAATAAGCTCTTCAACCGAAAGCGAGGGTGAAAGCTTACTGACAGCAACGGATGCCTCTGTTTGAGAATAACCGAGTGCGGTAAGAGCCGCTATTGCTTCAGAGGTATTGCTCATATTGTTTACTGAAGATACGGCATTTGAAACCGCACTGCTTTCTTCAGATATAAACGACATACCGCCGATTTTGTCTTTAAGCTCCATAATAACTCTTTGGGCAAGCTTAGGACCTACGCCGTTTGCGGCAGTAATTGCTTTAGCATCACCCGAAGCTACAGCAACTGCAAATGCATCAGGGCTGAGCTCTGAAAGAATTGCAAGAGCCGCTTTAGGACCAACGCCCGAAACACTTATAAGCAATTTAAAAGCATCTAACTCCTGAACAGTAGAAAAACCGAACAAATCGAGAGCATCCTCACGAACGTTGAGGTGAGTAAAAACGGTAACCTCACCCTCTTTTAAGGATAACTCTGAAATGGTTTTTCTTGTGGAAAAGCATTTAAACCCTACCCCACCGCAAGAGATAGCAACTGTTTGATCATCTTTATATATCAATTTACCTGTTAAACTGTAAAACATATAATCACCTATTATTTAAACCTAAAATGAGAGAACCACTTGAATGACCGTGGCATATTGCAAGAGCAAGCGCATCGGCAGCGTCGTCAGGCTTCGGGATAGAATCAAGATGTAAAAACATTTTTGTCATCTCCTGAACTTGATTTTTCTCGGCCCTTCCGTAACCGACTATACTTTGCTTTACCTGAAGCGGTGTATATTCAAAAAGCGGTATGCCTGCATTTTCAACGGCAAGAACGATAACGCCTCTTGCCTGAGCAACGTCGATAGCTGTTTTTTGGTTAGTGTTGAAATATAACCTTTCAATGCTAACTGCATCGGGCTTGAATTTTTCCAAAAGCTCAGAAAGGTCATCGTAAATCTTTTTAAGACGTTCATTAAATGGCATATCCTTATCGGTAGTAACTGCACCGTAGCCCATTAAGGAAAAATTATTCCTTTCGTAACGGACGATACCGCAACCCACAATCGCATAACCGGGGTCAATACCGAAAATTACCACCTTAATTCACCACCAAACCAAACACTCAAAAACGGACATAATACCACTAATAATTTTACAGTTTATTATATCATAATATACTATTATATAGCAATAGTTTTTTAGTATATTTTTAACTGTTTACAGATTGTTAAATTAAGTAAAAAATAACAAATAAGCATTAAAACCTTTACTATTGATTTTTGTCTAAAAAACTGATATAATGTCGAAAAGATTTTCTCAAGGAGAGATAATTATGGATAAATTGAGAAACAAAAATACTATTGTTTTAATAATTTCATTTCTTTTAGTTTTAGCCGCAGTTATTGTTGCAGTTGTAGCTACTGCTTCCGCTAATTCTGATAAAAAAGAAGCTGAAAAAACAACAACTGAAGAAAGTGTTTCTTTAGACCTTGAAGCAATTGCTAACATGAATTCAAGCAATAAAGATAAAGGCGATAAAGATACAAATGATGAAAAGACAGAGGCCGATTCAGAGGATTCTACAACAGAAGCAACTACAAACAAAGTTGTTGAAAAGCCTGTAACAAACAACACAACGTCTTACGCTACGGGTACCTACAAGGTTGCTACTCAAGAAGACCCGTTAGGCATGAGAATACAGCCCAATTCACAAGCAGACAGAATTCTTTACATCGACAAAGATGTCGAGGTTGAAGTTCTTGCCGTTTGGGATGATTGGGGTTACGTCGTTTACAACAGCACAGGCGGATGGCTTTCAATGAGCTATCTTGAACTTGTTTCAGGTAACTGATTATGTACCTTTGTAACGATTGCCCGAGAAAATGTAACGTATTAAGAAAAGCTCTTACCGACAACGGTAAGGGCTTTTGCCTTATGGGTGAAAGCCCCGTTATTTCAAGGGCTGCTTTACATTTTTGGGAAGAGCCTCCTATAAGTGGAACAAACGGTAGCGGTACGGTTTTCTTTTCGGGCTGTAATCTTCAATGCTCATTTTGTCAAAACAAAGATATAAGCCGAGGCGGTATCGGTAAAGAAATTACCGTTGAAAAATTAAAAGAGATTTATAAAGACTTAATTTCCCAAGGTGCTCACAACATTAACCTTGTTACTGCAACTCATTTTATTGATGCGGTTTTAAAATCGCTCGACGAGCCTCTCCCCGTCCCGGTTGTTTATAATTGCGGCGGATATGAAAGCTTAGACTCTCTTAAAAGGCTTGAGGGTAAAATTCAAATATATTTACCCGATTTAAAATACAGTGATAATTCCCTTGCAATAAAGTATTCTAAAGCACCCGATTATTTTGAAACAGCTACAAAAGCCATTAAAAAAATGCACCGTCAGGTTGGTGACTATATTATTGACGAAAATGGTATTATGAAAAGCGGTGTTATAATCCGCCATTTGATTTTGCCGAATAACCTTGAAAACACAAAAGGCGTTATTGATTGGGTTAAGAATAGCTTTAACGAGGGTGAAGTTTTATTCAGCCTTATGAGTCAGTTTACGCCTATTTCCCCCTGTCCTCACGATGAGTTATCAAGACGGCTTACTCAAGAGGAATACGACGAAATAGAAGATTATTTATTTGACTCAGGCATTGAAGACGGATTTATGCAAGAGCTTTCATCAGCTAAAGAGGAATATATTCCGCCCTTTGATTTAACGGGTGTATAAAATAAAAATGTAACTATTCCCGTATCTTTTCATACTATGTAATGAAGTTTAAGTTTTTAGCTTCAAATACATTTCAGGAGGAAAAGATATGGCTGATAACAAAAACTATTCAGGCTCAGAGCTTAACCACATCAAAGAGGCTATCTGTATTGACACCAACAGAGTTTACGACTCTTGTGCCGACAAGGATTGCCTTACAGATTTAAGAGTTTATCTTACCGACAGAGGTCAATGTATTCTCGACAATGCATCTATAGTTAAACCACGAGCCGCACAAATACTTAACTGCCTTGTTGAAGTTGAAAAAGTACCCTTTAACAAAGGCTGCTATTCCGTTGACCTTACGTTTTTCGTAAAGGTTTGCCTTGACGCTTATACCTGCCCTACCGCTTCACCTACAATTCTTGAAGGTCTTGTAACTTTTGGTAAAAAATGTATTCTTTACGGTAGTGACGGTAACGTTAAAATCTTCTCATCAAGCTACGTTTGTGACGGCTTTGATGAGCAAATGCCCATCGGCAACACTAACCCCAAAGCAAAGGTACAATGCGTAGACCCCATTGTGCTCGATGCTAAAATTTGCAGAGTTTGCGATTGTTGTAATACCCTCGGTAACTGTTGCGACAATATTCCAAGAAATATTTGTTGTTGCTTCGAGGGCGATTTTAATGTTTGCGACTGTGAAAAAGCCGTTAAGGTTACTCTCGGTATTTTCACAATTATTCAGCTCGAAAGAGACGTGCAGATGCTTATTCCTGCTTACGATTTCTGCGTACCGACTAAAGAATGCTGCTGCGACACAGAAGACCCCTGCGACACTTTCAAGAAGATTTGCTTCCCTATTGATGAATTCTTCCCTCCGAACTTAAAAGGAAATGATTGTACATCATCTTCATTCAACCCAGGTGGCAGCTGCGGATGTTCAAAATAAAATAGCGTAATATTACTAACATAAAAACACCTGACACACTGTGTTAACAGTAAAAGTGTCAGGTGTTTAAATTTTAATTATTCTTTTACAAGCCTATTGATAATATCAGAATAAAGAGCACCGGGGTCATCAAGGAAGCCGTCTTTTAACTGCTCAGCCTGAAACTCATCAGTAACGTTAAGAGTAAGTGATAATAATCTGTCACCAAGGCTTTCGATTTCGAAGGTTACGTCATAGCCGTTATGAACCTTTTTGATTTCAACCTTATTTTCTCTTTCGGCTCTTGCTCTTGCAACGATATTTAAAGCGGTTTTAACCGCACGGTCTCTTACGCCGGGTAGAAGATTGTTTTCAAGCTCTCTTGCACCGTAAATACCTTTTGCAGAAACGTCAAGACAGTTTTCGCCGAAATACTCAGTTTCTTTAAGAGTTTCAGTTGCAAGAAGCTCGTCTATAGCTACGTTCGTATCAAAATAATTAACAAGACCTGTTTTTTGAAGAGCATCGCAAATTTGCGTACGCTTCATAGGTGTTTTAACGTTACCGAGAATGTAACAAATAAGTATTTTAATTTCAAGCATATTTCGCAAGCCGCCTATTTCAATACCGCCTGCAAAAGCATCAAATTCAACCATTTAAGTACTCCTTACAGTGAGTTAAACCATCAATTCAACTCACTAAATTTTATATAACTATTTTATCACTAAAGCTTATTAAAATCAATTAATTTACTGTGAATTTAAAAGAGTTTTAAAAGAGTTTCTCTTACCTCACCCGCAAGATAAAGCGAGCCTACGACTAAAAGCGCATCATTTTCACCTAAAGCCGCTGAAACCGTTTTTACTGCATCAACAGGTGACGGTATTGCTCTAACGTCATTACAATATATTTTCGCAATTTCCGCTAACTTATCACAGCTCATAGCCCTTGGATTATCAGGAGTTACCGCAATAAAGCTATCGCTATATTCTATTAACGGCTTTAACGAGGTTTTAACGGCTTTATCTGCCATCATACCTGCAACAACGAAGATTTTATCGTATTTATCAAGATACGGTGAAACACCGTCATAGAAGGCTTTTGCACCGTCCTCATTGTGACCGCCGTCAAGGATAACTAACGGTGATTTTGAAACGACCTCAACCCTTGCAGGTAAAACCGTTTTTTCCATTCCGTTATAAATGTCATCATCTGATATTTCAAAATACTTTCTCAAAACTTGACAAGCCTCAATAACGCAAGTCATATTTTTAACCTGATGAAAGCCTGCCATTGATGTTTTATACAAATTATTTTTATACGTAAACTTAACTCCGAAAATATCAGAATCAAGAACTTTAATTTGTGATTCATCAGGCACAACGAGAAAATTATTTCTTTCTGAACATGCTTTTTCAATGACGTTTACAGCGTTTTCGGGTTGACCGAAAGAAGATATAACTGTACCGTTCTCTTTAATAGTACCGCATTTTTCGAAGGCAATTTCTTCAATAGTATTGCCTAAAATCGCAGAATGGTCAATTGATAACGAAGTTATAATGTTTACAAGTGGTGTTTCAATAACGTTAGTTGCATCAAGCCTACCACCAAGCCCTACTTCGAGAACAACAAGGTCGCAATTAAGAGCCTTAAAGCATAAAAACGCTGATGCTGTAAGGGCTTCGAACTCCGTAATTTGCGTGCCTTCATTTTCAAGAATTTCTACAAATTCTTTTACCTTAGTAACAGAATATGCAAAAACCTCTCTGTCAACAGGCTTACCGTTATACTGTACCCTTTCGAGAAAATCGGTAACGTAAGGCGAGGTATAAAGCCCTACGTTATAGCCTGCTTCTATTAAAACGTTTGAAATTGCGGTTGAGGTTGAGCCTTTGCCGTTTGTTCCCGCAACGTGAACATACTTTAAATTTTTATGAGGCTGACCCAACAAATGCAATAAGGCATCCATCCCGTTTAAACCGGGACGGATACCGAATTTTAATAATGAATGTATATAATTTACCGATTCAATATAATTCATTGTAACTTAGAAATACTTTCTTCAAGCATTGAAATTTTTGCTAAATGCTTAGCCTGAGCTTCACGCTGAGCAGCAACAACTTTTTCAGGTGCTTTAGCCATAAAACCAGGGTTATTAAGCTTATTCTCAACAAATTCAAGGTCTTTCTTAGCTGTTTCAAGCTCTTTCTCAAGTCTTGCTTTTTCCGCAGAAAGGTCAACAAGCTCGTTAAGAGGAATAAAAATCTTTGCAGATTCAGTAATAACGCTTACGCTACCCTCAACTTCGAATTCGCTACCGATTTCGATTTCTGAAGCAGAAGCAAGTCTGTTCATAAACACGCTACCGTTTGTGAAATCATCAATATATTTTGTTGCAATATAAAGCTTAGCTTTCTTTGAGGGGGGAACGTTCATTTCTGCACGACGGTTACGGATAGCCTTAATAGCAGACATAACTCTGTTCATAGCCTCTTCTTCAACGGGGAAGTTGAGAGCTTCGTCATATTTGCACCACTCGGAAATCATAATGCTTTCGCCGTCATGAGGAAGAGCAAGCCAGATTTCTTCTGTAATAAAGGGCATAAAGGGATGAAGAAGCTTTAAAGTGTTGCTCATAACGTAAACAAGTACAGCCTTTGCGGTGTTCTTGGCATTTACATCCTCACCGTTTAAACGAACCTTACAAAGCTCGATATACCAGTCGCAAAGAATATCCCAGATAAAGTCATAAAGCTTACTTACTGCAATACCAATCTCAAATTTTTC
>JAZROI010000064.1:0-27428 GCA_045648585.1 Acutalibacteraceae bacterium
GCTACGATCCGACTTTACCTCGTTTGTCAACAAGCACCATATTTTTAGCACCTGCGGCAATAAGCATTTTCGAAATCGCAGTACCTGCAGCACCTAAGCCGTTTACAACGATTTTAACGTCATCTATTTTTTTATTCACAACTCTCAATGCGTTAAGCACACCTGCAAGTACAACAACTGCTGTGCCGTGCTGGTCATCGTGGAAAATCGGAATATCGCAGATTTCTTTTAATTTTTTCTCAATTTCAAAGCATCTGGGGGCGGCAATATCTTCAAGATTTATACCGCCGAAGCTACCTGAAAGAAGATAAATAGTTCTTACTATTTCGTCAACGTCCTTTGATTTTATGCAAAGGGGAAAAGCATCAACGTCTGCAAACTTTTTAAACAGTGCACATTTACCTTCCATAACGGGCATACCTGCCTCGGGGCCTATATCACCAAGACCTAAAACGGCGGTGCCGTCAGTTACAACCGCAACAAGATTATTTCGTCTTGTTAATTCAAAAGATTTATTAACGTCATCCTTTATAACAAGGCAAGCCTCTGCAACACCGGGGGTGTAGGCTAAAGCCATATCCTCTCTTGTTTCAACGGGGCAACGGGCGACAACCTCAATTTTGCCGTTCCATTCGTAATGCTTTTTTAAAGATTCTTCCTTGATATCCATAATTATTCCTGATTTGCCTGCATTTTAAGATATGCATTTATGAATCCGTCAATATCTCCGTCCATAACTGCATTTATGTTACCGTTTTCAAAGCTTGTTCTGTGGTCTTTTGCGAGAGTGTAGGGCATAAATACGTATGAACGAATCTGGCTACCCCAAGCAATTTCCTTTTGAACACCCTTGATATCACTGATTTTGTCAAGATGCTCACGTTCTTTGATTTCAATAAGCTTTGATTTAAGCATACGCATAGCAACCTCACGGTTCTGATGCTGGCTTCTTTCAACCTGACAGGAGCAAACGATACCTGTGGGAATATGAGTAAGACGAACTGCAGAAGAGGTTTTATTAACCTTCTGACCGCCCGCACCTGATGAACGGTAAACGTCCATTTTAATATCCTCGGGTGCGATTTCAACCTCGATGCTGTCGTCGATTTCGGGCATAACCTCTAATGATGCGAAGGAAGTGTGTCTTCTGCCTGATGCATCAAAGGGTGATACACGAACAAGACGGTGAATACCGCTTTCGCTCTTCATATATCCGTAAGCGTTTTCGCCTTCGATAAGAATAACTGCTGATTTAAGACCTGCCTCATCACCGTCAAGGTAGTCAAGAGTTGAAACCTTGAAGCCGTGACGCTCACCCCAACGGTTATACATACGGAAAAGCATCTGTGCCCAGTCCTGAGCCTCTGTTCCGCCTGCACCTGCATGGAAGGTGAGAATAGCGTTGTTTTTATCATATTCGCCTGTAAGAAGAGTTGAAAGAGTCATAGCATCAAGAGAAGCTACGAAATCATCAACGCTTGTTCTGCATTCATCAAAAAGGCTTTCGTCCTCTTCTTCGTTTGCAAGCTCAATAAGTGTAAGAGTGTCGTCAAAAACACCGTTAAGGTCAACGTAAGCCTGAATCTTGTTTTTAAGGCCTGCCATATGCTGAGTGATTTTTTGTGACCTCTGAATATCATCCCAGAAGCCATCTTTAGCACTTTCCTCTTCAAGCTCTGCAACTTCCGCTTTCATTTTTTCAAGACCTAAAGCTTCTGCAAGGTCTTTAAGCTTATCCTCGTAAGAGAGAAGCTCAAGTCTTAATTCTTCAAATTGAAGCATAAATATATTTCCTTTCAATAGTGGATTTCCAATTATTGCGCTAATACACTAATAAAATACTAACTGCAATAACGCTTATTTACATATTTTTACAAATAATCATTATAACTTAATTTTGCCGATATGTAAAGATTAACTTTTAAAATTATTAGCAGTTTTCGATAATATATATACAATAAATGGTAAAACACTTGCAATTTTTATTTTTTCGTGATACTATATCCTACGTATGAAAAGGCATTGACGAAGACAGTAGCTCTTTTTATTCGTTTTAGCGAGCCAACGACGGTGAAAGGTTGGTACGAAAAAAGGATGTCGAATATCACTTCTGAGCCGAGGGCTGAAAGCAAGTAAGCTTCTCCGGATGCTCACCGTTATTGGAGCAACGTATGATGGTACGTGTAAATTATGGGTGGTTGCAAAGCGTGTCTTTGTCCTGTATTTACAGGGCAAAGACTTTTATTTTTTGATTATTTTTTGGAGGTAAAGTTATGTACGAACCTATTTCCCCCAACGTAAATTTTGTTGAACAGGAAAAGAAAATCGAAAAATTCTGGAGAGATGAAAAAATCTTCGAGAAAAGTATCGAAGAAAGAAAAGACGGTACACCTTACGTTTTCTATGACGGTCCCCCTACAGCAAACGGTAAGCCTCATATCGGTCACGTTCTTACCCGTGTTATTAAAGATATGATTCCCCGTTACCGCACAATGAAGGGCTGTATGGTACCCAGAAAAGCAGGTTGGGATACTCACGGTCTTCCCGTTGAGCTTGAGGTTGAAAAGCTTCTTGGTCTTGATGGTAAAGAGCAGATTGAAGAATACGGTCTTGAGCCCTTTATAGGTCACTGTAAGGAAAGCGTTTGGAAATACAAAGGCATGTGGGAGGATTTCTCATTTACCGTTGGCTTCTGGGCAGATATGGAAAAACCCTACGTTACCTATCACAACGAGTTCATTGAGTCTGAATGGTGGGCATTAAAGCAGATTTATGAGAAAAATCTTCTTTATAAGGGCTTTAAAATCGTTCCTTATTGCCCCCGTTGCGGTACACCTCTTTCTTCTCACGAGGTTGCTCAGGGCTACAAGCTTGTTAAAGAGCGTTCAGCAGTTGTTCGTTTCAAGGTTGTTGGTGAAGATGCGTATTTCCTTGCTTGGACAACAACACCCTGGACCCTTCCTTCAAACGTTGCACTTTGCGTTAATCCTGTTGATACTTATTGCAAAGTAAAAGCAGCAGACGGCTACACATATTATATGGCAGAGGCTCTTCTTGATAAGGTTTTAGGTAAGCTTGCAACTGAAGATGCACCTGCATACGAAATTCTTGAAAGCTATAAGGGCATTGACCTCGAGCATAAAGAATACGAGCCTCTTTTTGATTACGTTAAGCCAATCTGCGAAAAACAGAATAAAAAGGCTTTCTTCATTACAGCAGATAGCTACGTTACAATGACAGACGGTACAGGTATCGTTCATATCGCTCCCGCATTCGGTGAGGACGACGCTAAGGTTGGCAGAAGATACGACCTTCCCTTCGTTCAGCTTGTTGACGGTAAGGGCGAAATGACAGAGCCTACACCCTACGTTGGCACATTCGTTAAAAAGGCTGACCCCCTTGTGCTTGTTGACCTTGATAAAGCAGGCCTTCTTTTCGATGCGCCTAAATTCGAGCACGAATATCCTCATTGCTGGAGATGTAACACACCTCTTATCTACTATGCAAGAGAGTCTTGGTTTATCAAGATGACTGAGGTTAAAGACGACCTTATCAGAAACAACAATACAATTAACTGGATTCCCGAAAGCATCGGTAAAGGCCGTTTCGGTGACTGGCTCCAGAACGTTCAGGACTGGGGTATTTCCCGTAACCGTTATTGGGGTACTCCTCTTAATATCTGGGAATGTGAATGTGGTTGCCGTCATTCTATCGGCTCCATTGAAGAGCTCAAATCAATGAGCAACAACTGTCCCGATGAAATTGAGCTTCACAGACCCTTCATTGACGCAGTTACAATTAAATGTCCCGACTGTGGCAAGGAAATGCACCGTGTTCCCGAGGTTATTGACTGTTGGTTTGACTCAGGTGCTATGCCCTTTGCTCAGCATCACTATCCCTTTGAAAACAAAGAGCTTTTCGAAAGCCAGTTCCCTGCAGACTTTATTTCAGAGGCAGTTGACCAGACAAGAGGTTGGTTCTATTCTCTTCTTGCTATCTCAACTCTCATTTTCAATAAAGCACCTTATAAGAACGTTATCGTTCTCGGTCACGTTCAGGATGAAAACGGTCAGAAGATGAGTAAATCAAAGGGTAACGCAGTTGACCCGTTTGATGCTCTTCAAAGCTACGGTGCAGACGCTATCCGTTGGTATTTCTATACTAACTCAGCTCCTTGGCTTCCCAACCGTTTCCACGGTAAAGCAGTTGTTGAGGGTCAGAGAAAGTTTATGAGCACTCTTTGGAATACTTATGCTTTCTACGTGCTTTATGCAAATATTGATAGCTTTGATCCCACAAAATATAATCTTGACGATTGCAAGCTTACAGTAATGGATAAATGGCTTCTTTCAAAGCTTAACTCAATGGTAAAAACTGTTGACGATAACCTTGCAAATTACCGTATTCCCGAAGCTGCAAAGGCTCTTCAGGAATTTACAGACGAAATGAGTAACTGGTACGTTCGCCGCGGTAGAGAGCGTTATTGGGTACAGGGTATCACAGATGATAAGGTTGCAGCATATATGACTCTTTATACTGCACTTGTTACTACTGCAAAAACTGCAGCACCTATGATTCCCTTTATGGCAGAAGCAATTTATAGAAACCTTGTTTGCAACGTTGATAAATCTGCTCCCGAAAGTGTTCATCTTTGCTTCTATCCTGAGGTAAGAGAAGACCTTATCGACCTTGAGCTTGAAAAGAATATGGATGAGGTTGTAAGCATCGTAGTTCTCGGTAGAGCAGCAAGAAACGGTTCAAATATCAAAAACCGTCAGCCTCTTAACACAATGTATGTTCAGTGCGACAAAAAGGTTGAAGGCTACTTTATTGATATCATCCGCGAAGAGCTTAACATCAAAAACGTTGATTTCGTTGAAGATGCAAGTAGCTTCGTTTCATACGTATTCAAGCCTCAGCTTAAAACAGTTGGTCCTAAATACGGTAAACAGTTAGGTGAAATCAGAGAAGCACTTTCAAATCTCCCGTCATCTGCAAAGGCAACTCTTGATGCAGAGGGCAAGATCGTTCTTTCTCTTGCAAGCGGTGAGGTTGAGCTTTTAACTGAGGATATTCTTCTCGAAACAAAGCAGAAAGAGGGCGTTTTCACCGTTTCTGACAGAGGTGTTACTGTTGCTCTTGATACAGAGCTTACACCTGAGCTTATTGAAGAGGGCTTCGTAAAAGAGCTTATCAGTAAGATTCAGACAATGAGAAAAGATTCTGATTTCAACGTTATGGACAGAATCAACGTTACTCTTACAGGTAACGACAAGCTCTTCGAAATCGCAAAGAATAACGAGTCTGCTATTTCTACAGTTGTTCTCGCAAATTCTATTGAAAACGGCGAAAAAGGTCAGCTTTCAAAAGAATGGGATATCAACGGCGAAACAGTAACAATTACGGTTGAGAAACTTTAAATAATTAAAACTGCGACAGTAAGTAATTTACTGTCGCAGTTTTAATTTATGGTAACCCCGCTATAATAATGTGTCAAAATATCCTTATACGTAAAACCTTGCCTTGCAAAATAGTCTGCACCGTATTGGCTCATACCTATTCCGTGACCGTAGCCGAGGACGTTAAACGTTATAGCGGAATCCGTTGAGGTAACAGTAAAAACGGGGCTTCGTAGCGAGAAAAGGCTTCGAATTTCTTCGCCCGTATAGCTAATGCCGTTAATTTCTGCTTTTAATACTGTGCCTGTTGGTGAGGTTTCTTTAATATTCACTGCATTTTCAAGGCTTTCAATGTTGAATTCAGCATCACTACTTTTTATTTTTGAAATAAATTCATCTAAAGAAAAAGACACGCTTGTAGCGTATTGAGGGGATAAGCAGTCCCCCTGACTTTCTACACTTGTAAGGTAGGGTACGCTTTCACTCCATAAATTCCCCGAATCTTCCGTTTTTCCGCAGCTTATAGCGAAAAAAGCGGCAACAATAAGCTGGTCATTATAATAAATTGCTTGATTTTTTACTGAATTTACAACGTTTTTTAATTTGCTTTCGTATTTTTCAAAATCATTTCCCCATTTTGCTCTTCGCTCAGCCTCGTTTATGTATCCTTGGTGAATTGCAGTGTTGTCGCTTATATCTGCATTGTTCGTTTTTTCTGTATTAAGCTTTAATCTTAAAGCGTTTGTGTAGCAGGTTACAGCTTGTGCTTTTAAGGCCTCCTCGTGATAGGCGAGGGGCATTTCCGCCGCAACACTTCCGCAAATATATTCAAACATATCCATTTCAACGTTTTGATTTTGTGATGATAAAAATACTGTAATTGTATCATTGTTTGGTTGGTGTGCTTCTGTGGTTGCATCATTTCCGATTGTCTCTGAATTGACAGAATCATCGTTTTTTATAGATTTTGGCACGGTATCTTTTAATGCCGCAACGGGTAAAATCAGCATAATTACGGCGGAAGCAAGAATAAGTATTAAAAAATGTTTCATAAAATTTTCACCATTCCTTAAAGTTTTATTGATAATGTTGTATTATTGACAATAGCGTTGTTTTGTTATAGAATAATATGAATTATTATTTTGATTTATGATTGGTGTATTATTGATATATTATTGATAAGGAGTGAGATAAATGCCAACTTATATAGAGCCTATTAAAAGTAGCGATTTAACAACTCTTTGCGACGAGTTGAAAAAATACAGCGCTATTCCGCAGGATTATTTCGACAGATTTGAAGTTAAAAGAGGCTTAAGAAACCGCGACGGAAGCGGTGTTATGGCGGGACTTACAAAGGTTTGCTCTGTTGAGGGCTATTATATTGACGACGGTGAAAGAAAGCCTATTGAGGGTCATCTTACCTATAGAGGTATAGACGTTAATAATATCGTTGACGCTTGTGTTGCTGAAAACCGTTTCGGTTACGAAGAAACTGCATGGCTTCTTCTTTTCGGTAACCTCCCCACAAAAAATCAGTTAAAGTTATTTAATAAAGTGCTTTCCGAATCAAGAGACCTTCCCGAAGATTTCATTGAAGATATGATTATGAAAGCACCGTCACCTAACGTTATGAATAAGCTTGAACGTTCGGTTCTTTCTCTTTATTCATACGATAGCAACCCTGACGATTTATCTATTGAAAACGTTCTTCGTCAGAGCATTCAGCTTATCGCACAGCTTCCTACAATTATGACCTACGCTTATCAGGTTAAGAGAAGATATTATCTTAAAGAGAGTATGTATCTTCATCCTCTTAAAGCGGGCCTTACAACAGCTGAAACTATTCTTTATAATACCCGTTCAAATATGGAGTTTACCGATGAAGAAGCAAAGCTTCTTGACCTTTGCCTTATTCTTCACGCTGAGCACGGCGGCGGTAACAACTCTGCATTTGCTACAAGAGTGCTTACCTCAAGCGGTACAGATACTTATTCAGCTATTTCCGCGGGTATCGGCTCACTTAAGGGTCCCCGTCACGGCGGTGCAAACCTTAAGGTTGCCGAAATGCTCAATTACTTAAGAGCAGACGTTAAGGATATTACAAACGAAGGTCAGATTGCTGATTTCCTTAAGAAAATCATCAATAAAGAAGCAGGTGACAGAAGCGGTCTTGTTTACGGTATGGGCCACGCTGTTTACACCCTCTCAGACCCAAGACAGAAAATTCTTAAACGCGAAGCATTAAAGTTAGCAGAGAAAAAGGGCTATGCTGATGAATTTCAAGCTCTTGACCTTATCGAAAAGCTTACACCCGAAATTTTTGCAAGCGAAAAGAATAATAATAAAAAGATTTGTGCTAACGTTGACCTTTATTCAGGTCTTATTTATGAGATGTTAGGTATTCCCGTAGACCTTTATACACCTCTTTTTGCAGTTGCTCGTGTTGCAGGTTGGTCTGCTCACAGAATTGAAGAGCTTATCACAGGTAACCGAGTAATAAGACCGGCTTATAAAAACGTGGCTGTTCCTAAGGAATATGCCCCGATAGATGAAAGAGTTTCAAATTTCAAACGTCAGACAGTATATATTCCTCTTGATGAGAGATAATTGAAAGGACTGTGAACAATGAGTAAAATTAAAGGCTCTTCAAGTGCAATAAAAATGAAATATCTTCTTATCGTTTTTGCTACTGCAGTTCTTGTTGCACTTCCTACACGAGTTTATCAGCTTTTAGCACTTGTAGACGTGGAAAACGGCTTCTATAAAGAAAGCGACGTTACAATTCCTCTTCTTTACGGTATAGTAGCAGTTTTCACTATCGTATTTCTTGTTTTAAGCTTTTTAAGCAAAGAAGTTCCTTCACCTAAGCTTCCTACGGGTAAAAACCCGATTTTAGGTGCAACCTCAATAGTAATGGTTGCGGGTCTTGCTTGGGATATGGTAACGGTTATCAAAAATACTGTTCCCGTAAATCAGGGTAACAGTCAGATATTTATAAGTCTTTTGCGTTCTAATCTTGCTGAGCAGGGTGGGGCATTAACGATTTTAAGATTTGTTTTTGCATTTTTTGCAGTTATTTATTTCCTTGTTTTTGCAATGAGCCATCTTAACGGAAAAGCTTCTTATAAAGAGTTTAAGCTTCTTGCACTTTCTCCTTTGTGCTGGAGTATGACAATGCTTGTTTCAAGGCTTATGAATGCTATAAGCTTTACAAAGGTTTCAGAGCTTCTTTTTGAAATCTTTATGTTCCTGTTTATGATGCTTTTCTTCATAACCTTTGCCCGTATTTCTTCAGGAGTTTTCACCGAAGACAGTATGTGGGGGATTTATGGCTACGGTTTTGCCGCAACGCTTTTTGCAGCACTCGTTACAATCCCCAGAATTGTTATTCTCGCAGTAGGTCTTAAAACCGTTGAAGGTAACGAATTCAGCATAACCCACCTTACAGCACTTGTATTTATTCTTTCATATATATTTGCTTCATTAGGTGTAGGCTTTAAGGACGGTATCAAAAACAGAAGAACAGTTAATGAAATCGTTCTTCCTGACGTTGAAAAGAAAGCTTCAAAGAATTCTTCAAAAACAGAAGCTGTTACAGAAGCAGTTGTTACGGAAACAGTTTCTGTAGATGAAGAAATTGCTCCCGAAATTGCCGCTACTGAAATGATTGACAAACAGTTAGCAGAGCTTGAAAAAGAAGCTTCTGCAGAAATTATCGATGAGGTAGCAGAAGAAGCTATTGAAGAAGAGCCCGAGGTTATCGAAGAGGTAACTGAAGAGGCTATCGAAGAAGAACTCGAGGTTATCGAAGAGGTAGCTGAAGAGGCTATCGAAGAAGAACTCAAGGTTATCGTGGAAGTAGAAGAAGCTATCGAAGAAGAGCCCGAGGTTATCGAAGAAGTAGCTGAGGAAGCTATCAAAGAAGAGTCCGAGGTTATCGAAGAAGTAGCTGAAGAGGTTATTGAAGAAGCCCCCGAGGTTATCGAAGAAGTAGTTGAAGAGCCTGTTGAAAAAACAGAGAAAAAAGCAAAAAAAGCTTTTGCTTCAGGCTTGTTTAAAAAATCAAAGGCTGAAGAAACTACCTCAAACGATGAATTTTCTGCAGTATCACTTGCAGAATTAAAAAACAGAAAAAATGAAGAATAATTATATAAATCTGTGCAGGAGATAAAAATGTTTTTTAGCAATATGATGACCGCCGCACAGCAGGTTGTTATTCTGTATCTGATAGTTGCGGTCGGCTTTATAGCCGACCGTTTGCACATTTTCGGTCAGGATACCGCAAAGCGTTCAAACGATTTATTGTTTTACGTAATAACACCTGTTGTTATGGTGCAGTCCTTTATAAATATGGAATTCAGTATGCAAACAGCAAAGTCCTTTGTTATTGCGTTTGTATGTATGTTTGGCACTCTCACCGTAGGCATATTACTTGCGTTACCCTTTTTCAATAAAGCGGGAAAAGACGGTGCTATTTACAAATATGCGGTAACCTATGGTAATATGGGGTATATGGCTTTACCTCTTTGTCAGGCGATGCTTGGCAGCGAAGGCGTTTTTTATTGCTCGGCAGGTGTTGTAGCATTTAATATACTTTCCTTTACCCACGGTATTTGGCATATGACAAAGGGTGAGGGTAAAAATAAGTTTAATCCCAAGCTACTTATATTAAACCCGGGCGTTATATCTGTTTTAATAGGCTTGCCCTTATTTATTTTTGACGTGCAGCTGCCCGATATGATAAATTCAGCTATAACTCATATTTCAAACCTTAATACACCTCTTGCAATGCTGTTTTTAGGCACGTATATTGCTAACACAGATATCAAGAGTATGTTTAAAGAAAAAAATATTTACCTCGTTATGCTGTTAAAGCTTGTTGCGTTACCGTTAATAATGCTTTGCATATTCAAGCTTTGCGGTGTTGGCGGTGCTATTCTTACTGCATGCCTTATCTCTGCATCTGTACCGAGTGCAAACAATACTGTAATGTTTTCTGCAAAATACGGTAAGGATACGGGTGTTGCTTCAAAGGTAGTGGCATTTTGCTCCGTTGTTTCAGTCCTTACAATGCCCATTATGATTGCTTTGAGTAAATGATGAATATAAAAATACCTTTAAGTGATTTTTTGCCTTGGGGCGTTTGCAGATTTTGCGATATTGAAGATAATCTTATTCAGTGCAGAGCTAAAAGCCGAATACCCAAAGAAGCAAAAAGTGTTATAGTTTATTTATTCCCTTACTATTTAGGTGAGGATAGCTATAAAAAACTTAATATTTCAAAATATGCCGTACCCGATGACTATCACATAATTGTAGGGGCGTATCTTGAAAAGGCGGCAGTAGAATTAAAAGAAAAATACCCCGATAATAGCTTTGAGTTTTTTTGTGATAATTCACCTGTTCCCGAGGTTAAAGCGGCAGTTCTTTCAGGTGTTGGTGTAAAAGGTGATAACGGACTTCTCATCAATGAAAATTACGGTAGCTTTTGCTTTATCGGTGAAATAGTAACTGATTTAGAAATTGTCCCTACCACGTCAGTAAAAACAGGATGTCTTAAATGCGGTAAATGTAAAAAAGCCTGCCCTGACGGTGCAATAGGTGACGGCTTCTGTAAAGAAAAATGTTTTTCTCATTTAACGCAGAAAAAGGGCGAATTAAACGAAAAAACTGCTGAATTTATTCGCAAAAACGGCTGTATCTGGGGTTGCGATAACTGTCAGAATATTTGCCCGATGAATGAAAATATCGAGATCACGCCTATAAAAGAGTTTCTTGAAAGTGCTAAAAGTGAATATGGTTTTGGAGATTCAATAGAAAAAAGAGCATATTCCTGGCGTGGAAGAGAAGTTGTTGAAAGAAACTTGAAAATAATGTGTTGTAATGATAATAAAAATGAATTATAATTAATATGGAAATATAAAGTAAGTAAAGGGGATAGTTTTATGAAACTTATTGTTGGTATTGTAAACAGCGAGGATGCTAATGACCTTCTTTCCGAAATCACAAAAGCATCTTTTCAGGCAACAAAGCTTTCAACGTCAGGCGGTTTCCTTAAAATGGGTAACGTAACCGTTCTTGTTGGTGTTGAAGATGAGCAGGTTGATCAGGTTGTTGAAATTTTCAGAAACTGTTGCTCTCGCAGAACGCAGATGATTTCTGCAACGTCACACACCTTCTTAGGCGAGGGCTTCGTTACAGCCGCACCCGTTGAGGTTACTATTGGCGGAGCTACACTTTTTGTTCTTGACGTAGATAAGCTTATTAAATTATGATTTACGAAAACAAGTTTCCCGAAAGCACGTTGAAAACTCTTGACAGTTTTTTTGCTGACGGTAGAACACCACACGCAATTTTAATTGACGGTGGTAGTGAAAAAGATAGAATAGAGCTTGCTTTGCTTGCTGCAAGGATGATGGTCTGCGAAAATAAAGACAGAGTACCTTGCGGTGAGTGTGAGCATTGCCGAAAAGCAAGTGAAAACATACATCCCGATATTATTAAAATAACAAAGCCTGATGACAAAAAGCTTTTTGTTAAAGCAGACGTTAAAAAAATGGTGGCAGAGGCTTACCTGACACCCAACGAGGCAAATGTTAAAGTATACGTTATCAGCGAAATGCAGCTGATGAATGAGGAGAGTCAAAATCTTCTTCTTAAAATTCTAGAAGAGCCCCCCTCATATACTGCGTTTATTCTTACATCGGTTACTTCAAACGCTGTAATCGGTACGGTTTTATCCCGTGTTATAAGATTAAGATTAGGTGAAATTGTTCAGGCGGAATGCTCTGAAAAAGCAAAGGACGTTATTAAAAAGCTTTCACAAGCGGTTATAACTCCCTATGAATACGACAGAATTGAGGCCACCGCCCCGTTAGACGGCAATAAAGCCCTTACAGTTGAGGTGCTTAACGTTTTTTGTGACGTGTTAAGAGATTCAATTGCCTTGAAAAACGGTGGAAAAGCTTTATATAAAGCTTTTTTGGAAGAAAGCAAAATAATGTCGGAAAGGCTTTCTTTAAAAAAGCTTCTTGATATGTATAATTACGTGGACGAATTGATTAAATCCCTTGAAAACAATCCCAATTACACATTACTTTGCACAGTTTTATGTGCAGGTATATAGAGTGGTAGGCTTTACTCATTCTAAATAAACATACGAAATTTACGGAGAATTAAAATATATGGCAGAAGTTGTAGGTATTCGCTTTAAAGAAAACGGAAAAATTTATTATTTTGATCCGGATACGAAAGTATATTCAAAAGGCGAACAGGTTATAGTTGAAACTGTAAGAGGTATTGAATGCGGTATGGTGGCAACGCCTAACCACAAAATCACCGAAAGTGAAATCGTTCACCCTCTTAAAAAGGTTATAAGAAAAGCAAGTGCTGAAGATATAAAAACAGTTGAGCAAAACAGGAAGAAGGAAGAAGAAGCCTTCGGTTTCTGTGTTAAAAAGGTTGAACAGCTAGGCCTTGAAATGAGCCTTGTTGAAGTTGAATGTGCTTTCGATGGCAGTAAAATGATTTTCTATTTCACTGCTGACGACAGAGTTGATTTCAGAGAACTTGTAAAAATTCTTGCTTCCAATTACAGAACAAGAATTGAAATGCGTCAGATAGGTGTCAGAGACGTTTCTAAAATGCTTGGCGGTTTAGGTATTTGTGGAAGACCCTTCTGTTGCTCTCAATTTCTTGATGATTTCCACCCCGTTTCAATCAAGATGGCAAAGGAGCAAGGTCTTTCTCTTAATCCTACAAAAATCAGCGGTACTTGCGGAAGACTTCTTTGTTGTCTTAAATATGAGCAGGAAAGCTATGAATACCTTGCAAAAATTACTCCTCGAGTAGGCTCTGTTGTTGATACGAGAGAGGGTAGGGGTACGGTTGTTGATAATAGCCTTCTTACAGGTATGCTTAAGGTTCAGCTTGATAGAAGACCTGAAGCAATACCCGCAGAGTTTAACCGTAGCGAAGTAAGATTAGTTAAGGGTGCAAAGCCTGTAAAGATTGAAGAAGCTGACGTTGAAGAATAAAAATTTATTTTAGTATTGATTTTCACAAAATATGTGATACAATAAAGAAAAAAAGCAAGGAGGTCAGAAAAATGGCATACAAAATTACTGATGATTGCATCTCTTGCGGCGCATGTGCAGCAGATTGTCCCGTTGAGGCTATCTCTGAAGGCGATGGCAAATACGTTATCGATGCAGATACTTGTATTGATTGCGGTGCTTGTGCAGATTCTTGCCCCGTAGCAGCTCCCGTTCAGGACTAATTTATAGTTTATAACAGAGCAATATTAACATAAAAAAGACCTTGTGTTCGTTTTGAACACAAGGTCTTTTTATGCTTATCAGCCGTTGAATATAACTTAGAGGAATGGGACTTTTGCGGTGTTAAAAAGTATATGTAAAAAATAAGTAAATTTATTTAAAAGTATTTGTATTTCTTTAAAATTGTGGTATAATGAAACGAATAATGGGATATTAGACAGAAGATTTGAAAAATACAGTTGAATGAGGTGCGTTTTATGTCTATGAAGAAGTTTTTGGATATCACAGATTTTTCAAGAGAGGGTCTTAGAGAAATCCTTAATCTTATGAGCTTTTTAAAAACAAATACAGGCACTTATTCTCAAGAATTAGACAAAAAAGTTGTTGCAAATGCTTTTTATAAGGAAGATAAGAATACAGAGGCTGCTTTTACAGCGGCGGCAGTCCGTATGGGTGGCAGCACAATGAGTTTTTCAAATTCATCAAACGGTAGCCTCAAGGATGATATAACAGTTATGTCATCAGTTTCTGACGTTATAGTATTATCCCATTCAAAAAAAGGTGCCGCAAGGGCAGCATCTCTTTATTCAAGCGTGCCCGTTATTAATGCGGGGGACGGCGGTAGAGCGTATCCCGTAAAAACCCTTGCTGATTTTTCAACAGTATGGATTGAGAAAAATCATATTTCAAATATGAAAATAGGCTTTTTAGGCGATTTTACAAACAATGCACTTGTTAAAAATCTTCTTCAATGCTTAAGTCTTTATAACGGAAACGAATTTTACTTTATTTCCGTTAACGGTGCAGCTCTTCCCGTGGAATTAATAAATATATTAAATAAACGAGAGAAAAAGTATTTCGTTTTTGACAATCTTTTTGATGCTATTCCTCAGCTTGATATTTTATATATGACCGAGGTAACAAAGGAAAGCTTTGAAAACGAAAAGGATTTTGACGAAAGAAAACATAATTTTATTTTGAATGAAAAAATGCTTCTTACTGCGAAGCAAGAGCTTGTCATTCTTCATCATTTTCCGAGAGGGATTGAGCTCGATATGTCTGTTGATAATGATGAAAGAGCAAAGTACGTTTCAGCCCTCGACAGATACGTTGATGCTTGTTGTGCAAGTATTCTTAAAACTGTTACGGGTAAAGCGGGAAGATATATAAAGCCTGATTTTGAAGAGGCTACCCATGATGCTTATTGCGGAAGACCCGATTGTATAACCTCCAGTGAAAAATATCTTCCGCCGTTATTTTATGAGCTTGCCGACGGAAAGCTTATTTGCAAATATTGCGGTCAAGAGTTGAAGACTAATGAATAAAAAAATACTTGTAATTGAGGGCTCCAACCGCCCCGATAGCTATACAAACGAAATTTGCCGTAGCTGTGTAGACGAATTAGAAAATGCAGAAATCGAAGTTTTTAATACTTATAAAACACCTTTTCATTTTTGTAACGGCTGCAATTATTGCGAAGAAAAAGGGAAATGTGTACATAGAGATTTAGATGTATTTTTTGAAAGCTTTGAAAATGCAGATTTAATAATTTTTTCAAGCCCCGTTTATAATGGTGGGTTTTCTTCACCGATAAAATCACTTATAGACAGATTCCAGTTTTATTATACGTCATTTTACAAAAACGGTAAAGTTCAAGCTATAAAAAAACACCGAAAGGCTTTACTTGTTGTAACTGCAGGCAGAAGCGGAGTTGAAGCTCTCGGCTATATGGAAAAACAGTTGAAATGTGCGTTTACCATTTTAAATGTGGAATTAAAAGGCTCGGTTTTATGCTCGTTTACTGATACCGACCCTGATATTGAAAAAGCAAAATCAGAATTAACATCTCTTTTAAAAGGAGTTTAAATAATGAATAAAAGAAAAAAGAAAGTATTATCCGTTATTGCGGTTGTTGTTCTTGTAGCAACTATTTTCGGAATAATAGGTACTGCACTTACCATTGATGACGGTTTGTTCAGTAATAATACACCGATGAAAATAACCCCTAATGCAGAGGTTATAGGTAGCATTGAGGTTAAGGGTGATCATGAAGAGTATATGTTTGAGGTTACTCAAAACGGTATTCTTACAGTTAGGCTTGACCATGATAACCTACTTGATTCTCTTAAATGCGGATTTATTGTAACCCTTTATAAAATAATAGACGGTGAAACAAGGGTTTATAAAGAGATTACGTATTTTAAATCCTTCTGGAGTGACGTTACTTCAAGCTGGGGTGAAACGGGTGTAACACCGGGTACGTATCTTATCGTTGTTGAGCCCGGTCTTGACATTCTTTATTCTGATTTTACAATAGTAACCTTATTTACACCTACTGAAACCTATGAAAAAGAGCTTAACGATACAAAGTCAGAGGCAACTCCCGTTCAAATCGGTAGAGTTTATTATGGTTCAGGCTCTCAGCGTGTTGAAAGCACTGATTCCGACTGGTTTGCTTTTGAAGTGAATGAGGATTCCTGCGTTAATATAACCTTTGCCCATTTAGACCATAAAATTCCGTCAGCAGGGTGGACTATAAGGCTTTATAATGAATTTGACCAGCTTATCAGTGACTTTACGTCAAAGTTAAGTGACGCAGTTGTAAAAACAGGCTCCTTAGGCTTAAGAAAAGGTAAATATTATGTTCAGGTTGAAACACAAACTCCCGTAGTAGATACTTATAAAATTCAAGTTGGTGCCGATATCGCGGTTAATCATGAATTTGAGATTAACGATAATCCTGCGTTAGCAACAGATTTACCGATGAATGTTGCAATAAGCGGTTCACTTGCCGATAAGGTGCTTAGTCTTGATAAGGACTATTATAAATTCACCGTTCCTTCCGACGGTATTGTAGATTTCGAATTCACTCATAACGTGCTTGAGGGCGATAAAACAGGTTGGAATATAAGAATTATTAGGCTTGAAGCAGACGGAACACAAACAGAAATGATTAAGAAATCGTCAAAATGGAATGAAAGCGGCACAACAATTCCCAATATCGGTCTTCCCGCAGGCACTTATTATGCTTGTATAGACGGTGACTCTGTATCATATAACAGTGAATCGTATTTCTGTAAATGGACGTTTACTGAAAACGACAGCTACGAAAAAGAATTTAATAATTCATTCGAAAGTGCAAACGATATAACCTTCAATAAAGAGTATCAGGGTGCAATTATTTCAAAGGATACAGAATATATCTTTGATGAGGACTACTATAAATTCACTCTTACAGAAGAAGCAAGTGTAGCTCTTGAATTCAGCCATACAAGAATCTTTGAAAGTCAGGAAGCATGGTTGTTTGCTATTGTTGATGCTAACGGTAACGTAGTTGCTGAAGAGGATTGCTACCTCTATGAAGGTCGTGACAATATAGATGCTACAACTCTTCCTGCAGGTACCTATTACGTAAGAATCAAGGGCGGTCTTCAGGGCAATGAAGACGTTTACACCATCAAATTGATAAAATAAACTGTGCGGTGAATTATAGTTGAAAAAATTTATATGCTTACTTCTGACACTGTCTCTCGTTTTTGCAGGAGGCTGTGTCGGGGTAAGTAACGATGTGGAAAAAAACGAAAAAATAACAATAGCTACGTCCTTTTATCCGGTGTATATATTCACGTTAAATATTGTAGACGGGATAGATGCCTTTGAGGTAAAGTGTATGGCGGATCAGAATATAGGCTGTCTTCACGATTACACTCTTACTTCTAAAGATGTAAGGCTTCTTAACGATGCTACTGCGTTAGTTATTAACGGTGCCGGTATGGAAAGCTTCGTTGAAGATGCTTATAAAAACGTTGATGATTTATTCGTTATAGATTCTTCAACAGGTATAGAGCTGCTTTGTGGTGAAGCGGGGCATGGTGATAACGTTGATTCTCATAATGATACTGACGGGAATTCCCACAACCATTCTCACGATCATGAAAATAATTCACATATCTGGCTCTCTGTTGAAAATGCAAAAATACAAGTTGAAAACATAAAAAACGGTCTTTCGGAGCAATTCCCCGAATACAGATATTTGTTCTTTAAAAATTACGAGGCTTACATTAAAAGATTGGAAGCTTTAGAAGAATTTCAAAAAGAATATTCTTCTGCGACTACAGATAAAAAGGTTATAACCTTCCATAAGGCCTATGATTATTTAGCAATGGATTTAGGATTTCAGGTTGTAGCTTGCATTGAAAGTGATGAGGGCGGTGAGCCCTCGGCAAAAAAGCTTGCAGAATTAACGGAGCATATTAACGAAGATAAAATATGTGCGTTATTTATCGAGCCTCAATACACGGGCTCTGCAGCGGAAATTTTAAAAAACGAAACAGATATAAATATTTACGTTATTAATCCCGTTACAAGCGGTGAAGCGAGCTTGACCGCATACGAGGATATAATGAAAGAAAATTACGAGCTGATTTTAAAGGCGGTGAAGTAAAATGGCATCCGAAAACGGTTGCGGTCTTTGTAAAATAAAAGTGGATAAAATCGGCGTAAAAAAAGGGACCGACGTATTGCTTTCGGACGTTTCTTTTGAGCTTCATTGTGGAGAACTTACAGCCTTAATAGGCGTAAACGGTGCCGGTAAAACAACTCTTTTAAAATCTATTTTAGGTGAGATTAAGCATCAGGGGACAGTTTCCTTCGAATCCCATTGTGGCGAAAAGATTAGTAAAATAACAATAGGCTACGTGCCACAGCACCTTGATTTTGACCGCTCAGCTCCTATCAGTGTTGAGGATTTTCTTATGATAGGAAGAACGGGCAGCCCCGTTTGCTTTATAAAAAACAAAAAAATCTCACGTGAGCTTGACGAAATTCTTGAAACCGTAGGCTGTAAGGACTTGAAGGGGAAACGCTTAGGCGACCTTTCGGGCGGTGAGCTTCAGAGGGTTATGCTTGCGAATGCCTTGTATCCTACCCCTGAGCTTCTTATTCTAGATGAGCCCGTTTCGGGTGTTGATGCGTCAGGTAGCGAAAAGTTTTACGAGGTTATATCAGATTTAAAACAACATTACCATATGGCAATTGCAATGGTTTCTCACGATTTAGGTATCGTCAGAGATTTTGCGGATAACGTTGTCCTTATAAATAAATCTGTTCTTAAAAGCGGTAATGCAAAATCCGTTTTCTCCTCAGATGAGTTTAGTCAAAGCTTTTACAGCTTGTCAAAGGAGGGTGAAGAATGAGTGTGATTTATAATTTTGCAGAAGGTGTATTACCTTTTGCTTGGGCAGACTATAAATTTATGGTCAATGCCTTTTTAGCCATTCTTCTTATTGCTCCGCTTATGGGTATTCTCGGCACAATGGCTGTAAATAATAAAATGGCTTTCTTTTCAGATGCTTTAGGTCATAGTGCTTTTACGGGTATCGCCTTAGGCGTGCTTTTAGGAATACATAATGAAACTATATCATTGATAGCTTTCGGCGTTTTTCTTGCCCTTGTTATTACGAGAGTGAAAAACAAAGGAAAAGCATCCTCGGATACGGTAATAAGCGTATTTTCTTCAACTGCGGTTGCGGTGGGTTTGCTTGTGCTTTCCTACGGTGGCGGTTTTTCAAAATACAGTGCGTATCTTGTAGGGGATATTTTAAGCGTAACACCTTTAGAAATTCTTTGCTTGCTTATAACTCTTGTTGCGGTTATTGTAATATGGGCATTCATTTATAATAAGCTTCTTATAATATCAATAAATAGAGAATTAGCCGCAAGCCGAGGCGTGAAAACCGCCCTTTACGAAAATATATTCGTGGTAGTTGTAGCGGTTGTAGTAATGCTTTCAATTAAATGGGTAGGTATTCTTCTTATCAATTCACTTCTTATTTTACCTGCCGCAGCTGCAAGAAACATTGCAAAAAATTCCCGTCAGTACCTTGCAAGCTCAGTAGCAATATCGGTAATATGCTCCGTCTGTGGATTGCTTATTTCCTTTTATGCCGATACCTCTGCAGGTGCTACTATAGTAACGGTTTTAGCAGTTGTCTTTTTTGCAACTTACTTGTTCAGAAAAAAATAAAATTAAAAATTATTCCGAAAGGACTGTATATAAATGTTATTTTCTCAAGATATAGGTGTGGATTTAGGAACAGCCAATACTCTTGTATTTGTTAAAGGAAAGGGTATTGTTATAAGAGAGCCTTCAGTTGTTGCGGTTGATGAAAGAACAACTCCTAAAACCGTTGTTGCTGTTGGTGCAGATGCTAAAAAAATGATAGGCAGAACACCCGGCTCAATTACTGCGGTAAGACCTCTTAAGGACGGCGTTATTGCGGACTTTGACATGACCTCTGATATGCTTAAGGAGTTTATAAAAAGAGCAATAAGCGGCTCCCCCTTCAACAGAGCAAGGGTTATGATTTGTATACCCTCAGGCGTTACTGAGGTTGAAAGAAGAGCTGTTCACGATGCTGCAAAAAGTGCAGGTGCAAGATATGTAAGCCTTATTGAAGAGCCTATGGCAGCGGCAATCGGTGCAGGGCTTCCCGTTTTAGATGCAACAGGCAGTATGATAGTTGACATCGGTGGCGGTACAAGTGAAGTTGCAGTTATTTCTTTAGGTGATATCGTTACTTCAAAATCCGTAAGAGTTGCGGGTGATACATTCGATGAAGCAATTATTTCATATGTAAAAAGAACCTTTAATCTTCTTATCGGTGAAAGAAGTGCTGAAGATATTAAATTAAAATTAGGCTCTGCTTATCCTTACGAGGGCGAAGCCGCAATGGAAATTAAAGGTAGAAACCTTATTGACGGTCTTCCTAAATCTGTTGAAATTACAAGTGAGCAGGTACGTGAGGCTCTTGCAGACCCCGTTGACCAGATTCTTGATTCTATAAGATATACTCTTGACAGAACTCCACCTGAGCTTGCCGCAGATATTATTGAAAGAGGTATTACTCTTTCCGGCGGTGGAGCACTTCTCAGAGGTCTTGATAAGCTGATTTCTACAGAAACAGGTATGCCCGTAAACGTTGCTAAAAATCCAATCGATTGCGTTGTAAACGGAACAGGTATATGTCTTGAAAAAGACCTTTTAGGCTTTAAGAAGGGTTAAAAAATGAAAAGATTTTTACGAAGCTCTGTATTTAAGAATTTGATAGTGATAGCGGCGGTTGTTATCGTGGGTGTTGTAGTTGCTTCCTTAAGTCATAATGCATCTTCCCCTGTAACTACCGTAATAGGAACTGTTTTTTCTCCTTTGCAGAAGCTGTCGTCATATATAGCAGATAACGTTGACGGGCTTTCAGCAGCGTTTCGCTCATCCTCTGTTTATATAGAAGAAAACGAGGCTTTAAAGAAAGAGATTGAAGAATACAGAAAACAGCTTACAGATTATAATGAATTAAAAAATAAAGTAGATGCTTACGAAGAGTTTTACGGAATAAAGCAACAAAATCCCGATTATGAATTCAGCTACGGCTCGGTTATATCAAAGGATGCTGCCGATGCTTACGGCTCTTTTGTGCTTGACATCGGCTCAAAAGATGGTGTTAAGGTGGATGACCCCGTTATTTACGGTGAATACGTAGTTGGTGTAGTTAAAAAGGTTAATTATACCACTTGCGTTGTATACTCTGTGCTTGACCCGAGAGTGAATATAGGTGCTTTTGAATCGGGTACAAGAGAATACGGCTACGTTTCAGGCGATTCTAAGCTTTATAACTCAGGTCTTTGCAAGCTTTCGGGCCTTGATTCATCAACGTCAGTTGTTGGTGGCGGTATCGTTTGCACCTCGGGTGCGGGCGGTGTGTTCCCTAACGGCCTTATAATAGGCGAGGTAAAGGCTGTGCATAGTGATGACGTTTCATCAGCCTATTACGCAGAAATTAAACCCTTTATAAATCCCGACGAAATCACAGACGTTTTTGTCATAACCTCATTTGAGGGTCAGGGCGAAGAAGATATATCTGATTAAATTCAGTTTATTTTACTAAAAATAAAAAGTGGAAAGAGGTGATACCTTGCATTACGGAGATAATAAACCTAAATATATAAGATGGGCAATTTTTGCCTTGCTTGTGATGGGGGCTTGTGTGCTTCAAAATTCATCGGGCAGTTTGCTTGAAATCTTTGGCGCAAGAGTATTCCTTCTTATTCCTGTTTGTGTGAGTGTGGCTATGTTTGAAAGAGAAGTCCCCTCTGCAATAATAGGGGCTTTTGCAGGCGTGCTATGGGATGTTTCAAGCGGTGCAGACGGGTATAACACTTTAGTTGTTATGCTCTTAAGTGCAGGGGTATCACTGCTTATAAGCCACTTGATGAGAAATAATATTCTTACTGCTCTGGTTTTGGGAGCGGGAGCAACCTTTGTATATGAGTTTATATACATAATACGAATAGCTTTTTCGGGCAATCCTATTTACAGAATTTTAACCTTTTATTTCCCGTCCCTGATTTTAACAGTGGTGTTTATGCCGCTTTGCTATTTTATTGTAAAAACGATTTACTCTTCATTTAAAGTTGCAGATTAGAGGATATATATGTCTATTGAATTACGAAAAAGAAGAAGAATATCAGGTACTGTTATAATTGCCGTAAGCTTTCTGTTTTTGCTTCTTGCAGTTGGTAAAAATCAGATTATAGACGGTGACGAATATAAAGCCGCGGCGGAAAGCCTTGCGGTTTCAAGCAGTACGGTTAAAGCATCAAGAGGTGAAATTCTTGATTGTAACGGTAACCCTCTTGTTACAAACAGGCAGGGTAGTTCAGTCGTGTTCAAATATTCAGAATTCCCCGAAGCCGACCATCAGGAAGAAAGAACTGAACTCATTTTTTCTTTAATTAAGCTTTTTGAAAAAAATGATATTCAGTGGATAGACAGGCTTCCTCTTGTTTATGATAACAAGAAGCTTATAGTCGACGAAGATAAAATGACAGAATTCAAGTATATGGTTTCGGAAAATATGCTTGAAATGGAAAAAGGTGAAAAATCAACACCCGACGAGTGTCTTGATGCTCTTATAAAAAGATATAAGCTAGAGGATTATTCAAGGCAGGATGCAAGAAAAATAGCATCAGTTTGCTTCGGTATGAAATACCTTTCCTTTTCAATACCAACTCCCTATACCTTTGCAGAGGACGTACCCTCAGAAATCATAGCTATTATTATGGAAAAGGGCAGTACTTATCCTGGTGTAGCTACCGAAAGCGTAAGCTATAGAGAATACAGCGATACGATAAGCTATTCTCACATTCTCGGTGTCGTAGGCTCAATCAGTGCAGAAGAATATGAAGCTGAAGCTAAAAAGCTTGAAGAAAAATTGAGCGATGAAACCCTTACAGGTACAGAAATAAAAGTTTTGAAAAACAATGCATATTCTCTTAACGATAAGTATGGAAAAAGCGGAATAGAAGCCGCTATGGAGTCTTATTTAAGGGGTACAAACGGAATAAAAACAACAACTACGGGCTCTGATGGTGTTGTTACCGAAGAATATCTTTCAAAGCCCGAGCAAGGTAACACAGTTGTTACTACTATTGACGGTGAGCTTCAAAAAATTGCAACTCAGGCACTTGCCGATATGCTCGTAGATAATAAAAATTCAGCGTATTTCGGCACGGCGGGAGCTATGATAGTTATGAATTGTAAAACGGGTGCAATTCTTGCAAACGTATCGTTGCCCACCTACGATATAACAAAATATTTTACTGATTATGATAAGCTTATTGCTGATAAGCAAAGCCCCCTTTGGAACAGAGGTCTTCAAAGTGCATATGCCCCCGGCTCAACAATGAAGCCTGCAATATCACTTGCTGCTCTTGAAGAAGAGGTAATTACAACAGAGTCTGTTGAGTATTGCGGTAGGTATTTTACTTTAGAGGATCAAACCTTTAATTGCCTTTCTACTCACGGATATATTAACGTAACAACTGCCCTTCAAAAATCCTGTAACGTTTTCTTTTTTGAAATGGGTCAAAAGCTTGGTATTGATAAAATGAATAAATATTCCGGCCTTTTGGGGTTGGGGCAAAAAACAGGCGTTGAGCTTCCCGAGGCGGAGGGCGTGCTTGCAAGCATTGCAAATAAAGAGGCGGCAGGTCAGATATGGAATCCCGGTGATACCGTGCAGGCGGCTATCGGTCAGTCTGACAACCTTTTTACTCCCTTACAGCTTGCAAACTACTGTGCAACCATAGCAAACGGCGGAACACGAATGAAGCCTTATATGATAAAATCTGTGCTTTCTGCAGATATGTCTGAAATAATTTTTGAAACAGAGCCTGAGGTAGTAAATACTCTTAATGTAAGCAAGAAAAATCTTGATATAGTAAAGCAGGGTATGAGAGAGGTTGTTCTCTATAGCGGATGTAATTATTATTTTGAGAACTGCATAGTTGATGCCGCAGGAAAAACAGGTACCTCTCAGGTTGAAAAGCAAACTGATTCAGGTGAAAAAGTTATCTGCAATAACGGTTTCTTTATATCCTTTGCTCCTTATGATGACCCGGAAATAGCAATTGCAATTGTTGCGGAAAACGGTCAGACCGGTAGTAAAACCTCTCAGGCGGCAGTGCCTGTTTATAATTACTATTTTTCACAGAAAACAAGCTTTAATACGGCGGGCACACCAGACACATTCGTTCCGTAAAATCAGGAATTGTATCTTAAGGTAGGTGTAAAAATGAAGGTTATATCAGTAGTATCTGCAAAGGGTGGTGTAGGTAAATCCACCTTTTGCGTAGGTATAGGCAGATTATTGGCTCTTCACGACAAAAGAGTGCTTCTTGTTGATATGGATATAGGCGTAAGAAGTCTTGATATACTTTTAGGCGTATCGGAAAAGGTTGTATATAATTGGGGAGATTTAGTAAAGGGTAACTGCGATTTCAGAAAAGCGGTAACCGAGGTAGCAAGCAATCTTTATCTTCTTGCCGCACCTATTGATTTTTCAGAAGAGTATTCCGAAGAAAAATTCAGAAATGCTATCAATGGATATTTAAAAGATTTTGATTATATTTTTCTTGATTCGCCCGCAGGCCTTGAAAGCGGATTTAAGCTTTCCCTTTGTGCTTGCGACGGCTGTATAGTCATTTCAACTCCCGACAGTATAAGCATAAGAGCTGCTTCCTATGCTTGTGAAAACGTCAGAAAAGCAGGCGTTGAAAGCGTAAGGCTTGTAGTTAATAAATTCAATAAAAAGCTACATAAAAAAATAAACGTTGATGACCTTATTGATTTAGTAGGTGCTCGTCTTTTAGGTATTATACCTGAATCCTACGAGCTTTATACCGCTGCAAACGGTGGTAAAATACCGTATGACTGTAAAGGCAATATGGCACTTTTAAGAATTTCAAAAAGGCTTAACGGCGAAAATATTCCTTTCAGAGCTAAAAATTTATAAAATTTGTTGACATTTAAGATTGAAGTTGTATAATATCAGTGCAAATGATTTGTAGCTACGTTGTTTGCCGAAAATAAAACAGGGGAGCTGACGGACGTCGGCTGAGAAAGAAAACATCCCTTTTCTGACCCTAATAACCTGATGCGGATAATGCCGTCGTAGGAAAAATACCTTTGAGTAGTATCTCTCTATGGCTGTGTTACCGCCGTAGGGAGATTTTTATTCGGAGGAATTTTTATGAACAATTTAACAAAAAAAGATAAAACAAGGCGTTTAGCCGAAAGTGCATTAATGATAGCTCTTGCAACAATTCTTGCAGAGTTTACCGTTTTTGAGTTTCCTTTCGGTGGAAGTGTGACTCTTTTCAGTCAATTACCTATAGTAATTCTTTCATACCGTTACGGTGTGAAATGGGGCTTGGTAACGGGCTTTACTATGTCACTTCTTCAAATGGTTTTCGGAGCTGCAAATTTTTCATACGTCAGCGGAATAACCTCATATCTCATTCTTGCCTTTGCCGATTATATAGTTGCTTTTACTGCTTTAGGCTTAGGTGGTATGTTTAAAAATACCGTTAAGAATCAAGCAATTGCTCTTGGTTTAGGCGGTGCGGTTACTTCTCTTATAAGATATGCTTGCCATATTATAAGCGGCGTAACTATTTGGAAAGAATACGCAGGGGATACACCCGTTTGGGAATATTCTGTTACATACAATGGCGGTTATATGATACCCGAGCTTATAATAACCGTAATAGGTGCCGTTATTATTGGCTCAATATTTGATTTTTCACGGAATGAAATCAAGGTTTTGAGAAAGAAAGACAAGAATAAGCCTGAAAACGAATTAAAATAAGATAAAAAAGTAAAAAAATTGTAAACCTCCTTATGAGATTAGTAAAAATGTTTGAATTTTATCGCTATTAGTGATAGAATTAAAACAACTAATTTCAAAGGAGGTTTATCTTTGAAAGACGAAAAAGATTTAATTGCCGAAAACGAGTTGTCTGATAATGCTGCAAATTCTGAAGAAGAGGTGCTTGACGTAGCCGCACTTTCTGAGGATAAATTATCTGCCGCACTCGATAAAAGTGCCGCTTACGGTGACAGTGCTTTAAATGATGAGCTTGAAAAATTAGCTCAAACCTTTAAAGAGGAACTCCAAAAAGCCCGGAGCATGACCGAGGAAGAGTTAATAAAAAAAGGTATTATAACTCCCGAATATGAGGACGAAGAGGGTGCTATACCTGAGGAAGAGCTTTGCGTTGTTTGTGGTGAAAAAAGAAGAGATAAATCACGCGGTGAAAATTATGAATACTGCAAAGATTGCCGTGAAGCGATGAAAAATTATCCTTTTGGTGCGATAAGTATAATTGCAATGCTTGTTATGGTAATACTCGCGATGTTATCTGTGTATAGTTTTTCTTTAGACTTTGTTCCTTATAATACTGTTAAAGAAGCGAACGACTACTTGAAAGAAGATAAACTCGATTCTGCGATGACATCCTACGATGGTGCAATTTCAGCTTTTGAAAATAAAGAAGTAACTGCAAAATGGCTTTATCTTAAAACTTCAAAGATTTTGTTTGATACAATGCCCGGTGGAGTTAATTCAATGAGCGATATTGCTACAAGACTTGATAAAGCTTTATCAGATGTTGAATTAAAAATGCCTATTTACGGTGAATATTCTAATTTGAGAGATGAGGTACTTGTTCTTTACGGTACAATGCAAAGTTTTTATGAGGTTGTAAGTAAAGAAGAATACGTGGATTTCGAAAATATAAGTGATGATACGTACAAGCAGGCGATGACAGAAATAGGTTCTCTCATTGATACTGAGGTATCAGTAGTATCAAAGGATGGCAAAACAACAAAAATGCTTCCTGCAAGTGAAGCAATTGTACGTTTTTGCCAATATATGTATGCGTATTCTGCAGAGCATTATGACGATTCGTATATGTATATGAACAAGGTGTACGAAACAGAAGCATCATATCTTTGGCTTTATGCTTATGAATTGGGCATTGTTGAACTTCAGAATGGTGATGCAGAAAAGGCTGAGCTTTATGCAGATGCGTTGTTGAATGTGAATGTCGAATCTAGTGATGGTTATGCATTGAAATCGTCAATTGCCCGTATGAGCGGTAAAACGGCTGAAGCTATTGAATGGGCAGATAAGGGCTTGGAATATGATTCAAGCAGTACCGAATTAAAACGTTTAAAAGTTATGGCGTATGTTGCCGACGGCGAGTTCGAAAAAGCAAAAGAGCTTACCGATGCAGTAGTTGCCAATGGTAGTTACGGCTTGTTTCATATGACAGCTATCGTTGTGGAAAATGAACTTGGAAACGATGGTAAAGTAAAGTCATATATTGAAGAAATGGAAAAATATGAGGTTGC
>JAZROI010000065.1:0-13206 GCA_045648585.1 Acutalibacteraceae bacterium
ACACCTCTTCTTTACCCTCAGGTATTTCTTTTCGCTATGGGTGTTGTTAAAGATACTGATTACGCTTTCAGAAATGAAAAAGGCGAGGTTGATATGGCAACTAAAAAGACTTTGCCCATTACATTGATGTTTGACCACAGAATAGGTGGCTTCAACGATGTTATGCCCTTTATCAAAAAGCTAGACGAAATCTTCGAAAATCCTGAGATAATAAAAGAATGGTAAAAAGAAAACGAGCCTGAAAAGCAGGCTCGTTTTTTTACCTTGTTTTGATTATCACCACGTTACAAGCATCACCGGTTTTTGTGAAGGTGTAAATGCTTTTCCACAAGGTATCTACTATATCATCTAAAAAATCATCTTCATCTCTGTCAAGCGTTTTAAACGTTACTAAAATATAATCTTCATCCGTTTCTTTGAAAGCCGATTTTATCTCTTTCATAACCTCGTCGTCAGAGCTTTTATTGAAAACTCTTGCTACGGGAATTACTGACGAATTGCATTCAGGAAGAAGCTCGGGGTATGCCGGAATATCAAGCTGAGTTTTATCGGAATAAGCGAAGTTTACCATTAGTTCATCGTACCAAGCGGAATCAATTTCGTCTTCCTCTTCTTCGTCGTTACCCTCGGTAGCATCGATATTGTACCATTTACCGTCGAGCAACGCTGAATTCCAGGTGTGACCTGTCTCTTCTAAATCGTTAGGGGTCATTTTTTCAATGCAGGTTATACCGTTAAAGTAGCAAAGAAGAGAGAATGCGTTTGCATAACCGTCGCAGTTTGTAGCACCCTCGCAAATGGCATCGTAAAGATAATCTGCGTTAAGGATTTTTTGTTTAGTAGTGTTTGTTTCATCTGTTTCGTAAACGATATTATCTTGTAAATATTTGTATATTATACGAGCCTTTTCAAGCTCTGTATCAGTTTCTGTAAAGTCAAGCTCAATGTTTTTTGCTTCTTTAACTGCAAGCTCTTTCTTCTCTGTTCTTTCTTTTTCAAAATTTTCTATGCCGATGTAAGAGCCTTTCAACTCTCGCGATACGGTTTTATATAAAAACTGTTGTTCAACAGTATATTTGGTATCGTCTTCACCCATAATAAGATTTTGCTCAATCATAGGTGAATCAAGAGCAAGGAAACTTGCAATATCCGTTAAAGAATAATTGCATTCGTCGCAAATAGATTCGTCGATAAAAAGATAGTCAAGATTTTTTTCATAAGCGAATCTTAATAAATTATAAACGCTTTTTTCGCTTTCATTAAGCTGGTCATAATAATAGAAATTGCTGTAAAGCTCTTTTTCAAATTCATAAGCTTCAAGCGTTTCAAGCGTCTCATATTGTACGTAATCGTCATAATCTACTTTGTTTGAATAACCGATATAAACAACGTTGTTCCATTCTTCAACCTCTTTTTCTATGTAACGGTCAGAAATAACGTAGCCTATTCCAAAAATACAAAGTAATATTATTAAATCACGAAGCTCCTTTTTTAATCTTTTTTTAACCTTTTCTTTCATAATCTTTCACCCACGGCTTTTGCATATTTTCGGTAAGGTTTTACCCCCTATATTGTATATGACAAAACTCGCAAAAAACCTCAAAAAAATTGTTACTTTCCTAAAATCATCCTATAAACCACAACGCCTAATCTTGTGTTAAGGAAATTTTGTTTCATTTGTTCTTTTTTAGAAAGCTTTTTCTTTTCGGGGATGGGCTTTGCGAAACGCTTGATGTCACCGTCGTCTAAAATAAAGGGCTGAGTCATACAAATTCCGCCTTTGCCCTTTAACTGAGCTCTTACGTAGCAGGTGATACCGTCTGCAAAGGAAAGTAAATCGATAGTAGAAGTAATTTTGCCGTCAGTTTCATCGGTAGTTGAAAAGATAACCTTTCCGTCTGCTATCCATTCAATTGCGTTACAGTTTTCGCCTGAAATTGTAATTGTCTGTGCGTTTTCGTCAACGGTAATTTCTGTAACGTAAGGGTAAGCACCCTCGCCGACGAAATCTTCACCTAATTCATATTTTGCGTATCTTGCAACGGGGAAGAAGGTACCCTTTTCCATTGCGGTACGAACGTTTTCTCTTGATGCATCAGGAAGAATGAAATCCATAAAAGCGGTGTCAGCTTCGTGGACTCTGTGAGCGTCACTGTTACCGAAGCCCCAAACGCTTCTTTCGCCCTCGGGGATAAGCGTTTTAAGAAGTGAATCCCATAAAATTCTGTCGCAGAAATTGGGCTTGTCATACATATTAAGCACTTCAATACCAAGGCAGGATTTGTATCTTCTTAAAATATCGGCAAAGAAATCTACGTTTTCTTTTTTCGTTGCGCAGTCGGGGTATTTTACTGCCTGCAACCAGTCGGTAGGGTGGTTGATGTGAGAAAGACCGCCCGTTTCTTCAATTCTCTTAATAGGTGCTTCAAAATTATTTTCTTTACCGTAAATGCCTTCTAAAGAATCGTCGGTAAAGTAGCCGTTTACGTGGTTTTTAACGAGTGTAAACATATTTGCCTCAATAGCACCTGTAATGCTTAAAAGACCTCTCTTTTTAGTACGTCTGCCTTCTTTTGTTTTATATGTACCCTCAAGAATTGCCTTATATTGCTCTGAATTTATATGAGCTCTTTTTCCGTGCCAGAGATTCTGGAATTTATAAAGATTGACTAAAGTTGGCTCCTTATCCCACTCTTTACCGTGAACTCCATGCTCCGCAAAGGCGAGGATATCGAAATCGTAATCGTAAAAGGACTCAATCATTTCAACCATTGTAAAGTTAGCATCGCTGTAGGTTGAATGAGTGTGAAGATTTGTTTTATAGTGATTTTCATCTGCCCCTAAAAGGTGAGAAACGCTTTCGTAAGGGTTAGTGATTTTATATTTAACTGCCATATTTTCTGCCTCTTACTTTCCGTTGTAGTAAACTGTTGTGCCGGGCTCAACTGAATGTGTAAGCCAGGTGTTACCGCCGATTATGCAGTTGTCACCGATTTTTGTGTTACCGCCGAGAATGGTAGCGTTTGCATAAATAACAACGTTGTTGCCGATATCGGGATGACGCTTGATATCTTTAACGGGGTTGCCGTTTTCGTCAACCTCAAAGCTTTTCGCACCGAGAGTAACACCCTGATAAATCTTAACGTGGTTACCGATAGTTGTAGTTTCACCAACAACAATACCTGTACCGTGGTCTATGAAGAAATATTCGCCTACAGTAGCACCTGCGTGAAGGTCGATACCTGTTTTTTCGTGGGCATATTCCGTCATAATACGAGGAATAAGAGGCACGTTTAGTATGTATAATTCGTGAGCCAATCTGTAAATAGAAATTGCGTAAAAGCCGGGGTAGCAGATTAAAACCTCTTGATGACATTTTGCAGCAGGGTCACCCTCGTAAATAGCCTCAATATCTTTAATAAGAAGATTTTTCACCTTGGGAAGCTGCGCAATAAACTCGTTGCAAAGCTCCTCGGGTGATTTTTTCATATCAGTACCGTTAAAAGCGTAAGCGCCCTTAATCTGCTCTGCAAGACGGTTGTAAATATTAAGAAGAAGCTCTGTTTGTGAAAGCACGTTTTCGCTCCCCTCACTATGCTTGAAATAGTTGGGGAAAAGAAGGGACTGCAAGTCTTTAATAACCTTTACAACCTCGTTCCTTTGAGGGATAAGTCCTTTAGCCTCGTCATTTTTCAAAAAGCAATTACCGCTGATAGAGTCAAGATTTTTAACTGTACCCGTAATAAGCTCCATAGATTCTAAAAATTTATCCATTATCTGCACCTCGCAAGATATAGTTTAATTATATTGTAAATATTGATTATTCTGAAAAAAGCTTTGTTGAAAGATATCTTTCACCTGTGTCGGTTAATATGGCAACAATTGTTTTGCCCTTGTTTTCGGGGCGTTTTGAAAGCTCTATAGCACCGTAAAGAGCCGCACCCGAGGAAATACCAACGGCAACGCCCTCAAGCTGAGCTATTTTTCGTGCATACGTAAATGCGTCATCGTCGGAAACGTCAATTATTTCATCGTAAATATCTCTATCAAGATTTTCGGGAATAAAGTTTGCACCGATTCCCTGAATACCGTGAGGGCCGAAAACGCCTTTGGTAATAAGGGGCGAGCTTAACGGCTCAACACCTACAACTTTAATATCGGGATTTTGCTCCTTTAAATATTTACCCGTGCCTGAAAGCGTACCGCCCGTGCCGATACCTGCAACGAGAATATCAACCTTGCCGTCGGTATCACGCCATATTTCAGGGCCTGTTGTTTTATAATGGGAAAGTGGATTAGCACCGTTATCAAATTGAGAGGGGATGAATGCACTTTCGTATTCCTTTGAGAGCCTTACAGCCTCGTCGATAGAGCCCTGCATACCCTTTTTGCCGTCGGTAAGAATAACCTCTGCCCCGTAGGCTTTAGTAAGTAAAACTCTTTCCTTGCTCATAGTGTCGGGCATAACGATTATAACCTTGTAGCCCCTTGAAGCACCGATAGAAGCAAGACCGATACCCGTGTTACCGCTTGTAGGCTCGATAATAACAGAGCCTTTTTTAAGAAGCCCTTTTTCTTCCGCATTAAGAATCATTTCAAGGGCGGGTCTGTCCTTTGCACTTGAGGTAGGGTTAAAGCACTCAAGCTTTGCAAGAATAGTTGCCTTTGAATTTTCAGAATTCATAATATTTGATACTTGTAAAAGAGGTGTGTTACCTACAAGCTCCGTTACGTTTTTACGAATGTTCATATCGTTACCGCTTTCGTTAAAATCTTTGAATACATTATCGAATATATATTATTCCATTATACTGTTATTTTATCATATATTCTTTACCAATACAATATACCAAATAACAACCTTTTCAAACCTTTTTTAACTCTTTTCGGCTTTAAATTCCTTTGATTTCCGAAATTTTATATTTTTGAATAAATTTTTTATTTTTTCGTGATAATGGGACATTTTTCGACAAGGTTGATGTGTATAATTATAACTAAAGAACGAAGTAAATATAAGGCAATCGTTCTTGAAATAGGAAAAATTTATCAAAAAACGAATATGATTTTTCCATTTAAATTAAGTAAAGGAGAGCTATTTTATGAAAAGCCTTAAACAGAAAATTCTTGCAGTAAAAATTGAGTATCATTGGTGGTGTATAGGAAGTATAAGAAGACAGAAAAATGAAAGAAAAACAAACGAAACAAGCCTTTCTAATCGTGAAGACTTTCATAAATTTAAAGCCGAACAGCTATCCGTTGAATATGAAATCCACGCAGGCTTGAGAGATTACAACGGAAAAATAGTAGCATAAAAATAAAAAATTGATAATTTTATCGTGTCAAAAAAATTGCAAGATGGTTTTACCTCTTTTCAAAAAGAGCAAAAAGCACAAACGGTACCAGTAACAATTGCCCTACCAATAGAACAATCTAACAAAGGCGGTGTACCTCTCTTCGAAGAGAGGTACTCCGCCTTTGTAAATTTCTTCTATTTGTAGGTTAATCGCTGCGAAGCCACTGGTGACTAACGACTGACAACTGGTGACTAAACGCTCTCTTTCCCTTGAAGAAATCCAACATTTATGCTAAAATCGGTAACAAGGCTGGTGTTTCTATGTCAAACTTCTCTCTTTCTTCCCAATCCGTTTGGGATAAACTTAAAAATACAAGTGAACCTATAATTATGTACGGTACCGGTAACGGTGCCGATAAGGTGCTTGATGTTTTTGAGAGTATGGGCATTTCTATTGATGGCGTTACCGCAAGCAGCGGCTTTGTAAGAGAAAGATTTTTCAGAGGCTTTCCCGTAAAGCCTATTGAATATTTTGAAGAAAAGTTTGAGAAATTTACCATTATTATAACTTTCGGTTCCTCAATTCCCGAGGTTATGGAAAATATTTATAATCTTTCTGAAAAGCACAATGTTCTTGTGCCTTGCGTACCCGTTATCGGTGATGAAATCTGTGACGAAAAATTTATAAAAAGAAATATTGCAAAGATAGAAAGTGCATATTCTTTAATGGCGGATGAAACCTCCCGTAAAGTTTTCAAGGGCTATATTGAGTTCGTTTTTGGCGGTGAATTAAAATATTTAAAGGAAATCACAACCGATGAAAACGAGGTTTACGAAAATATTATTTCTTTCGGTAGTAATGAAACCTTTGTTGATATAGGTGCTTATCGCGGTGATACTGTTGACGGCTTTGTGAAAAGGGTGAACGGAAAATATAGTAAAATCGTTGCCGCAGAGCCTGACAAAAAGACCTATAACAAGCTTCTTGCAAACTGTGAGCAGTTAGAAAATTTCATCTCGGTTAACTGTGCCGTAACGGGATTTGACGGTGAAATCGGCTTTTCTCAGGCAGGGGGCAGGCAGTCTGCAATTGGCGGTAACGACCTTATAAAAAGCCTTTCTCTAAAAAGCCTTTGCCAAAATATTGAGCCGAGCTTTATAAAAATAGATTCCGAAGGCTGTGAAAATGAAATCCTTTCAGGCGGAAGGGATATTTTAAAGAAATTTAAGCCTAAATTAAACGTTGCCGCATATCATAAATTCGGTGACGTTTTCGAGTTAGCTTTACTTATAAACGAGATTAATCCCGATTACAAAATTTACCTGCGACATCACCCGTATATTCCTGCTTGGGATACGCTTATTTACTGCGTTTAACCGCATATTTTTCATGTGCAAAAAACCACAAAAAAATATATTTTACAACAATTTAAAAAATATATTGACATTTCCTTTAATTGTATATATATTTAAAGGGAAAAATAACAAAAATTAAAAAGATAATGTCTGTTAACAGTAGTTTATCTGTCACGGGTTCACGCGTTGTTGACGCCACGGGCAAATCACCAATTTGAAGAATTTTAAAATGTTCTTTGGGTGGGTGGTTTTTTGTTTTAGGTGAGTGTGCAAATAACGCTCGTAGTGATTTTCAGAGATTATTTTTACTAACTGCATTAGTTTGCGGGAAGGGGCTGCATAATTGTCCAAGAACATTATTGATTTAAAAAACATCTCCGTTTCTTTTGACGGTCAAAAGATTATTGAAAATATGAATCTTTATATTCGCGACAAGGAGTTTATAACCTTTTTAGGTCCGTCCGGTTGCGGTAAAACAACAACACTCAGAATTATAGCAGGCTTTCAGGAGCCTGATTCGGGTGACGTTATTTTTGACGGAAAAATAATAAATGGTGTTCCCCCTCATAAAAGACAGTTGAACACTATTTTTCAGCGCTATGCTCTTTTCCCTCATCTTAACGTTTACGAAAATATTGCTTTCGGTCTTCGCCTTAAAAAGACCCCTGAAAAGGAAATCAAAGAGGCAGTTACCGAAATGCTTGCTCTCGTAAACCTTAAGGGCTTTGAGCGTAGAAATATATCATCTCTTTCAGGCGGTCAGCAGCAGCGAGTTGCAATAGCACGTGCTCTCGTTGTAAAACCAAGAGTGCTTCTTCTTGACGAGCCTCTCGGTGCTCTTGACCTTAAATTGAGAAAAGATATGCAGGTAGAGCTTAAAAACATTCAAAAACGATTGGGTATTACATTTATCTACGTTACCCACGACCAAGAGGAAGCTCTTTCAATGTCTGATACTATCGTTGTTATGGATTCAGGCGTTATTCAGCAAATTGGAACACCTACCGATATCTACAACGAGCCTAAAAACGCTTTCGTTGCTGATTTCATCGGTGAAAGTAACATCATTGAGGGTGTTATGAGGGCAGACTTCTGGGTTGAAATGGCAGGTCATAAATTCAAATGTCTTGACAAGGGCTTCGGTGTTGACGAAGAGGTTGACGTTGTTGTACGCCCTGAGGACGTTGATATTGTACCCGTTGATAAGGCAATGATTTCAGGCGTTGTTACCTCAACGACCTTTAAGGGCGATTACTACGAAACTATCGTTGAAATCAAAGGCTTCAAATGGATGATTGAATCTACCGATTATCATGAGGTAGGCAAAACTATCGGTCTTAATATTGAGCCTGATGCAATTCACATTATGAAAAAATCACAGTATTCCGGTCTTTACGGCGACTATAGCTCTTTCAGTGAAGAGTTTGACGAGCTGTCAGACGCTACGTATGAGGAAGAGGAAGAATAAAAAATTCTCATATTTTGAAAGGAGTGCTGTGGATGAATAAAAAATCATCTTTAATGATGCGTCTTTCAGGTGCTCCCTACATTGTATGGGCGGCTTTGTTTATAATCGTTCCTCTTTGTATGGTAGCCTATTATGCTTTTACTGATAAAAGCGGCGCATTTACTTTTGATAATATGCTTAGTATCAGTAAATATATTGATACTATCGTGCTTTCAGTCTGGTTAGGTCTTTTAGCAACGGTAATAAGCCTTTTAATTGCTTATCCTCTTGCTATGATTATGGCAAACAAGGGCCCCGAAAAGCAAAGCACAATGACAATGCTTATAATGCTCCCTATGTGGATGAACTTTCTTTTAAGAACGTATTCCTGGATGACAATTCTTGAGGATAACGGTCTTATTAACACCTTTATTACAAGCATTGGTCTTGAGCCGTTACAGCTGATAAACACCCGAGGTGCAGTTGTTCTCGGTATGGTTTACAACTTTTTACCATATATGATTTTACCGATTTATACTGTTATGCTTAAGGCAGACCGTTCTCTTATCGAGGCGGCTCAGGATTTAGGCGGTAACAAGCTTGACGTTTTCAAAAACGTTACGATTCCCTTAAGCGTTCCCGGTGTTGTTTCCGGCTTTACAATGGTTTTCGTTCCATCTGTTAGCACCTTCTATATTTCTCAGAAATTAGGCGGTACGGGAACAACTCTTATCGGTGATATAATCGAAACTCAGTTCCAGACGGCAAATAACTTTAATTTAGGCGCATCTCTTTCCTTTGTGCTTATGATTCTTATCTTTATTTGCCTTGCGGTTATGAACCGATTTTCCGATGATGACGGAGGTGTTGTAATATGACAAAGAAAACCTCTGTTGGCTCAAAGCTTTATCTTTTCCTTGTATTTTTATTCTTGTATGCACCAATTGCCGTGCTTATAATTTTCAGCTTTAACGAGGGTAAGAGTACATCTGTTTTTGAAGGCTTTTCACTTTATTGGTATAAAGAGCTTTTCAACGATGCCGCAACCCTTACGGCATTCAAAAACTCGCTTATAATTGCGGTTGTTTCATCTATAATTTCAACTGTTATGGGTACAACTGCCGCAACGGCAATTTACGGCTACAAAAACAAGCTTTTCCGTCAAAGCGTTATGACGGTAACAAATATACCTATGATGAATCCCGAAATTGTTACAGGTATATCTATGATGCTTCTTTTTGTATTTATCGGTGCAATGTTCGGTAAAACGGGTACCTTAGGCTTTGTAACCCTTACAATAGCCCACGTTACCTTTGAATTACCCTACGTTATTCTTAATGTTTTACCTAAATTAAAGCAGACTGACCCCCATCTTGCCGAGGCGGCTCAGGATTTAGGCTGCACACCGTTTCAGGCATTTTTCAAGGTTGTTTTACCTGCAATTATGCCCGGTATCGTAGCAGGTCTTATGATGGCGTTTACCTTGTCAATTGATGACTTTATTATCAGCTACTTTGTAAGCGGTACAACCTCACAGACCTTGCCTATAAGAATTTTTGCAATGACAAAAAGAAGAGTTACACCTGATATGTATGCTCTTTCAACTCTTATTTTCCTTGCACTTCTTGTTCTTCTCGTTGTTTCAAACGTTATCAGCTCACGTGGCGACAAGAAGATTTCGAGAAAATCGAAGGGCGGTGCAAAGTAATGATGAAAAAGCTTTTATCCTTTACCTTTATAGCAATTCTTCTTTTGACCTTGTTAGTGCCTTGCGTTTCGGCTGAAGCTGAAAAGGATTATTCACATCTTAAAGGCACAACCCTTAACGTTTACAACTGGGGTGAATATATTTCCGACGGCTCAGACGATACTCTCGACGTTAACGCAGAGTTTGAAAAAAGATATGGCATTACCGTTATTTATTCAAACTATGAAAGCAACGAAAATATGTATAACAAGCTTTCAAGCGGTGGCGCTAATTACGACGTAATTATTCCCTCTGACTATATGATAGCAAGGCTTGTTGAAGAGGATATGCTTGAAGAGCTTGACTTTTCGAATATCCCTAACTACAAATATATCGTTGAAAAGTATAAGGATTTATACTACGACCCCGAAAACAAATTTTCCGTGCCTTATACGGTTGGTATGGTAGGGCTTATTTACAATACAACTATGGTTGAGGGTGAGCCTGATAGCTGGGGTGCGTTGTGGGATGAAAGATATAAGGGTAATATCCTTATGTTTAATAACCCCAGAGATGCTTTTGGTATTGCCCAGTTTTATCTCGGTCAGAGTATAAACACAAAGAGCGTTGAGGATTGGAATAAAGCAATTGATGCTCTTAAAGCTCAGAATCACCTTGTATCCTCTTACGTTATGGACGAGGTTTTCAATAAAATGGAGCGTGGCGACGCAGCCCTCGCGCCTTATTATGCAGGTGACTTCCTCACAATGTACGACGTTAACCCCGACCTTGCTTTCGTTTATCCCAAAGAGGGCGTTAACTTCTTCGTAGATGCTATGTGTATTCCTAAAAATGCACAGAATAAAGAGGCGGCAGAGCTTTACATAAACTTTATGCTTGAAGAAGATATTGCGGTAGCAAATGCGAACTACATCTGCTATGCAAGTCCTCACAAATTAGTTTTAGAGTCAGACGATTACGATTTAAAGGGCGACCCCGTGCTTTACCCCGCAGAAGAGGATATGCCTAAAACAGAAATGTTTGAAAATCTCGACTATGAAACTCAAAACTATATGACAATGCTTTGGAATGAGCTTAAAATCGAAGGCAATTCCAATATGGATGCATATATCGGTCTTTCCGTTACGGCGGTTTTGATTGTAGCCTATGCTACATATAAATTTATAAAGAAAAAACGCAGAGAGGCTATGTATTAATTAAAAAAACGGTGCAAACGAGAAAATCGTCTGCACCGTTTTTGTTTTTACTCATAAAACCTACTAAAAAAGGCTTCACTGCTTTTACCGTATGGGCGGTTGAATCTTCCTAATTCGTATAAATCACCGCCAACGGTGAGAGTGTTTACACTTTCTCTGCAGGTGAGTGTTATTGTATAGCCATTTTCTTTAGCAAAGCCAAGAAGCGAATCGTTTCTGATGCCGTAAGGGTAGGCGAGAATTCTTAAATCCTTATTTACAGCAGAAGCTACAACGGAGTCGAATTTTTCGAAATCCATTTTTATAAAATCAAGGTATGCTTCATCGGATTCACCATAAAGCTTTCCCATACCTCTGCGGTTACTCAAAGAATGAAGATTATAGGAATGGCACCCCATTTCAACAAGGGGATTTTTTGAAAGAGCTATGATATCCTCTTCGTTTAAGTAAGCGTATCTGTCGTCAGTTTCGCCGTTTTTTGTGTAAAGCTCAATAAGCGACCCAACGATATTTATATTAGCCGGGTAAGAGTATTCCTCTAAAAGCGGCACAACCTTTGTAAGAAAGCTTTTTTCACCGTCATCAAAGGTTATAACTATGCATTTTTTCGGTAAAGCCTTACCGTTTTCAACGAAATTTTTTAAATCGTCAAAGGAAACGGGGGTAATACCCGCTTTTTTAAAATATTCAAAATCTTCTTTTAAAACATGAGTTGGCAGAATGTAGTTGCCCCAATTCGAAGTCGTATCCTTTATTTGATGATACATAACTATAGGCACGTTGGCACTCAAGGTAAGATTTGCCTCAATAATCGGCGAAAAGGCGTTAAAAAAAGCACCTGCAATAAGCAAAAAGCAAATACAGGCGGAAATAACAGCAAGCGTTTTAAAAGTGAAAATTTTAAACATAAAATCACCCCGTAAACTTATATGAAAAATTTTTTCGAAAAATACAAACAAATGTTTGCTTTTTTAGAAAGTTTGTGTTATTATATGGTTGGATAAACGAAAATTTGTTCGAAAGGTGATGTTATGGAACCTATTAACGAAACGCAAAAAAGGATTTACGAATTCCTTGTAGAACGCTCTCAGGATGGCGTACCCCCCTCAGTAAGAGAAATCGGTTCAGCCGTAGGGCTTAGATCAACTTCATCCGTTCAGGCGAATCTCGACGCCCTTGAAAAAGCGGGCTATATTATGAGAGACCCCTTGCTCAAGAGATCAATAAGAATTTTAGGTCAGGCTGAAAACGTTACCCACGTACCTCTTTTAGGAACTGTTACCGCAGGTATGCCTATTCTTGCCGTTGAGCAAATTGAGGGCTATATTCCTTATACTGGTAGAGTTTCAAGAGATAAGCCTCTTTTTGCCTTAAAGGTACGCGGTGAAAGTATGCTTTGGGCAGGTATTCTTAACGGTGATATCGTTATTGCCGAAAAAACCCCCTACGCCTCAAACGGTGAAATCGTTGTAGCTATGATTGAGGATGAAGCAACCGTTAAAAGATTTTACAAAGAAAACGGCCATTTCCGCCTTCAGCCCGAAAACGACGAATTCGAGCCGATTATTACAGACGAGGTAATTATACTAGGTAAGGTAGTAGCCCTTATCAGATACTATTAATGTGTCGTCTTTTTGCGCATTTCACGATTTTCTGCCCACTCGCAGTATCTGTATACAGCTTCGGGGCAGAGAAATCGCAAACTGCATCAAAAATCCAACACATTACTGTAGGATAAGTCTTTTTGTGCATACGGCGTTTTGCTCAGTTCGCAGTACAAAGATGCCAGATGCCAGCGCCCAGATGCCAGAGGCTTCGCGGGGAGAAAAGTTGAAGATTTGCGAAGCTTTTCATCCCTGTTTTGTCATAGACAAAATAGGGAGGGGGACCGACGCCATCAGGCGTTGGTGGTGGGTAGTTCTCTTGCCGCTTTTCTTCAATCGGATAGAAGAACACCACTTCTTCAATATATTAAAAGTTAAAGGATAGTATATTTCGTGCGAATATACTATCCTTTATTTATTTGTCTTATCGGAACGGCGGTGGGTAGTTCTCTTGCTCGTTAGGTTTATGTGAAAAAAGATTATAATTATCATTTTTCAAATGCAACATTAGCATCATTGAAAATAAACCTAAGACGATAGTGAACTACCCTCCACCATTGCCGTTGGCAATGGTCCCCCTCCCTATGCTTCGCACAGGGAGG
>JAZROI010000066.1:0-8637 GCA_045648585.1 Acutalibacteraceae bacterium
TCCGTTCCAAACAACTGTTTTAGCTGATTTAACTGCTTCAGCATAAAGAGCTGCAGTCTTGGGACCGATGTCAAGGCTCATCATATCAGCAGGAATCTTGTCTGCATCGCAAACCTGAACTTCGATTTCAGCATCGATGGGATTGGGGAATTCTTTAGTAATTGTAACGTCAACGGGAAGAAGAATCTGAACACCTTTTTCTTCTGCCTTAGCGAGCATATCTTTGCAGTAGTCAATCTTGGTTTCGTCAAGAAGAGATGTACCTACGCTGTAACCTTTTGCTGCAAGGAATGTGTAAGCCATACCGCCGCCGATGATAAGAGTATCAGCTTTGTTAAGAAGGTTTTCGATAACGTTGAGCTTGTCAGCAACCTTTGCGCCACCGAGGATGGTAACGAAGGGTCTCTGAGGATCTTCAACAGCGTTACCGAGGTATTTAAGCTCTTTACCCATAAGGTAACCAACTGCTGCTTCTTCAACGAATGAAGCAACACCTACTGTTGAACAGTGAGCTCTGTGAGCTGCACCGAAAGCATCGTTAACATAGATATCGCAAAGAGAAGCAAGTTCTTTTGAGAATGCTTCGCCATTCTTTGTTTCTTCGGGACGGAAACGAGTATTCTGAAGAAGAACAACGTCGCCATCTTTCATTTCAGCAACTGCTTTTTTAGCGTTTTCACCAACAACAACGTCATCAGCTGCGAAAACAACTTCTTTATTAAGAAGTTCAGAAAGTCTTTTTGCTACGGGAGCAAGGCTCTCTTTTTCATTGGGGCCGTTTTTAACTTTACCAAGGTGAGAGCAAAGGATAACCTGAGCACCGTCATCAAGAAGCTTCTGGATTGTGGGAAGAGCAGCTGTAATACGATTTTCATCTGTAATTACGCCGTCTTTAAGCGGAACGTTAAAGTCGCAACGTACGAGAACTTTTTTGCCTTTTGCGTTGATATCATCAACTGTTTTCTTGTTTAAAAGACCCATTTTTAAATACTCCTTTTGTATTGTTAATTTTTTACCGAATACATTTTATAACAAATCCCCTCTTTTTTCAAGAGTATTTGCTATTTTTTGAGGTATCATTTTCACCATTCTTTAGAAACAGTTTTTCAATTTTTTTGTTACCTTAGGCTAAACCCTCATTTTTTCTCTTATTCCTTTTAATATTTTCTTTTCTCTTCTTGATACCTGCACCTGTGACATCCCCATTATATTTGCTACTTCCGTTTGAGTTTTTGACCTGAAATATCTGAATTCTATAAGTGTTCGGTCTTTTTCGTCAAGCTCTCTGAGGCAAGTGGCAAGTGACATTTTTTCGGTTATCTCCACCTCTTTACTTTCAACGGGGATATCAAACTGTTTTTCATTACTGTCATCACAAATTGAGGTAAGGGATACCGTAGGCTGAAAGGCTAAAAGAAGCTCGCTTGCTTCACAGATATCTAAATTAAGATGTTCAGCGATTTCCTTTACCGTTGGCTCTCTGCCGATTTCATTTGCAAGCTTTTCTTTTTCATTCCATACCCACCGTGATTTTTCTTTTATTAGTCTGCTTATTTTCACCGCACCGCCGTCACGGAAAATTCTTTTAATTTCACCGAGTATTGCAGGCACGGCATAGGTTGAAAAGACGTAACCGAGGCTCTCGTCAAAGCCATCTACCGCTTTTATAAGACCTACACAGCCCGCCTGAAACAAATCGTCATACTCTACCCCTCTGCCCTTAAATTTATTTGCGCACGAATGGACTAAACCTAAATTTTCCTGAATTCTTTTTTCACGAAGAGTCATTTTACTTTACCCATAATCTTTTTTTCAATGGTTACGGTTGTGCCTGCACCTACTTTGGAACGAACCTTTAGCTTGTCCGAAAAGCTTTCCATAACTGAAAACCCAAGGCCTGAACGGTCACCGCCAAGGCTCGTATAAAGAGGCTCCATTGCTTGCTTTACGTCTTCAATTCCGCACCCTTTATCACGAATCGTTATTCTTATCACGCCGTTTTCAAAAACGGTGCAGGTTATGTAAATATTGCCTATTTCATTTCTGTAAGCGTGAACGATACAGTTTGTTACCGCCTCACTTACAACGGTTTTAATGTCGCCAAGCTCATCTACGGTCATATCAAGCTGACTGCAAAAGCTTGCAACCGCCATTCTCGAAAAGCTTTCGTTTATTGAACGGCTGTCAAATATCATTTTTAACTGATTTATTTTTCTCATTTTAATTCTCCTTTTTTACTTACTTTTGCTAATTTTTCTATTCCTGACATTTTCATTATTTTGTAATCTCTTTCGGAAAGATTTACAACCCGAAGAGCTTTGCTGTTTGCAGAAGCCAGTTTATATCGACCCATAACAAGACCGATACCAGAGCTATCCATAAAGGTTACCTCTGAAAAATCAATAACTAACTCGGTGATGTTTTCGGCACACACAAACGCATCGTCAATAGCATCTCTTATTGCGGGTACGGTGTGGTGGTCTATTTCACCTTTTATCTGCGCGGTCATAATATTATTTTTTTGTTTTATTGTTACAGACATAATATTCCTCCTATTGTTTTTAAATATTGTACAACCCTTAAAGAGAGAAAAAGCACGAATTTTAACGAATAAAAAAATAAAGAGAACTCGTAAAAACGAATTCTCTTTTAGTAGTATTATTAGATTTTAAATAATTTCGTCACGCTTTAAAAACTCAATGAGTCTTTGAGTATTTTTGCCATCGTGGAAATTAACAAGGTGAGCATATTTTTCTTTTTGCTCCTCGGTTTGAGGGTTATTATAGTTACGCTCAATTATTTCCGATAAGCCGTCGGTTGAATAGGCGAAATCGCCGTAAACGTTTTCTTCGTCAAGCATCAACCTTGTTGATGGACCGTACTGTAGCATACAGTAATCCTTTTCTTCCCAATAGAAAACTACTCTTGCACCGCGATAGAAAGCATCGTAAGCAATTGATGAATAGTCGGTAATAAGCACAGCGGTTTCCTTAAGAATATCGTCATATCTTGCATCAACAACTATTTTATCAGTAACCTTATCGGAAAGCTTGCTTAACTCGTTAACAATAAGCGGATGAGGAAGAATAATAACCTTTTCCTTCAAATTTTCGGGAACGCTGTCATATATTCTCATAAGCATTTTGAAATAGGGCGTTTCCGTAAATTCGGCACGGGCTTCATTAATCTCCCAAGGTCTCCAAGTGGGCATAATAACGATTTTATCGGCATTTTCATTATGAGTATTACGGTCAAATTTAGGAAGACCTGTAATATAGATATCTTCTTCGTAATGTCTTCCTAATGTTGTGAAATGGTCAGATTCCGCCTGAGAAGATACAACAACTCTATATTTACCCTTTAAGCTTTTACGTTTAAACATTCCTCTTGATTCTGAATTGAGAGAAACCATATACATAACGCCGTGCTGTAAAAAGACGTAGTTAAGGTTTTTGCTCACTATCTTTTTAAGAGGTAAAATGTTAAAGGTTTTTAAGTCTATTGCGTGAGCAATTGCCTCGGTACCGATAAAAGTACGGCTTTTGAAGAAATAAAGATAATGCTTAAATGAATATTTATAAATAATATTGCTTAAATATTTCTCGGGAATTCTGTCAAAGAAGTCGTAGTCACGGGTTACGATAAAGTACGCGTTTTTATAGCCGCTATCAATAAGCTCTTCGAAAAGCACACTTGCACTTTCCTCATATTTTGATGAGTTTTTCTCATAAAGAAGAACTATCTTTTTTGCTTTATTTGAAACCCATACTAAAGAAACGAAATAAGCCAAGTACTGTTTCATTCGTTCTTTAATTTTATCAGTTACGTTTACTGAACGAACGTAAACATTAAGCCTGTTTTTAGTTGACTGTCTGAAAATTGCAACGGTACTTGTCTCTTTGTCGATACACATCTGCCCCCTCAAGCCGACAAAAGTATTTTTGAGCGGTGAAAGGTATACGATGTGACATTGAACAAGGAAGCCGTAATCATCTTTATAATTGAGCGCTACCATATTTGTTGCAGGAAGATTTAAAACGTCCTCCATAGGCACTGTAAACCAATAAATACCGAAATGCTTATTAGACATTTTCTTTGTTAAAGCAAAGTATTTCGGCTTATATTCTAAATCAGCAACGGTAATTGTAGTATCGCAAAGACGGGTTTTTATAGGCGTTGTTAAAGAAAACAAGCTGATGCATTTCATTTTGCCTTTTGAGCTTACGTATAAAGGCAAAATATTTTTCATTCGTGAGCTTTTACGAAGGCTTGAATGAGCGATACCGTCTTCATTGTTTTCGGCATAAAACTTGTTTTCGTATTCACTAAGGTCTATTTGAGAAAAGCCTTTTTTCTCCTCAAGCTTTTGGGTATAGGCTATATTTTTCCCAGCTCTTTTTCTGACTTTATAAAAGTCACCGTGCTTAACGAAATATTTTTCACCTGATAAAACGGAAAGCATACCTGCAATAACGTTGTTAGCAGATGAAAAATCAATTATTTTAACGGGATTAAATCCATAAAAGTTTCTTCTGGCTTCTCTTTTATACATTCTGTTTAAGGTTGCATTAGGTTTTGTCAACCCTAAAAGACGGTAAACAATAAAGGTTATAAGCTCAATAATTGAAAACTGAAAAGCATTAAGAAGACCGAAAACAGAAATATTTTCATCAATTTCTGAAATCATATCTTTTTTCTTTTGTGACAGATTTTTTCTATAAGCCACAACATATTTATATTCGGGATTTTCTTTTACAGTTTTTCTAATTCCCTCAAAATGCACAGAAGGAAGAGCTCCGCCGTAAATAAGGCAGATATTTTCCCCTGCACCCGCGGTAGTTTCAAGCTTATAGGATGAGGTTTCACCCGTTACCATCATCTCGAAAAGTCTTTCACAGCTATCCTTCCAGCCGTTAGGGCAGAATTCATTGAGAAATTCTTCAGGCACCTCTGTTTCCTTATTCATTTCATCAATTACGCCGTCAACAGTTTCAACAATGGGAAACGGCAGGCTTTCAAAAGGCATATAAAGACCTCTTGAGCTAAGATAATCCTCTTTATCGTAAGCGAAAAGAACTACCTTTTTGCCCGTTACGGCATAGTCGAAGAAAACACTTGAATAGTCGGTTATAAGACCGTCACAAGCATTGAGAATTTCGTATGTATCGTAATCATTTGAAAAATAATGAACGTGCTTGAAATCGTCACAATTTATTTCGGAAGCAAGAAGGAAGTGAAGATTTACAAGAAGAACAGATGAATCGTCAAGCTTTTCATCAAATTCTCTTAAAATCTCTTCTGTTTTTAAAAGCTGCTCTTCCTTTTGCTTTTTAGTAGATGCATCTCGCCACGTAGGCATATATGCAAATACTTTTTTACCCTCGTAACCGAGAGTTTTTTTCATCTCTTCCCCTGCTTGTGCATCATAAAAAATATAGTTTCTCGGGTAGTTTGCAATAAGGCTTTTGCCTGTAAAAATATTACGAAGGTCGTAATCCTTCATAAAAACTTCTCTTGTAAATTCATTTGGGAAAAGAGCATAGTCGCTCATAAGATAGTTCTTTTGAACATTAGCAAGAGAGCTAAGGCTTGATTTATTTGATTTACCTAAGGTTTTAAGCGGTGTACCGTGCCAGGTGTTGAGAAACACCTGTTCATCACGTTTATTAAAGTAAGGCGGAAATGTATTATCAGTCATTATATATTTTGCCGTAGCAAGATATTTGCAGTACGACTTTGAGTTACGGCAAGACAAAATAACGTTATTAAAGCCGTAAAATTTCATACGAGCCTCGGCTTTTTCTAAAGTATTTTCAGTTACAACGAAAACTGTTTTATATTCTTTCCAACGGGGATTTGTTTGCAATTCTTTAAGCATTGCAAACATATTACCGTTAATATTTGAGCCCTGACCACCCTCAACGAGAACAAGCTTTTCGTCTATAGGAAGCTGACAGTATTTTATGTAACTAGGCTCAATATTGCCTTTAACTTTTTTAAATTTGTTTAAATATCTTTTAAACACCGCTTAACGTTCCTTTCAAAAAAGGTATATTTTTTTACTTTAATTCAATCAGGTTTGGGGCACCTGATCAACACCGCTTACAGCCTCTTGAAGCTGTAAATCGTTTTTAATCTGAGTTGTAGAAACACCGGGGGTACGCTCAAGGAAAACAACTTCGCAATATTCTTTAAGATAGTCAAACTTGTCGCTATCAGCCCAATCAGAGCCCATAACAACTACGTCGATTTTATAGTCTTTGATATCCTGCACCTTTTGCTCCCAATTATTTTCAGGAATAACAAGGTCAACGTATCTTATTGCTTCGAGCATCTTTTTACGTGTTTCATAATTGTGATAAGCTGTTTTACCTTTGATTGCATTGAACTCGTCAGTTGAAAGAGCAACTACGAGATAGTCACCTAATTCTTTGGCTCTTTTGAGAATTCTTATATGACCGTAATGCAACAAATCAAAAGTACCGTAGGTTAAAATTCTTTTCATTTAAAAAACCTCTTTTATTCAAGAATTATGCGGGCAAGCATTTCTGTGTTATCCGCTTTTTTGTTTTTTACGTATTTATTTGAAAAACGCTCGATTAAAGACAAATCGTAATTATTTGAAGAAATATCTTTTACAAGCATTTTTTCATCACTAAAGGAAATCGAGGGAAGCTCGTTTAAAACGTCTACATTTAAGCCTTGCTCCGCTTTATACGTTTCGTAATCAGGCACGTAAAACCACATAGGCTTATTAAGAAGCGAGCCCTCAAAAGCACAAGCAGAATAATCTGTTATTATTCCGTCGGCAATTTTCATAAGGTCATAGGTTGAAAAACCACCGTTAATCTGATACTTGGGATTTTGTGATAGCTTACTTAACGGGTGGGCTTTAACAACAAGCTTTATACCGTCTGTTTCACAAAATGCTTCAAAAAGCTTTTCTGTATATGCGTCATCATTTGTTCTGAACGTAGGAGTATACAATATAATTTTCTTATCCTTAAAATCGGGATTACTCTTTATAAATTCAGTTTTACGGCAATCACCGTTTAATATTTCGTCAACACGTGGTAAGGAGGCTATCCTTATTTTATCTTCAGTGCAACCGAAGGCTTCGCAGTAAAATTTTGCTGTAGCTTCAGATGGTGCGATTACAACGTCATAATTTTTATGCATACACATAGCACGGGAAACTTCTTCATCTCTCCCTTGCGCTTTTCCTACTGACTGTAGACTAAACTTTTTAACCGCACCTAAAGCATGCCATATCTGAAATTTTTTTAACTCTTTTTTATGGTTAAGGCAAGAGAGCGGAATTGAATATGTATCCGCAACAGCTATGCTCGCATTGGAAAGCTCCCACATATCAACAAAAATCGAAAAAACGTATGATAAAGATAAGCCGCTTTCATCCTTCAGCTTCTTTAATCTGAAAATTTGATTTGTTTCAGGTGAAAGCTTTTTTATCTTATCTGACAGACTTTTTATATCTTCAGATTTTTCATCTGACTGACGGGAAAGCCAAACTATTTTATTTTTAGTTTTTCTTAATTTCATAGGTGCATAAAGAACTCTTATAAAACACACAAACACCTTTATAATTAATAGTTTCATAGTTACAAACCTCGCCATTATATACCAATTTTATTTTATTCTAAAGTAGTATGTTTGTCAAGAAAAATAACATCTTACAAGAGTTGATTTATTTAGACCCACGTAGTATAATAACTGCGATATTCGGGGAAACAGGTGAAAATCCTGTACGGGCCCGCCGCCGTAAGATGCTCTTACGTTGCTTACCTGACCGATGCCGCAATCGGTGACAAGTCATTGGGGAAACCTGAGAAGACGGTAAGTGATGCACCAAGTCGAAATATCCGATATCAGCCCCTCTTTAAAAGATTTTATCTTGACTGCGAGTGCCGGTTTTATTAAGAGGAAATAAAAAACAAAAGGAGAAATACAATTATGAAAATGACACGTTTTAAAAAGACGTTGTCGTTAGTCCTTTGTATTGTGCTTATTGCGGCTATTGCACTTTTTACAGCAGGTTGTAACGACAACAAAGACACAGGTAGTAACACTACCACAAACGCAACTACGGAAGCACCGAAGACTTCAGAGGTAACCACCGTAGGCGAAGGTGAAAAAAGCTTTGACTTTACTGTAACCGATATTGACGGTAATAGTACAGAGTTTAAAGTTTTCACCGACAAAACCACCGTTGGTGAAGCACTTCTTGACGTTAAGCTCATTGAGGGTGAAGACGGGCAATACGGCTTATACGTTAAAAAGGTTAACGGTATTACCGCCGATTATGACGTTGACGGGACATATTGGGCATTTTACGTAGACGGTGAATATGCAATGACCGGTGTTGACATGACTGACATTGTTGAAGGCTCTTCGTATTCATTCAAGCAAGAAAAATGAAGCCCAATGTAAAAGAGATTGCCATTTTTGGAATGTTAGGTGCTTTGATGTATGCATCAAAGGCTATTATGGAATTGTTACCTAACATCCATCTGATTGGTGTTTTCGTTATTGCTTCTACCGTAGTTTACAGAAAAAAAGCTCTCTACAAGTCGGATCGTAGCCATGTCGTTCTGTGAGCCAAGGAGTTGAAAATGAAAA
>JAZROI010000067.1:0-7671 GCA_045648585.1 Acutalibacteraceae bacterium
ATACGTTTACGGTGCTATGCGTGTTACAGGTGCGGCTGACCCCTTAAAGCCCGTTAGTGAAACAATTAAGGGTAAGCTTCCCCAGAGAACTATCGTTACTACTGCAGCAGCAGGTTACTCTTCATACGGTAACCAGATTGGTCTTGCAACAGGTATAGTTGATGAAATTTACCATCCCGGTTATGCTGCAAAGCGTATGGAAATTGGTGCAGTTGTTGCAGCTGCTCCTCAGGAAAACGTTCGCCGTGAGCGTCCTGATCCCGGTGATATTGTTATTCTTCTCGGCGGTAGCACGGGCCGTGACGGTTGCGGTGGTGCAACAGGCTCTTCAAAATCTCATACTGCTGATTCTCTTGAAACCTGCGGTGCAGAGGTTCAGAAGGGTAATGCTCCCGAAGAAAGAAAGCTTCAGAGACTTTTCAGAAATAAAGAAGCAACAAGAATGATTAAACGTTGTAACGACTTCGGTGCCGGCGGTGTTTCTGTTGCTATCGGTGAGCTTGCAGACGGTCTTGAAATTGACCTTAATGCAGTTCCTAAGAAATATGAAGGTCTTGACGGTACTGAGCTTGCTATTTCCGAATCTCAGGAAAGAATGGCAGTTGTTATTGAAAAGGAAAACGTTGAAAAATTCCTTCAGCTTGCAGCTACTGAAAATCTTCAGGCTTGTCCCGTTGCAAAGGTAACTGAAGAAGCAAGACTTGTTATGCATTGGAACGGCAAGGTTATTTGCGATATCAGCCGTGATTTCCTTAACTCAAACGGTGCTGATAAGCACGTTGACGTTGCAGCTGCAAAGCCTGAAAGCTACGATAAAGAAATCAAAGGTACTTTCACAGATAATATGAAGGCTATGGCAGACGACCTTAATATCTGCTCAAAGCGTGGTCTTTCAGAGCGTTTTGACTCAACTATCGGTGCAGGCACAGTTCTTATGCCCTTCGGCGGTAAGTATCAGCTTACACCCATTCAGGCGATGGTACAGAAGATTTCAGTTGAAAAGAAGCATACAGACGATTGCTCTCTTATGTCTTGGGGCTACAATCCCTTTATTACAGAAAAGAGCCCCTACCACGGTGCATATCTTGCAGTTGTTGAATCAGTTTGTAAGCTTATTGCTACAGGTGCAAAATTTGAGGACGTTTACCTTACCTTCCAGGAATATTTTGAGCGTGTAGGTAAAGATAGCAAGCGTTGGGGCAAACCTCTCGCAGCTCTTCTCGGTGCATTTAAAGCACAGAAGAATCTCGGTATCGGTTCAATCGGTGGTAAAGACTCAATGAGCGGTACTTTCGAGGATTTGGACGTACCTCCCACACTCGTTTCCTTCGCAGTTACAACCGAAAAGGTTAAAGATATCGTTTCACCCGAATTCAAGAAAGCGGGTAACAAGGTTTACCTTATTACTCCCGACTTTGACAAAGACGGTCTTCCCGAAACAGAGTCACTTCTTAAAGTGTTTGATAAGGTTTGCTCACTTCTCCGTGAGGGCAAAGCAGTTTCTTGCTATACACCCGGTATGGGCGGTATCGCAGAAGCAATTATGAAAATGGCTTTCGGTAACAGCTTCGGCTTTGAATTCAACAGTGAGTTAACAGTTGAAGATATTTTCAAATACAACTATGCATCATTTATCGTTGAAGCAACAGAGGAGATTGATGCTCAGCTTATCGGTACTGTTACAGAAAAAGCAGAGTTTACTCTTGCAGGTGAATCAGTTGATTTCACAGAAATCCTCGGTATTTACGAAGATAAGCTTGAAAGCGTTTATAGCTGTAACATTCCTGATACAGCTACTCCCGTTGAGAATTTCTCATTTACCGCAACAGAACGTAAGGCTCCTGCAATTAAGGTTGCAAAGCCCAAAGTTCTTATTCCTGCATTCCCCGGTACAAACTGCGAATTTGACAGTGCAAAGGCTGTTCGTGATGCAGGTGCAGAGCCCGAAATCATCGTTATCAAAAACCGTTCATCAGCTGATATTACAGCAAGCGTTGAAGAGTTTTCTTCAAAGCTTAAAGATGCTCAGATGATTTTCATTCCCGGTGGCTTCTCAGGCGGTGACGAGCCCGACGGTTCAGCTAAATTTATTACTGCATTCTTCAGAAATGCAAACGTTAAAGATGGTGTTACAGACCTTCTTGAAAACCGTGATGGTCTTATGTGCGGTATTTGTAACGGCTTCCAGGCTCTTATTAAATTAGGCCTTGTTCCTTACGGTAAGATTATTGATACAGACGAAAACTGTCCTACTCTTACTTACAACACAATCGCACGTCACCAGTCAAGAATCGTAAGAACAAGAATCGCTTCTAACAAGTCACCTTGGCTTGCTCTTACAGAGGTTGGCGATATCTACAACGTTCCGATTTCTCACGGTGAGGGTCGTTTCCTTGCAAGCGAAGAGCTTATCAGAAAGCTTGCTGAAAACGGTCAGATTGCTACACAGTACGTTGACCTTAACGGTAACGCAACCGTTGACGTTCACTTTAACCCCAACGACTCAATGTTCGCAGTTGAAGGTATCACCTCACCCGACGGCAGAGTATTCGGTAAAATGGGTCACAGCGAGCGTATCGGCGACGGTCTTTACAAGAACGTTTCAGGTAACTACGATATCCAGATGTTCAAAGCAGCCGTTAAGTATTTTAAATAATTAAAGTAAATAAAAAGAAACGGTCAATCCAATCTCGGGTTGACCATTTCTTTTTATAGTCACCAGTCACCAGATGTCAGTTACCAGATGCCAGATGGCTTCGCAAGGCGTAATAAATTGAATGTTTGCGAAGCCTTGCCTCCCTGTTTGTGAAACAAATAGGGAGGGGGACCGCGACGGAGCAAGGCGTAGTCGTGGTGGTGGGTAGTTCTCTTGCTCATAAGGTTTATGTGGATAAAACATTATTATCATTTTACATATACAGCATTAGTATTATTGAAGATAAACCTAAGACGATAGTGAACTACCCTCCACCATTGCCAACGGCAATGGTTCCCCTCCCTATGCTTCGCACAGGGATGTAAAGCTATCGCTATAACTTAATTTCTATAAAAACAACAGGTCTGCGAAGCTTACAATTGCGTCGCAGACCATTCAATTATTCATTATTCAATTTTCATTATTTATTATTCATTAGCGAACGTAGCGAGCTTAGCCGAGTATCCCTAACCCCTCAAGCAAGATCTTAAGTCCTAAAAGAATTAAAATCAATCCGCCTGCAAATTCGGCTTTTGATTTGTATTTTGTACCGAAAATGTTTCCGAGCTTCACGCCGATAGCAGAAAGAATACAAGTAATTACTGCTATCATAATAAACGCTATGTAAACAAACCAATCGGGGTTAAAATCTGTAAATGCAAAGCTTACACCTACTGCTAAAGCATCTATGCTCGTAGCAATAGCCATAACAAGCATTGTTTTGAAGCCGAGGGAAGAATCCTTACATTCATCGCATTTGTCGAAGGATTCTTTAATCATATTACCACCGATTATTGCTAAAAGAATAAAAGCAATCCAATGGTCGATTGACGTTATTTTGTCGGCAAAGGTGCTTCCTAAAATGTAGCCGATTAACGGCATAAGCCCCTGAAAAGAGCCAAACCACAAGCCTACAATCATACAACTTTTTAAATTGATTTTTTTAAGAGCAAGACCTTTGCAAAGGGCTACTGCAAAAGCGTCCATAGAAAGACTTACCGCAAGAAGCAGGATTTCAACAATTCCCACGTATTTCATCTCCAAAAATTATTTAATGGGTATTATATAACTTTAATACATAATAGTCAAACTGTTTTGTGAAAAATTACGATTTTATTTTAGTGTTAATTGAATTTGTTGATTTGCTATACATTTATATGGTATTATTAACCTCAGAGTTTTAGAAACGGGGTGCAAAAATGTTAGAAAAAACAAAAACCTTTGTAAAATATAAAACGGTTAAAATTGACGGCGAAGACGGGCCGACAGTTGCTTTGTATCCTCGTGAATTTCCGAAACCTATAATAACAAAGAAAAGAGTTATTCTTTTCATAATTGCGGTTGCTTTAATCACTTTGATTGCTCAAAGCATATTTGCGGTTTACGTTACCGAATCTGTTTTTTCAAAAAAAGGATCTCAAAAATTTATTGAAACCGTTTACGGTGAGGAGTTTGCAAAAAGCTCAAGTGAAAAGGATACGTTTTTAGAAAGCCATGGCAAAATGCTTTCTCTTGATCATAAAAATAAATCCTTTTCCGCCCTTAGTATAAAAAACGAAAATGTATCCGAAAGCTACGTGATACTGTGCCATGCCTACGGTGCAACACCATATTCAATGGGGGAATATGCAAAGCATTTTTATGATTTAGGATTTAATCTTCTAATCCCCGAATTGACTACCGCAAAAGGAAATAATGAAGAATCACTTTTCTTATCAACAGCAGATGTTGGAAACGTATTATTCTGGATAGACTACGTAACAGAAAGCAATAAGAATCCTAAAATAATTCTTTTCGGCGTTTCAACGGGCGGTACCACCGTTTGTGAGGTGGCAGGGGAAAAGCTTCCAGAAAACGTAAAATGTATAATTGCCGATAGCTGTTATAAAAGCTTGTGGGATTTATATGAGCCTTATCTTGAAGTGGCATATGAAAAATCACCATTCCCGGTAAGAAATATAGCATCTCTATATTGTGATATAAAATATGACGTAGATTTAAAAGAAGTAGGTCCGTATTCCGTTGCAAAGGATATAGAAAAGCCTATTCTTTTTATGCACGGTGAAAACGATTTAATCGTGCCGATAAACGATAATAACGATTTATATATGGAATGTGAAGTCAAAGGCAGAGAGCAAGAGGTAATAAACGAGGCGGAGCATGCAAAGCTCGTTTCAAAGGATGCCGAAAAGTATTGGAATTATATTGATGGATTCATTCTTGAGCATATAGGAAATTAAATTTCTTTTAGCTATTGACAAAAGGGGATTACTCTGTTATAATGCTCACCTGTAAAGTGAAATATCTTTACAGAGCTTTGAAAGGAGAATCGTTATGGCAAAAGACCTTGATGTTGTTTTACTTGCAGATTTTTATGGCGAAATGCTTACCGAAAATCAACGTAAATTCATTGAGTATTACTATAGTGATGACCTTTCCCTTTCTGAAATTGCCCAAAACGAAGGCATTACAAGACAAGGTGTCCGTGATGCAGTGAAAAGGGCAGAAAGTCAGCTTTACGATATGGAGAAAAAGTTGGGCTTTGCAGAGCGTACCCGCAAAGTCAAAGAGGCTCTTGAAATTATTAAAGAGAGCACAGACACCATAAACAATTACAATATGAATATTTCGTTATCAAGAGAGGTTAATGATGCTGTTGTCAGTATCAGGTCGGCAATAGATTCTCTTGATGAATAAAAGGAGGTTGTACCGTGGCTTTTGAAGGTCTTTCCGATAGGCTTGATAATGCGTTTAAAAAGCTTAAAAGTAAAGGTAGTCTTACAGAGGCTGATGTTCGCGATGCTATGCGAGAGGTGCGACTTGCTCTTCTTGAAGCAGACGTTAACTACAAGGTTGCAAAAGACTTTACAAACAACGTTACCGAAAGAGCAATTGGTGCAAAGGTTATGGAAAGCCTTACACCCGCTCAGATGGTTATTAAAATAGTAAACGAAGAGCTTACAGCCCTTATGGGTGGTACTCAGGCAAGGCTTGCTTCTGCATCTCATCCGCCAACGGTTGTTATGATGTGCGGTCTTCAGGGTTCCGGTAAAACAACCCATAGTGCTAAAATCGCTTTAAGGCTCAAGGAACAAGGTCACAGACCCTTGCTCGTTGCTTGTGACATCTACCGTCCCGCTGCTATTAAACAATTGCAGGTAGTAGGTGAGCAGATAGGTGTTCCCGTTTTTGAAATGGGCACTGAAAATCCTGTTAAAATTGCTACTGAAGCAATTAAGCTTGCAAAGGATAACGGCTACGATTACGTATTTCTTGATACTGCAGGTCGTCTTCATATCGACGAACAGCTTATGCAGGAGCTTAAGGATATTAAATCAACCGTTAAGCCCCACGAAATCTTACTTGTTATCGACTCAATGCTCGGTCAGGACGCCGTTACAGTCGCTTCTTCATTTAATGAGGCACTCGGTATTGACGGTCTTGTTCTTACAAAGCTTGATGGTGATACAAGAGGCGGTGCGGCTCTTTCCGCAAGAGCAGTTACAGGTAAGCCTATTAAGTTTATCGGTATCGGTGAAAAGCTTGCCGATTTAGACGTTTTCCATCCTGATAGAATGGCAAGCCGTATTCTCGGTATGGGTGACGTGCTTTCTCTTATTGAAAAAGCTGAAACAGCTTTAGACGAAAAGAAAGCAGAAGAGCTTGAAAGAAAGCTCAAAGCAAATAAGCTTGACCTTAACGATATGCTTATGCAGTTTGAGGAAATGAAAAAAATGGGGCCGATGAAGGATATTATTTCAATGATTCCCGGTCTTAATAAAAAGGTTAAAGATACCGACGTTGACGATAAGCAGATTGACTATACAATGGCAATTATCCGTTCAATGACTATGAAAGAACGTGAAAATCCCGATATAATCAATCCTTCCCGTAAACGTAGAATCGCAGCCGGTTGCGGTATGCAGGTTGAGGACGTTAACCGTCTTCTTAATCAGTATCGTTCAATGCAAAAGCTTTATAAACAGCTTAATGGCAAGGGTTCTAAAAAGATGATGAAGCGCATGCAGCGTATGGGTATGGGTGGCGGAATGCCCGGTGGAATGCCCGGCGGCATGGGTGGACTTCCAATGTAAGCATCACTTATAATTGGTATTTGCACGAAGTGAAACATCATTTACGCATAGCGTAACTTCATTACGAAGTACGTCATTAATTCAGTTTTAAACACAACGTGTTTAATATAAATCAGTTTATTATTATTTTACTTTTCGGAGGTAATTAAAATGGCAGTAAAAATTCGTCTTCGCCGTATGGGCGCAAAGAAAGCACCTTTCTATCGTGTAGTTGTAGCTGATTCACGTTATCCTCGTGACGGCCGCTTCATCGAAGAAGTTGGTTACTATAACCCCATCAGCAATCCTGCAGAAATCAAAATCGATGCAGAAAAGGTTACAAAATGGATTCAGAACGGTGCTCAGCCCACAGATACAGTTCGTGACCTTCTTAAAAAAGAAAACATCATTAAGTAATTAGGTGACCAAGATGAAAGAATTACTCGAAACAGTCGCAAAGGGCCTTGTAGATGCCCCCGACGCAGTCGAGGTCACTGTTGACGAGCCCAACGAAGAGGGTGTAGTTGTTTATCATCTTCACGTCGGACCCGACGATATGGGTAGAGTTATCGGCAAGCAGGGTAGAATTGCGAAAGCAATCCGTACAGTTATGCGTGCCGCAGCTATCCGCAAAGATGTTAAGGTACAGGTCGATATCGACTGATTAAAAGACGGTTGCTTTTAGCGCATAAGGCGTTTTTCTCACTCTCGGCGTATCTCATACGCCTTCGGTGCGAAATTCCGCCTTCTGCATCTAAAATCAACTCGTCTTTTGTTTTTTGGAGTGTATATGATTAAAGATTTTCTTGAAATCGGGCAGATTGTCAGCACTCACGGAATAAAGGGTGAGGTGCGCCTTAACCCTTGGTGCGATTCTCCCGAATTTGTTAAAAAGTTTAAAAC
>JAZROI010000068.1:0-10974 GCA_045648585.1 Acutalibacteraceae bacterium
TGAAATATCCGATGAATTTATAAAAGCAATTCTTGAAGAAATGGTTATTCACAACAACAAAATAGTTGAAGTGAAATTGAAATTGATACCTGAAAAATGGAAATTTGCCATAGAATCGGCAAAAAAAGCCAAAAATCAGAGTGAAAATGAAGTTTTTGACCCTTGTGTACACGACCTACCTACATCAGTAAGAAGTCCCTTGAGTTCTGAATAGGGCATTGCGAAGCGTTGGGAAAGATAACGTAGAGATGCACCTAACTCGCCGTCAGGGCCGCCGTATTGAGTGATGATAATCTGAGCGAGCTTAGGGTTGGGGTTTTTGATGTTTACCGGATATTGAAGCTTCTTTTCGTAGCTGAACATATCTTAATCACAGCTCCTTTCGTTTTCCCATGGCCAAGGGCTCTTAAGCCAATCAGCTTCGTTTGAAGCGGACACCATAAGAGGGCCGTATTTATGCTCGTATTCTCTTTTAAGCATCTTTGCTTCATCGGTATATTTCCTGAACATTTCTTTTGCCTGCGTATCGCACGGATGGGTATCGAGATACAAGTGCAATTCCCAAGCGGCGAATTGTGCAGTTGAAACTTTTCTGAGCAAGTGCTGTTGTTCATTCATTGCATTTGCTCCTTCCCATAAAAGGCTTGTTCAATACCTTGAAAAGCGTACCTTCTGTAAGTGCAGTTTCAGGAGTGTATAAGGTTTTATCAAGCTGAAAGGGCACGTAAGCCATAGTTACCTGTGGGTCGTCGGGAAGTGCTGTTGTCACGCAATGCTTGTGACAGTCGCATTCCATATCGGACTGACGCGAAAGTGCTTTAGCTTGACGCGAAACAATTTCAGCCATATCAAATTGAATTGTATTTTGCATTTTAAATCTCCCTTTGAAAGATTTTGGCAGGTTAACCCCACCTTGTACATCATACGGACAAAGTTCAAAAACGTTACAAATGTGGGTAATAAAATGCAAAACTACGTTTTCATTTTTGTTGAAGAAGTTTCTTTTTTATGATAATATAAATTTATTGGGTTATCATTTGTGGAATTTAACGTGATATTCAACTATAATTATCAGGTCGAAAGGAGGATATATATGAGTAGTAAATATGAAATACTAAAGAGGTATTTTGGTCACAGCTCTTTTCGTACCGGTCAGGAAGAAATTGTTGACAGTCTTTTTGTAGGTCGCGACGTTTTAGCTGTTATGCCTACGGGTGCGGGAAAATCTGTTTGTTATCAAGTGCCTGCATTAATGCTTTCGGGTATAACTCTCGTTATATCTCCTTTGATTTCGCTAATGAAAGATCAGGTTGCTGCATTGAAGCAAATGGGAATTCCTGCAGCATATATAAATTCATCTCTTGAGCCCTATCAGGTTACAAAGGCTTTAGAATATGCCCGCAACGGCAGATATAAAATTATTTACGTTGCTCCCGAGCGTTTACAGACTTGGGAGTTTAAAAGGTTTTGTTATAATTCTAAAATTTCTTTAGTTGCTATTGATGAAGCCCATTGTGTTTCTCAGTGGGGTCCCGATTTCAGACCAGGCTATTTAAAAATTGCAGAGTTTATTGAGGCGTTCGATACCCGTCCTGTTGTAGGTGCATTTACTGCAACCGCTACAGCAGAGGTAAAGAAAGATATATTAGAGCTTCTTCAATTGAATGAGCCTGTTGAAATTACAACGGGATTTGACAGATCTAATTTGTATTTTTCCGTTGTAGAGCCTGCGGATAAAGATGTAATGCTTTTATCACTGCTTGATGAACGGAAAGATAGGTCGGGCATTGTTTATTGTTCAACCCGAAGAGCTGTTGAAGAGGTTTGCACGTTGTTAAATTGCAAAGGCTTTTCCGTTACCCGCTATCACGCGGGGTTGGATGATTTTGAAAGAAGACAAAATCAGGATGACTTCGTGTATGACCGTAAGCAGATAATGGTTGCAACGAATGCTTTCGGTATGGGTATTGATAAATCAGACGTTTCATTTGTAATTCATTACAATATGCCGGGTGACATTGAAAGCTATTATCAGGAGGCGGGTAGAGCAGGACGTGACGGTAGTGATGCTGATTGCATATTGCTGTATGGACCTAAAGATATAAGAACAATAAAATATTTTATTGAAAACCCGAGTGAAAACGAAGAGCTTACCGAAACAGAAAAAGAAGAGCTTAAAGAACGTCAATACGAGCGTTTGAGATATATGACTCAATATTGTACCACAAGGGACTGCCTTCGTAGCTTTATACTTAAATATTTCGGTGATGAATGTAGCAGCTATTGCGGTAAATGTGCAAATTGCCTCGCCAATTTTGAATCTGTTGACGTGACTGTAGATGCTCAAAAAATAATGTCTTGCGTAATTAAAACTGGTCAAAGATACGGCAAAAGAATGATAGCTGACGTGCTTCGAGGAAAATATACAAAGAAGATTTCAGAGGCAGGTCTTGAAGATCAATCCACCTACGGCACTATGGCTGATTATACTAAACAAGAGGTTTACGATATTATCGACGGTTTAGTAAGGCAGGGGTATATGGAAAGCACCCTTGACCAATATTCAATACTTAAGGTCTTGCCAAAAAGCTATAGCGTTCTTCACGGTGAGGAAACTGTTTTCGTAAAGATGGCGAAAGAACAAAAACGAAACAACACTAACAAAAATCTTCCTGATGTCGATAGTAAGCTTTTATCCGCATTAAAGCTTTTGAGAAAGAGTTTTGCTCAAAAAGCAAGTGTACCCGCATTCGTCGTCTTCAGCGATGCAACGCTTGTTGACATGAGCCGAAGAAGGCCTACAACAAAAGACGAGTTTTTAGAAGTATCAGGCGTAGGCGAAGTAAAATACAAACGCTACGGTGAAGCATTTATAGAAGTTATAAAGAAATTTGTATGAAATATATAACTTATAGTTTATACAGAGAAATGTTTATAAATAATATGAGGCAATGAAATGAAGTTGATTTTGTCATCCTGTGATTTCAGAAATGAAAATTCGCGGAAAGTAATTATGGATAATTTACCTTATCCTATAGATAAGTGTAAGCTTTTGTTTATACCTAATGAAAAAGCAACTGCTGAAATTATTTCAAGCAGTGTGTATTATGAGCGTATGCAAGAGTTTGGGTTTAACAAAGAAAACGTTTACGTTTTCGACCATAATAACCCCGATAAGTTTAGAAATCTTGATATTGACGTTCTATATATAAGCGGCGGTAATACATTTGGTACACTTGATAAAATCAGAAAATGTGGCTTTGATAAAGATATAATCAATTATGTAAAATCTGGTGTTGTTTATATAGGCGGTAGTGCGGGTGCTCATATCGCATCTAAAAATATTGAGCATGTTAGAAAATACGATGACAATAACGTTGAAATGACCGATTTTAAAGGATTGGGTTTGTTTGACGGAGTGCTTGTTTGCCATTATACGTATATCCGCAAATATGACTATGACGATCTATGTAAAATGAGTGAATACAAAGCGTATTATCTTACAGATTCTGATTCTATCGTTTATGAAGAGTAATTTAAAATGTCAACATTTTAGAAAATCACTATACGTAAAATCAGAAGAAGAGGTATTGAAAAATAAAGGTTCTTGGTGTTAATTATGAAAAAGGTAATTGTAATCGGTTGCCCCGGTTCGGGTAAAACAACCTTTGCGGAAAAACTTAATAAATTGACGGGATATCCATTATATTACCTTGATGCAATATGGCATAAGCCCGATAAAACTCATATCCCGAGAGAAGAATTCGACGAAAGAATAAAAGAAATTTTCTTGACAGATAAATGGATAATCGACGGAAATTATAGCCGAACAATTGAAATACGATTACAAGAATGTGACACCGTTTTTCTTTTCGATTTACCTACAGAGGTTTGCTTACAAGGTGCAACCGAAAGAATTGGCAAGGGTCGCTACGATTTACCGTGTCTTGAAACTGAATTAGACCCCGAATTTGAGGGCTTTATAAAAGAATTTCCCAAAACCACTTTGCCGAAAATATATGACTTGATCGAAAAACATAAGGCAGATAAAGATGTTATAATCTTTAAAGCAAGAGAAGAAGCAGATGATTATTTAAAAAGAGGTATATTATGAATTCTTTTATTGAATTTAAAAACGGAAGACCGTATGTTTCTATAGACGGAAATTCGCATTATCCTCTTGCATATACAACTTATTTTGAAGAACGCGGTGAGTTTTCGGATTTTATAAAAGCGGGCTACAAAATGTTTTTTGTAAACGTTTCTTTTACCGATTTACCCATAAATAACGTAAGTGGCTTTTCGCCCTTCAGAACGGGTGTTTTTGAAAACAATGAGCCTGATTATAAAGAGTTTGACGGAGTTGTTGGTGGAATTTTAGCCGAATGCCCCGATGCATTGATTTTTCCGAGAATTAATATTGCAATGCCTCGTGAATGGATTACTGATAATCCTGATGAGTGTGTTTCAACCGCTTCGGGAATGCGAGAGGCTCTTTGGTCAAAAAAGTTTCTTGATGACGGTGCAAAGCTTTTAGCAAAGCTCGTTTCTCATATTCGTTACTCTGATTATAGCAATAGGGTTGCGGGGTATCAGGTTTGCGGCGGCACAACTCAAGAATGGATGCATCACGATATGGCAGGCTCATTTTCAGAAAAAGGGTTTCAACAATTCTGTGTATGGATGAAAGAAAAATACGGTGTAACCGAAGTTCCCGTAATCACAAAGGATGATTTGTTCAGGGCGGGCTTTAATGAAACTGTCAGCCGATACGGTGAATTTTGTTGTGAAACCGCTGCATCTGCCGTTGAGCATTTCTGCAAGACGTTAAAAAACCTTATAAATAATGAGCAGGTCGTTGGTGCTTTCTACGGCTATAACGCCTTTGTGAACGATGCTCTTCTTGGGCTTTCTGGGTTAAGGCATATTATTGATTCACCGTATATTGATTTCTTTTCATCGCCTTGTTGCTATGACTGCAATAGAAATCTAGGCGTTGATTGGGGCGATATGATAGCAGAAAAATCTCTTAAGCTTCATAATAAGCTTTATTTCGTTGAATGTGATATAAGAACTTCACTTACAAGAAGAATGCAGGAAGCCCGTCCTGGCTGGTTTACGGGTAACTATTTTAATCTTGTAGACAATAACGGTAACAAAACCGTCTGGAGCGGACCGGATACACTTGAGCTTTCCGTAAGCGCTATAAGAAAAGCGTTTTTACATCAGCTTACAAAGTCATCGGGTATATGGTGGTTTGATATGTGGGGCGGTTGGTATCACAACGAAAAAATAATGCTTGAATTAAGCGAAATGAAAAGAATAGCTGAAAAACAAAAAGCTGATGCAGATAATTTTCCATCTGCCGATACAGTTGTTTTTATTGATGAGAAAGCATATTTTAATAACCCGAGATGTAGCGATTATTGTAATAGTGTAAATAACATAAGGGTTGCAATGGGCAATACGGGTATACCTTTTGATTTGTGTATGACAGAGGATGCACAAAAGGTTATTGATAAATATAAGGTTGCAATTTTTACAGCAGCCTTCCCCTCTGATAGCGGTAAAAGGGCTATGAAGCTTTGTGAAAAAATGAATATACCGTATTTCTTCCCCGAGGGTGAAAAAATTTTTATATCTACCGATGAATTGCGTGAGTTTCTCGTTTCAAAGGGTGTGCACTGTTATAACGATAAAAATAACGTGGTTTATTGTGGCAACGGCTTTATAGGAATTCATTCCTCTGCTGAGGGTGAGGTTGAAATAAAATTACCTGAAAAATATAAGGTGAAAGCACTTTTAGGTGTAATCCATGAGGAACAATGTACCGACGTGATTTCTCTTTTTATGAAAGAACATGATACGGTATTGTTTGAATTGTTTTAATAAAACTATGGGGGATGCTAAAATGACGTTTGAAGAAAGAAAAGAGCAAGTGAAATCATATTTAGGTAAAAGGGTTGTTATAGGTATCGACAGACCTATAGGCTACATTCATAGAAAAGAAACGTATTCTCTTACCTATCCCATTAACTATGGCTATATTCCCGATGTTTTAGGTGGTGACGGTGAAGAACTTGACGTTTATCTTTTAGGTATTAATGAGCCCGTTGAAGAATACGAATGTGAAATTATTGCTATTGCTCACCGCCATAATGACATCGAAGATAAGCTTGTCGGTGCACCTATCGGTATGAGCTTTACAAAGGAAGAAATAGAAAATGCTATTCACTTTCAAGAGCAATATTACGATACAGAGATAGAAGTTCTCTGAATTAAATACCCCTTGATTTGAAGCTGAAAAAAACATATAATGACTTACAAAGCTGGTGATATAATGAATACATATTTTAACGAGATAACCTCAAAGCCAATTAATACAAATGATAGTGGCGTGCTTTACAAAATTCCTTCAGGCGCAATGTGCGGTAACGGTGATTTAGGCATTGTTTTTGACAACGATGAAAAAGACCTTGTTATTCATATTTCAAAATGCGACTTTTGGAAATTTTCAAGCGGCACTCACGGTAGTGGCGGTATTAAAACCGTAGGCGATTTGAGAATTAAAAATATTGATTTAGAAAACTACAATATAAAGCAGTATTTTGATAAAGGTCTTCTTGAATGTAAATTCGGTAACGTTGAAATGGAGCTTTTCGTTGCTCCCGAAAACCGTATTTGCTTTGATATTAAAGCCCCTGAAGATGAGATTCATAAAATTGAAATAGCTCTTCCCGATACCTGCGAGTCTTCTAATACTGAAGCAGAGATTGACGGTGTTATGTGCTATAGCCGTAAATTCAGCGGTGAAAATATCAATATTGAATCTGCGGTTGCGGTCTGCTTTAAAGCGCTTAATTCAAATATTGTTGACGGCGTTACCGCAACTCGCTATTGCGTTTCAGTTGTTACAAATTTTGATGCTGACGATTATGTTTCTGAAGGTGTTGAAGCTGTTTTAGCGTGCGATTATGATGCTGAAAAAACTAAAACACAAGAAAAATGGGAAAGCTTTTTTTCAGCCTCTAAAGTAACCCTTGAGGATAAAGAAATTGAGAAATTCTATAATTCAAGCCTTTATCATCTTGCAGGTTGTATGGGTAATAACGAGTTCCCTCCCGGATTATTCGGTAACTTTATAACTGATGATTTCTTCCCTTGGGCAGGGGATTATCATATGAATTACAACTATGAAGCACCGTATTATTGCGTCTTCTCTTCTAACCACCCCGAGCTTTTTGACGGCTATATGGCACCTGTTAACGAGATGAAAGCCGAGGCAAAAAGAATGGCAGGTCTTTTCGGTTGTAGGGGTTATGCTTTTCCTGTAAGCTTCGGACCTAAAGCTCTTGACGTTTACAGTCAGGCGGATTGCAAGGAGCACGGCATACTTTTCCTCGGTCAAAAAAGCCATGCCGCATATGCTTGCGTAATTCCTATAATGCATTGGTTTTCAACCTATGATAAAGAATATGCTCTTAAAAATTACTATGATTTCGTTTTAAATACGGCTGCCTTTTGGGAGGACTACCTTGTAAAAGAAAAAGGCAGATACGTTATTAAAGGTGATGCTGCTCACGAAATCCCATATTATCGCGGTAAGGATTTCAGATATATAACTCATTTCGGTCAGGTTAATACAATAAACGCAATAAACTCCCTTGGCCTTGTAAAGCTATTGTTTAATGCGGTTTACGATATGGCTAAAGAGCTTGAGCTTAACTCTGAAAAATATGCATTGTGGGAAGATATCATCGAGAATTTAAGCGATTTCCCAACCTTTATAAAGAAAGGTAAGAAATGCTTCAGATATGCGAAATTCGGTATTCGTTGGAGAAACGAAAATACCGTTGGTCTTCAGCATATTTACCCCGCTTCTCAAATTGGTCTTTCGTCAGATGAAAAGCTTCTTAAAATCGCAAAAAACACTTATTTTATTAACGATAGAAGATTAGATGACAACGGCTCAAACTCTTATCTTCCTGCGGGTGCGAGAATTGGCGTTGACCCCGATTTTCTTATAGAGGGTATTCATCAAAATATAAAAGAATTTGGGCTTCCTAACAGGCTTTTCCGTCATCACGGCGGCGGTATTGAGCATCTTACAACGATTCCTGCAACTATAAACGAGATGCTTATGCAAAGCCATCAAGGCGTTATAAGGCTTTTCCCTTGTTGGAATAAAGCTTCAAACGCATCATTCGAAAATCTTCGTGCCGACGGGGCATTCCTCGTTTGTGCAGAGCTTAAGGACGGAAACATTACCTCTCTTAAAATTAAGAGCCTTATGGGTAGAAAATGTACCGTAAAATGCGACGGAATTAAAGCTGTAATAAATAAAACGGATAATAAAGAAATACCATATGAAAGAAACGGAAATACAGTTTCCTTTGAAACTGAAAAAGACACAGAATATTTTCTTATATAAACTAAAAATGCAGTCCGACAAGGACTGCATTTTACTGTTTATAAATCTATTTCATAGTTGTTGTCAATAAGTATAAAGTTAACGTTATGTTTTTTGGCAAGCATTAAAGCTTTGGTGTTTTCCTCGATTGCAGATTCAATTGTGAAATCCGAATCATTTATGCGATTTTCAATGACGTTTGCATATTTCTTTATATCGTCAAAATGCTTTTTTATATATTCATCACTCATAATAAGGCAATAGTATTTAATGTCTTTTAGATATTCTTTTTCGAAATCCTTAGCCCAATCATAGGGTATGTAGCACCCCTCAACTATTAGATTTTGCTTGTTTTCGATAGCCGTTTTTACAATTTCACGAACAATAGGCCATAGGTATTCGGTTAAAGCATTATCCTCGCTTAATGGTGTCAAATTTGTGTTTCTACTACGGATTAACCCCATTTTCAAATGGTCTATTGAAAGATACGGGTATTTATATTTTTCAAGTAGCTTTTGAGCAAGTGCGGTTTTACCGGTATGTGATGCTCCCGTAATTAAAATAATCATTTTAGCGTCCTCTTGAATTGTTGGTTTTTACAGTTACAAGAGGAGTATATCATCAATTATATAATAGCGCAATAGGCAAAGCAAGGTGAATTCTACGAAGCGTAGGTTGTAAAGTCTTTATGTAACAGTTATACTGTATTTGAAGCGAGGGAGATTTTATGAATACTTATATAACCGGTGCAACAATTAAAAGCTTACGTGAAGCAAAAGGGATAACTCAGCAACATCTCGCAGAGATTATAGGGGTAAGCAGTAAAGCGGTTTCAAAGTGGGAAACGGCAAAGGGGTTCCCCGACCTTACACTCATTGAGCCTCTTGCAAAGGCGCTTGGTGTTTCTGTTATGGAGCTTATGTCGGGGAAAAAAGTAGTCAATAAAAATACATCGGCTAATATATTAAGGTCAAAGTTTTACGTTTGTCCCGTTTGCGGTAACGTTATTCATACAACGGGAGATGCCGTTGTCAGCTGTTGCGGAATTGCTTTACCGTCCATTGAAGCAGAAGATACGGATTGTGACCATGAAATAGATATAGAAAGAGTTGAGGGTGAGCATTTCGTTACTGTTAACCACGAAATGACGAAAAATCATTTTATATCATTTATAGCTTATCTTACCTCAGACAGAATTCAGTTTGTAAAGCTCTACCCTGAGGGAAATGCCGAAACTCGTTTTCAGCTTTGTGGAAGAGGATATATTTATATTTACTGTAATAAACACGGATTGATGAAAATAAAAATTTAATTATAAAGGCATCTGTGAAAATTTCACAGATGTTTTTATTTGTTATGTGGTTGAATTTTTATATATATTTATGTATAATGGGGTACATAACATAAGAAAGGAAAGAGATTATGATTAAAGAAAAGCTTTCTAAAATGAATTGGATTGCAATATGTCTTTTCAGCTTTATGGGCGGTATCGCCTGGAATATTGAAAATATGTATTTCAATACCTTCCTTTACAACTCCGTTTATGCAAACGCTTCTGAGGCAGCTATGGCGGGTACAATGGCTCCTACAACGGCTATCAGCCGAATGGTAGCACTCTCTGCTATTGCCGCTGTGCTTACTACCTTTATAATGGGTACTCTCAGCGACAAAATGAAAAACAGAAAATTATTTATTTCCGTGGGTTATATCCTTTGGGGTCTTGTTACTGCAGTATTCGGTTTTATTACAAGGGATAACGTTGCGGCTCTTTTAGGCCTTACCGATGAAGCAACAATCCTCACAACTACCGTTTGGATTGTTATCGCTATGGACGTTATCATGACCTTTATGGGCTCAACGAGTAACGATGCGGCTTTCAATGCTTGGGTAACTGATATTACAACTCCTAAAATCAGACCTACTATCGAAACAACCCTTACCTTTGTTGGCTTCTTATCAGTAGCAGCAGTTATGGGGGTTGGTAGCCTTGCTCAGTCAGGTGCAGTTTCATATCAGAATTTCTTCTTGGTTTTAGGTCTTGTTGTTTCTGCTTGCGGTATTGTTGGCTTATTTATTATCAAAAATCCGAAAACTATTTCAAAAGAAAACGAGGTTTCCTCAAGCTATTGGGCAGACCTTTTCTACGGCTTCAGACCTTCAGTTGTTAAAGATAATTCACGTCTTTATCTTGCTCTTTTAGCAATTGGTTTTGCAAGTATTTCTTATCAGGTTTTCTTCCCTTATCTTCTCGTTTATCTTCAGTACGTTGTTATTCCTGAAAACGGCGGAGATAATTTTATTACAACAAGCGTAATTGTTACTGCAGCTATTGTTATCGTAGCTCTCGTTGTAGGTATGGTTACTCTTCTTAAGCTTGCAGGTAAAAATAAAGCTTATGCACTTATCCCCAGTGTAATTCTTGCAACAATAGGCTTGCTTCTTCTTTCAACCTCAACAAATATTCACGTTATTCTTATCGGCGTTGTTCCCGCGCTTGTAGGTAACCTTGTTATAACAATTCAGTTAAATGCAGCTATTAAAGATTTTATTCCTCACGGTAAAGC
>JAZROI010000069.1:0-6273 GCA_045648585.1 Acutalibacteraceae bacterium
GAAATGTTTACGGAAGGAACAGGTGATGTAGAATGATAAATTTATACGTTGCAACACGTGTTCTTACCGCTATGGGTACTATATTAAGAGCTTTTTGGGAACAGCTTGTTTGCAGAATTTGCGGTATTCCCGCCGAAGACGTAAGAGCCTTTAAGGTGTCCGAGCTTTGCGGTCACGTTGAACACGAATTAACAGAAAATAAAAAGCAAACCTTTTTGATTTGCTTTTTACCGTTCACCTTAAACTTTATTTTGTCAGTATGCTTCCTTTTAGGGGGTGCTTACAAAATTGTTTACATAGGAGATTTTAAAACTCTTACGGGGTATTTGTTCTTTTGGTTAGGTGTTTCCTTTGCCGCCAACTGTGTTCCGTCATTTGAAGACGTTTTATCCTTTAAAGATTTCTTTTACAGTAAAGAAAGCAATATTGTTTTAAAGGTGATTTTAGCACCGTTCTTTGCAGTGATATACGGTTTTTCAATTCTTGAAAGATATTCACTTACGTTTATTGCAGCAATTGCTTTTGCAATAGCTTTCCCGTATGTTTTCAGCTATCTTTTCCCTGTGATAATAACAATCTCCCAAATGATTTCATAAATAATAAAATCTGCGAAGCACTTTATGTTGCCTCGCAGATTTTTTATTTCATAATATCAGACGTTAATACAATTTCGTTACTGTCAGTAAAATAAGCAATAATTCCGTTGCGATGCTCCGTTGAGAAAACAGGGGATTTTGCAACCATTGTTAAATTCCATTTAACGTTAGGATAAATTTTTCCGATTTTATTAGTACATATTGCAATTTCGGGTTTTAAAATTCTTAAAAACGAAGAGGAGGATGAGCCGAAATAACCGTGATGACCGATTTTCAAAAGGTCTACGTCGCCGATGTTATCACCGTAGATATTTTCAAGCCCTGAATCACCTGTAAAATCTGCAGCTAAAAATGCAGTTTTACCACCTTTTTTTACAATAACACCTACGCTACTTGCGTTTTCACCGTTGCCCTTAACATCCTCGGGTGTAATGGTGTTTATAAATTTTAAAGTGAAATCGCCAAAAATAAATTCTTTGTTTGGAAGTTCGCTTGTTACGGGGATTCCTCTTTTTTCAAGCACAGAAAGAATATTATTATAGGTTTTCTCGTTACCCCAACCTATAGCCTCAAGCTCTGTTGCAACTTCGACGTTAAATTCTTTCAAATAAACCCTATCGGCAGTTATTTTTTCATCACTAAAGATTGCCTCGAAATTACCCACGTGGTCATAGTGGATGTGTGTACCTAAAGCAAAATCAAAGGTAACGTTGCCGTTTTCGTCGGCGGCTAACGATTTTATATAATTTATAACCTCAGCTTCGTAGCCTTTATATTCGGTTTTTCTTCTTGGATTGTTGTTACCCTCACCTGAATCTATAAGGGCCAATTTACCGTTGCTTTCAAGGATAATGCAATCTGAATTAGCAGTGTTGAGAAAATGAATTTTATCGTCATCGTTTTTGTTGTTGAAGGTTTCTTTTTCAACGGGTACTTCGTTTACGTATTTATTGCCGATAGCAACAACTGCAATATCGAGAATGAAAACCGAAAGCATAACCGTAGTTACAACCCACGTTGCAATAACTCGAGCTAATTTCTTTTTATCTTTAATCATTTTTTGAGCCTCCTTGAAACAAGAGCACACAATAAGCAAAAGATTATTGCGGTGAAAAGCTCGGTCGTTATGAATACCACTACGGATATTACCGTTATCAATAAAGCGATAATAACATTTTCTTTAAATGCTGTAGCTACCTTTTTATAAGGCACATTTTGCCATGCGGAAACTATAAGAAGAGCACCAACACAATGCATCGGAATTCTTGAAAGAATGTTAGGGAAGAAAGCTAAAATTACAACGGTTGATATAATTGCGGTAATTAAGGAAATATATGAAAAAGACTGTATCGGGAAAGCTCTTACGGGAATCCCTGAAACAAAGGTGCTGCCGCAATTTGCAAGTAAATGAACGTTTTCGTTTACTTTGTTTTTAGCAGAATAAAGATACATAAGCACTCCTAAAATTACAGAGGCTTTTATTGTTACGATAATATCACTTGAAGAGATAGCACTTAATGAAAAATCATAAGCTAAATCAGAAAAAGAAAGATCCTTGAAGCAGTCGATTTCATTTATTGTTGTTAACTCTTTTACGGGGTTTAGGAATAAATTCATAATAAGTGGAATAAGAAGAGTCATAAATTCCGCAGGTAAAATTTTATTAAGCTTTTTAAATTTAAAGGGGTAGGTTATCATAGCAAAAAGAGTAACCGTACCGTAAAGCAAGCCTCTGAAATCGGGGTGAAAGCCGAGAGAACGGTAAGATTTCAACATTTCTAAAGCAGTTGCACCGAAAGCACCGATACCGAAATAGTTGTTTGTAAGAAGAATAGTTACAACAACAGCAATACCTATACCTCCACCTGCGAATACGTAAGCGGGCAGCTCTTTGTTTTTGAGAATTTTGCTTAAAAGAAGAGCAATAACCGTACCCGCAACAGCTACAACGGGAAGAAGATTTTTTGTACCCGATGATACCATGTATAATATGGGTAATAAAAGAAAAGTGTCAGGGCTGAAAATTGATTTTTTTGTTCCGTATGAAAGTAAAAAACAAATAACAGAGCAAAATAAAACGTGCCACAAATCAAACCCTAGTACTGCGCATACACAAAGAGAATATGCCCCCGTAAGCATTGTTGCGGTAAGTCCGGAGGTAATTTCTTTTAATATTTTATTTTCAAGAAGGTTTTTATTCATAATAACTCCAAAAAACAATGATTTTATATTCTACAATAAATGAAAGAAATAAACAATACTGAAACATAAAAATTATTATTTACAGTTTTATATAAAAATGTTGACAATTGCCCCAGGTTTATTTATAATGATATGGATTACAAGTGTAATTCAAAAAGGAATGGAGATGGCTTCTATGTCAAATATGAAAAAAATTATAATTGCAGTTGCGGCTCTTACAATAGCAATTTCAATTATCACAGCTAACAACTTATCTTCAGTTATGCTTATTATGGCTTCAAGACAGGGTAACGCTCAGGTTCAGAGCGGTAACACTGTTGCTCAGGATAACGCAAGCCAAAACGTAAATACAAATACTAATTCAAACAACGTTACACCTAATAATACAACTCCCACAGCTGCTCCCTCAGGCGACACTGCTACAACAGCTCCCTCAGGTAACACAGCTACAACAGCAGCTCCCTCAGGTGACAATAAGCAGGATGCTCCCGCAACAAACGGTGATTGGACAACTGAAAAAATTGTTGATTATTATAAGAATTCTGTTAATAAAGCAAAATCATCAGCAAAAACAGTTACTCGCGTTAAAGATGGCGCTATAAACTATAACGGCATCGTTGAAGCAGGTAAGCTTTCAGGTGCTGCAAGTACTCTTATGGGTATGTTTATGGTTGGTAGTGAAGCTGAAATCGAAGTTAAGAACGAAGCTTTCACAAACAACGATATTCCTCCCGCAGGTACAAACTCTAACCTTACAGTAAACGGTGTTAAAGAGGCAAAGATTGAAGAGAATGGTTCAAACTACATCATTACAATCGTTGCTAAAGATGCTAAGAGTCCTAAAGCAGGTGACGACGGCGTAGGCTCTCTCGTAAGCGTTATCGAGGAACAAACAATCACAGGTTCTATCAGTGCAGTTCCTGGTCTTACATTAAGCAATATCAATATCGACTATGAAAACGTAAAGGTTGTTGCAACTGTTGATAAAGCAACAGGCAATCTTCTTAACATTAAGGTTGATGCTCCCTGTATCCTTTCTCTTGGTGCAAAGCTTGCAATTATTTCAATTGACGATGCAAAGGTTGGTATTGAAGTTATTTCAGAATTTGCAATGACATATTAATTCATTTGTATAACTTGGTGAATGAAAGCAACGCCTTTTGCGGCGTTGCTTTTTGATACTATAAAGGGTTTTGCTAATGATATAAAAGGCGGTGATTTGTTGGTGGATATTATTTCAAAAGATGGTATTTATAAATGCTTGTCCGAAAATTCAAAAACCAGATTTAACGTATCTGTTGTTGAGAAAACAGAATCAACAAATCTTCTGCTAAAAAACATGGCTTTAAACGGTGCTGAAGAGGGTAGTGTGGTTGTAGCCGGAGAGCAGACCGCAGGTATCGGTAGAATGGGTCGAAGCTTTTTCTCACCAGGCAACACCGGTATATATATGAGCATTCTTCTCAAGCCTCAGATAAAGCCCGAAAAATCGGTTTTTATTACAACTGCGGCGGCAGTTGCCGTTTGTAGAGCATTAGAAAAAAACGGTGTTGGAAATTGCGGAATTAAATGGGTTAATGATATTTATATCAATGGCAAAAAGGTTTGCGGTATATTAACCCAAGGGAATATAAATCCTCAGAGTAAGGAGCTTGATTTCGCAATTCTCGGTATTGGAATAAACGTGTATAAGCCCGAAAACGATTTTCCCGATGAAATAACGAACATAGCAGGTGCAGTTTTCGATAAAGAAATAGAAAATTTGAGAAATAAGCTGGTAGCAGATGTTCTTACAGAATTTAATGCTATCTATAAAGATTTTGATAACACAAGCTATGTTGATGAATATATAAACAAAAGCTTTATAATAGGTAAAAAAGTTGACGTTATCAGCGGTTCTCAAGTCAAAGAGGCTACCGTTTTAGGAATCAATAAAGATTGTAAGCTTCATATAGAATATGAAGATGGGGTACAGTGTTTTTTGGATTCGGGTGAGATTTCCGTTAAATTATTGTAAGAATTATTCAAAATGTACAAGAATTTAAGTTTTAAATCGTCAAAGATACAATTGATTTTTTTCTTAATAGTATTGCAATTATCAAAAAAGTATGATAAAATCAGTTCGTATATATGGTAGTATAATGCTATCGGTATCTATTGCTAGGAGGATTATTATGAAAGCAACAAAGAAAATTCTTTGCATCACTTTAGCTTTAGTGGTTGCGGGTCTTGCTTTAATTATGCCTATTTCGGCTTATTCAGCTGACCTTCCCGTTATTGTTGTTGACGGAATCGGTACAACTCCCTTGTATCAGAATTTCGGCACAGAAGACGAAAAGCTTGTTTTTGACGATGCAACAATTGAAGCATTAATTACAGACGGCGTTAAAGCCTTCGTTAAAGGTGCAAATTCAGAGGCAGATTACGATAAATTTGCTGATGAGCTTATGCCAGTAGTTAATAAATACATTGAGCCTATTGCTTTTAATCTTGACGGTACACCGAAGGATGCAACTGTAGGCTTCTATCAGTATGACTTACCTTTAGCAGCTTACACAGAGGAAGAGCAGAAGAGCTTATTCCCCGAGTTTACTCGTATAATTGCTAAAAAGTACGGTGCTGATAATACATATAACTATAGCTATGACTGGCGTGCTGACCCTGTTGATAACGCTATGCTTTTAAATGATTATATTGAAGATGTTAAAGCAACAACAGGTGCTGAAAGAGTAAACGTTATTTCAATGAGCTTAGGTACAACTGTTGTACTTGCATACCTTGATATCTTTGGTGGCTCATCAATTAACAACTGCGTATTCGCATCAGGTGCATGGCAGGGTACAAGTATTGTTGGTAACCTTGTTACTAAGAATCTTCGTTTAGATGCATTTACTCTTGAAAACTACCTTGTTCAGTCAGCAAGAGATAGCTTTACAACTCACATATTTGCTTTCGCAATTTCTTATTTAGCAACTGATGAAGGTCTTACTGAAGAATATATCGGTGATCTTAACGATGCTCTCCTTAATCTTATGCCTCGTTTGTTCTCTGATACATTCGTTCCTAATATGGCAGGTATGCCCGGTCTTTGGGCTCTTTGTCCTCAGGAGGACTATGATTTAGGTAAAGCAACTGTTTTTTCAGAAGTTGCTATCGACCCTGTCCTTGAAGCAAAAATAGATACTTATCATGATATCCAGAATGAAATAAATGCAGAACAGATTATTAAAGATGCAATGGCAGAAGGTATGAGATTCAGCATCGTTGCAGGTTACAATAGCCAGATCGTTCCTATCAGTGACGAGTATGAGCAGAGTGACTCTGTTATCGATACAAAGTATATGAGCGGCGGCGCTACATGTGCTAAATACCTTAAGGCATTTGACGATTGGGGCAACATTTATACTCAGGAAGAGAGAGACGGTCACAACCACGTTTCTTGGGACTATAAGATTGATGCTTCAACATGTATGTT
>JAZROI010000070.1:0-10693 GCA_045648585.1 Acutalibacteraceae bacterium
CGAAAAGCTTTACAAAGCAGCAGGCGGTGCTCAGGGCTTTGATCCTAACATGGCAGGTGCAGGCTTTGACCCCAACGCAGCAGGTGCACAGGGTGATAACTACACAGAAGCACCTTTCACAGACGTTGACTAATAAATAAACTCAACCTGAAAGACGGTCCTCTAGGGACCGTCTTTCGAGGGTATTTCCCTATCGAACTTTTTCGATAAGAGAGGATAACTTATGGCAGACAAAAGAGATTATTACGAGGTGTTAGGTCTTCAAAAATCCGCAACACCCGACGAAATAAAAAAGGCTTACCGTCAGCTTGCAAAAAAATACCACCCCGACCTTAACCCTGATAATAAAGAGGCTGAGGCAAAGTTCAAAGAGGTAAACGAGGCTTACGAAATCCTTTCTGATGCAGATAAAAAAGATAAATATGATCGTTTCGGCTTTGCAGGCGTTGACCCAAGCTACGGTGCAGGTCAAGGTGGCGGTTTCGGAGGTTTTGGTGGCTTCGGTGGCGGCTTTGACGGCGGAATGGACTTTGATTTAGGTGATATTTTCGGCTCATTCTTCGGCGGCTTTGGTGGCGGAAGCTCTCGTTCAAACCCCAATGCACCAAGACGAGGCAGTGATATTCAAACAAGCCTTTATCTTACTTTCGAAGAGGCTGCAAAGGGTTGCAAAAAGACTGTTGAATTCCAAAGAATTGAAATTTGTGATGAATGTAACGGCATCGGTGCGGCAAAGGGTCATTCACCACAGACTTGTCCCGACTGCAACGGTAAGGGTCAGATAAACGTTCAGCAAAGAACACCCTTCGGTACAATCAGTACATCAAAGCCTTGTCAGCGTTGCGGTGGTAAAGGCACCTTCAACCCCAATCCTTGCCAACGTTGTAAGGGCGCAGGAAGAATCAGAAGAACTGTTAAGCAAGAAATCAATATCCCCGCAGGTATTGACGATGGTCAGATATTTACAGTCCGTAACGAAGGTAACCGTGGCGTAAACGGTGGTCCTGCAGGTGATTTAAGAGTTGGTGTAGCAATTAAGCCACACCCATTCTTTGAGCGTGACGGCTACAATGTTTGGTACGATATGCGAGTTTCATTCGTTCAAGCGGCTTTAGGTGATAAATTAAGAGTTCCTACCCTTGACGGTCAGGTTGAATACGAGCTCCCCGCAGGTACACAGTCAGGCGACATTTTCAAGCTCAAAGGCCGTGGTATTCCCGTACTTAATTCAACCCGTCGCGGTGACCAGCTTATAAGAATAACAGTTGACGTTCCGAAAAACCTTAACGCTAAGCAAAAAGAATTGCTTATGAAATTCAACGAAGAAATGGGCGGCAATCCCGTTCAACCCGAAGAGAAAAAAGGCTTTTTCGGTGGCAAGAAAAAGAAATAACTTAACGTTACAAAAAAACAAAAGAGTTGCTTACGGGCAACTCTTTTGTTATACTTATTTATATCAAATAAAGGTGGTGAGAAAATGGCAGACGAAATAAGCATTTTAAAGAAACGCTTTAAAGAATTAAACGAGCGTTCAAGAAATAAAGGTATTTATTTTTACAGCGATTTTCTCAATCTTTACGAGCAAACCATTCTTTATAACGAATTAAAATACGGCTATACTCTTTACGGTGGTTTTCCCGATGCTGAAAGGAAAATAGCAATATTCGGAAGTGAAGACGAATTCGGTTACCCACCACAGCCACCCGTAAAAATCCTGAAAGTATCCCCTCTGTCTCAGAAATTTGCAGACGACCTTACCCATAGAGATTTTTTAGGCTCTCTTATGGGGTTAGGTATAAAAAGAGAAACCCTGGGTGATATAATAATATCCGACAATTGCGGCTACATTTTCTGCCTTGAAAACATGGCAAAGTTTATAATTGATAATCTTACATCAGTCCGTCGCACGAGTGTTTTCTGTGAAGAATGTGAAAATCTTCCCGAAAATGCATTACCCATTCCCGAGGAAAAGCTTATAATCGTTTCATCGTTAAGACTTGATGCTCTGATTTCTGCCATTTATAATATATCAAGAAGCAAAAGCTCTGCACTTATTGAGGGCGAAAAGGTTTTTATAAATGGAAAACTTGTGGATAGCATATCAAAGACTGTTGACGTCGATGAAACAATTTCCGTAAGAGGTTATGGCAGATTTAAAATTAATGAAATTTTGGGAGATACAAGAAAAGGTAGAAGCAGAGTGATGTGTGAGGTATATTAAATTAGATGCCAGTTCCCAGATGCCAGATACCAGAGTTCGCTACGTCCACAATTAAAAGTTGAAGTTTAAATATAGAGGCTAAGATGGTATTTAAAAAATAACGGATTCCGGTTTTGTACCACCACACATTTCTTTCCTAATCAAAAGGTGATTTTATGAGTAGTTATAAAGAATTAATAGTATGGCAAAAATCCATTGAACTTGTTACCGATGTTTATAAACTTACAAAAACATTTCCGAGAGAAGAGCTTTATGGTTTAGCTTCACAAATGCAAAGAGCATCTGTATCAATACCAAGCAATATCGCAGAAGGCAACGACCGAAACTCAAGCAAAGAGTTCTCTCAATTTTTACGTATAGCACGGGGCTCTTTAGCAGAATTGGAAACGCAAGTTATCATTTCAGAAAAAATAGGATATGCCAACAAAGAACAAATTATCCCCATTTTAAACAATTGCTATGAAATAGGCAGAATGATAAATGGACTATTAACAAAATTTAATTAGTTACCGGTTATCAGCTACCCTTACCAGACTTGAAATAGCAACTATATTTTGAAATGTAGCTACTGTTATGAACTCTGGCATCTGGAAACTGGCATCTGGCATCTAAATATCCAAAAGGAGATATTACTATGAAAACAATGCATCTCGGTAAAAGCGGTGTTGAAGTGCCTGTTATCGCAGTCGGTTGTATGCGAATGGCAGATAAAACCGTTGAAGAAGCAAAAGAAGTTATTGATACCGCACTTAACGCAGGCTTAAACTTCTTTGACCACGCAGACCTTTACGGTGGCGGTAAAAGTGAAGAGGTTTTCTCAAAGGCTATCGGTATGAATGACGACGTTAGAGAAAAGATTTTCTTACAGTCAAAATGCGGTATTTGCCCAGGCAAAACCATGTTTGATTTTTCAAAGGAGCATATTATTGAATCAACTGAGGGCTGTCTTAAAAGATTAAACACAGATTACCTTGACTTTCTTCTTTTACACCGTCCTGATACTCTTTACGAGCCCGAAGAGGTTGCAGAAGCTTTCGCAAATCTTAAAGAAAGCGGAAAGGTTAAGCATTTCGGTGTTTCTAACCAGAATCCTATGCAAATTAGACTTTTGCAGAAATATTTAGGTAATGAGCCTATTTGCGTAGACCAGCTTCAATTCAGCATTACCGACTGCCACATTGTAAAGCAAGGTCTTTACGTTAATATGAGAGAGGATAATGCTATTGACCGTGATGGCGGAATTCTTGAATATTGCCGTTATGAAGATATTACAATTCAGGCTTGGTCACCTTTCCAATACGGCTTCTTTGAGGGCGTTTACGTTGATAATCCTGATTTCCCCGAAATCAATGCAAAGCTTCAGGAATTAGCAGATAAATACGGCGTTACAAAATCTACAATCGTTATAGCGTGGATTCTTCGTCACCCCGCTAAAATGCAGCCCTTAACCGGTACAATGAATCCTAAAAGACTTTTAGAATGTGCCGCCGCAAGCGATATCACCCTCACCCGTCAGGAATGGTACGATATCTTTTCAAGTGCAGGCAACGTTATTCCGTAATAGCAAAGATACTCTTTGCCGCGATATAAATCCTGACGGATTTGCGATATGTACCTTGTACGCGATATACCTTTGGTGCGATATGTGCCTACGGCACGAGAACAGTAAGGATTTATATCATATCGCATTGAGCGTAGCGAAATATATCGCATTTTGTATAACAAAATATATCGCACAAGCTTGCTTGTATATCGCAAAAGCATCGTTTCCATCCCGCTATATTAGGAGGTTCTAATAATGAAAAACACTAATAGCATTAAAAGAAAATTTTTTATTTATCAAGTATTTGCCATCAGTTTTTTTGCTTTAGGAATTCTTGGAAGGATATTCCAAAACAGTGATTACGACATACTTTTGTTCAGAAAACCGATAATATATTCTTTATATATGATATGTTTTTTACTTTTCTATATAACAGAGGTACTAAGCATAGTTTTTTTATTCAAAAAAACTCGAAAGAAATTAGTTCTGCTCACATATTTAATTTTGATACCCTTACTTATATTACATTTTTTCACTTGGTTTATCTCTTCTTCTACAACCATTTCAACAAAATTATATAAATATCCGGAATTTGAAACAGCTATACTAATAGAAAATGGCCATGACCTTTTGGGTAATCATTCTCGTGTTTTTGAAACACAAAATAATTTTGTAATCAAAAAAGTTGCCTTGGTTACCGGTGTTGAGCCACCACTGGAAGATGACTCATCGTTTGATGTTAAAATATATAAAGATAAAATTATTTATACTTACGATGACGGTTTTGATAAACAGCAACTTGTTCTCAAATACAATAACGGACATTTCAAAGAAGAACTAAGTGAATAAATACAATCATAAAACACAAAAACACTAAAAAGCGGTGTACCTTTCTAAGAAAGGTATACCGCTTTTGACATCTTTTAAACCGACACGTAGCACCACTTAATTTGCCACTGTATATTACCCAATTATATTTTTCTTACCTTGATAATATCGTCATTGCCTTTAAGTGCATTGATTACTGCATCAGGAATGCTGTCAGCAGCAACGAGAGTATATGCATAATCGCCCTTTGCTTTTGAGTTAAAGCCTTTTGTTTCAATGCCAGCACTCATAAATGCACCAAGCACGTCATTCATAACGTTAAGAGCATTATGATGAATAACGGCAACTCTTTCGCCTTCAACGTCAAGCTCAACGTTGGGGAAATTTACAGAGTTTTTGATATTACCTTTTTCAAGGTATTCTCTTATTTCAACTGCTGCCATATATGCACAGTTCTCTTCGCTTTCGGGCGTTGAAGCACCAAGGTGAGGAAGTGCTGTAACATTTTCAACACCGATAACCTCGTCTGAGGGGAAGTCTGTTACGTAAGCACCGATTTTCCCGCTTGTAACTGCTTCAGCAATATCAGCACCCTTAACAAGCTCTCCTCGGGCAAAGTTAAGAATTCTTGCACCGTCCTTCATCTTTGCGATTGTTTCGGCATTTATCATACCCTTTGTTTCGCTTGTGCAAGGAAGATGAAGAGTGATGTAGTCTGATTTTTCATATATAGCATCAAGAGAATCAACGTATTCTGTATCTGCAGGAAGCTCACCCTTTAATGCATCGTTAAAATAGGGGTCATAGCCTACTATCTTCATACCAAGGTTGTTTGCAGCAACTGCTACAAGTCTGCCGATAGCACCGAGACCAACAACACCTAAGGTTTTGCCGAGAATTTCGGGCCCTGCAAACTGAGATTTACCTTTCTCAACGAGTTTACCAACGTTTTCGCCCTCGCCCTTGAGAGTTTTGCACCAATCGTAAGCGGCTGCAACTCTTCTTGATGAAAGCATAAGACCTGCAATGACAAGCTCTTTAACTGCGTTAGCATTAGCACCGGGAGTGTTGAAAACAACGATACCCTTTTCTGTGCATTTATCAACGGGAATATTGTTAACACCTGCACCGGCACGTGCTACTGCAAGAGTTTTTTCAGAGAAATCAAATTCATGCATTGCTGCAGAACGAACGATGATACCGTCGGGATTTTCGCAAGCATCGCTTACTGTATACTTGCTGTCAAGCTCTTTAAGACCAATCTGAGAAATCTTGTTTAATGTAAGAATATCGTACATTTTAAAAATCCCCCTTATGAATTTGCTGCTTCAAAGTCAGCCATAAACTGAACTAACTTTTCAACACCCTCAACGGGCATAGCATTGTAAATAGAAGCTCTCATACCGCCAACAGTTCTGTGACCCTTAAGGTTAACAAAGCCTGCCTCTGTTGCTTCTTTGATAAATTTAGCGTTAAGCTCTTCGCTGTCTGTAACGAAAGGAACGTTCATAAGAGAACGGTCTTCGGGAACAACTGTACCCTTGAACATCTTGCTGTTATCAAGGAAATCGTAAAGAATTTTTGCTTTCTTTCTGTTACGCTCTGCCATTGCTTCAAGTCCGCCGATAGATTTAATCCATTCAAGAACGAGCTTGCAAATATAAATTGTGTAGCAAGGAGGTGTGTTGTAAAGAGATGCGTTATCAGCATGAATCTGATAATTAAGCATTGTAGGTGTAATATCTCTTGCTTTGCCTAAAAGGTCCTCACGGATAATGCAGATAGTAAGACCTGCAGGTGCAACGTTTTTCTGAGCACCGCCGTAAACCATACCGAATTTTGTAACGTCAAGAGGCTCTGAAAGAAAGCAACTTGAAATATCAGCAATAAGAGGAATATCACCTGTATCGGGAAGCTGATGATGAATTGTACCGTAAATTGTGTTGTTAAGGCAGATATATACGTAATCTGCATCCTTACGGAAATCGTCTTTTGTTGTTTTGGGTATGTAAGAGAAGGTTTTATCAGCAGAAGATGCAACGGCTACACAATCACCGTATTTCTGTGCTTCTGAAAACGCTTTCTTTGCCCACTGACCTGTGATAATAAAATCAGCTTTACCTGAACCGTTCATAAAGTTTAAGGGAATTGCTGCAAACTGAGTTGAAGCACCGCCCTGAAGGAAAAGAACCTTGTAGTTTTCGGGAATGTTCATAAGCTCTCTTAAAAGTGACTCTGCACCTTTAATAATGCTTTCGTACACCTTTGAACGATGTGACATTTCCATAACAGACTGACCGCTACCTTCGTAGTCAAGCATTTCAGCCGCTGCTTTTTTTAATACTTCCTCGGGAAGCATTGAAGGACCCGCAGAAAAATTATAAACTCTGCTCATATTTGAATTCTCCTTTAAGAAATAATTTACTTTGTTAATTTTTTCTCTAAGTATATGTTATTTATATTATACCTTTTTAATTATAATTACAATAACTATAAAAAGATTTTTTCTAAAAAGATTTTATTTTTTTGCATAAAAACTCAGTTTTTTGTAATATTATTGCAAAAAAGAAAAATCCCGCCGTTTCCGGCAGGATTTTTCATTGATTTATTTGTCAAAATCTCAATTATTTTCAGGAATTATAAGACCGTAGCCTGTTTCGTTTCTCTTATATACAACGTTTATCGTATCTGTATCTGCATTGAGAAACATATAAAATTTATGGCCAAGAAGATTCATTTGTAAAATTGCTTCTTCTACACTTTCAGGCTTAAGAAAAACTGTTTTTTCTCTTATAACGTCATACTCTGTTTCCTCTTCCGTAAAGTTATCCATAAAATCATCAAGCACAGCAGAATGAAGCTTTTTATCAAGCTTAGTTTTATTTTTTCTCACCTGACGGATAAGAGAGTCAACGCATTCATCAAGAGCATCAAGCATATTATCTGCTCTTTCCTCTGCTCTGAATATCATACCGCCTTTAAGGACGGTTATTTCAACAATATGGCAGTTTTTTTCAACAGTTGCCGTTACTTTTGCATTTGCTTCTTCACCGAAAAGCTTTTCAACTTTAGAAAGACGTTTTTCTGCACGTAAGCGAAAATCATCACGAGGGTTACATTTACGACCGATAATAGTAATATTCATAATAACACCCTTTCTGTCAGAGCATAAAACCATTACAGATTTTCATACTCAAAAAATGAAAGGAGAGCAACCTGACCCTTCGACCAAACCGTTCTCCTTTCATCTAAATCATATCATTATTATATGATATTGTCAATCGTTTTTATGCATTTGTGATATATTTTTTGTAATTTTAGTAATTTTGTTGGTAATATATTACAACAACATACATAATAATAGTATCAAAATTTTTATTTGACATCAGCTTGTTTTAATGTTAAAATTTTCATACATACTATTATATGAGGTAGGAAACGTTATGAAGAAGTTAATTGCTATTCTTTTGACCTTATCAATGCTCTTTTCATTGTGTGCGATTTCGGTAAGTGCGTCTGATGATGCTGCAGACCTTTCTTATGCAGTTGCATCTGACCTTCACTACGCGCCCCACGAGGAAACTCTTGAATGGTACTCTGAAGACCCTATTTTCGGTTATGCTAACAGACGTGCCGCAATGGAAAACGAAAGCACACTTATTATTGATGAATTTTTAAATCAGTGTGCAGCGGATGACAAAATTCAGTTTGTTCTCGTTCCCGGTGACTTAACAAACGACGGTAAGATGTTCATCGACGACCACAAGGTTGTTGCTGAAAAATTCCGCAAATTTGAAGCTACAACAGGCAAACAGATTTACGTTATCGACGGTAACCACGACGTAGGTATCACGGGTGAATATTGTGAAACGGGTCTTGCTGAATTTAAGCAGGTTTACCACGAATTCGGCTATGCTGAGGCTCTCTCTGTTATGGAAGATAACTGCTCTTACACCGCTGACCTTAGCGATAAATACCGCCTCATTGCTCTTGATAGCTGTGACCCCGATAAATCTACCGAAGACGGTATGAATGATGAAAAGGTTGAATGGGTTATTGAGCAAGCTAATTTGGCTTATGAAGACGGCAAATATCCTATTCTTATGATGCATCACAACCTTCTTGATCATCTTCCGATGCAGAGATTATTAAGCCATGATTTCATCATCAGAAATCATACTATAACCGCTGAGAAATGGGCAAATGCAGGTATTAAGCTTGTATTTACTGGTCACGAGCATTGCAGCGATGCTACATCCTATACATCAACAAAGGGTTACGTAATTTCTGACTTTGCAACAACCTCTCTTACAATGTATCCCCTTCAATACAGATATATTGAAATGCGTGAAGACAGCATCATCTACGAGGCAAAAACAATTGATAAAATTGATACTGCTGCCTTAAAAGCAATGGTGCCAGATTATACTGACGAGCAGTTAGAAGAGATGAATAAAGGTCTTAACGCTTTTGCTAAGCAATTCCTAAAAAACGGTGTTGAATACAGACTTGAAAGAGGCTTCAACGACGAGCAGTTAGGCATCAAGCCCGGTGACATTTACTACGGCGTAGTAAGAGACGTTGTAGACGGTCTTAACGACGTTCTCAATATGCCTCTTTACGGCGAAGGCAGTGCTCAGGAGCTTGCAAGAGAATACGGCATTGAAATCCCAGATAGCGATTATAAAGACGGTTGGGACGTAGCAACAGAGCTTGTTTCCGCTCACTATGCAGGTAGCGAAAATTACCCCTTAAGCAGTAGAGATGTTAAAATTCTTCTCCTTATGGTTTCTCTTGTTTTAAGAAATGAATATTCTGTTTTAAGCGATATGGAAATTATGCAAATGGCTGAAGCAATCATTCTTGCTCAGGGTACAGGTCATTTCATGGACGTTGTTTTTGATTTCCTTGATATGGATTTAAATTCAGTTACACCTATCGAATACTTTGCAGTAGCTCTTCTTTCTCCCCTTCTTATATCATTCGCTACTGATGACGGTGTTGACGATAACAACGGCGCTATCGACGGCTACGGCAACAACGATACGATGGGTAACATCACAAGCAACTTAAGCACAACCTTCTCAGAGATTCTTAAATATCTTTTAAATATGGTAATTTACGTGCTTAAAGCCTTAGGCTACACAGGCGCTTGATTAATTTAATTAACTAAACAGTAACCCCCGAAAAGAATTTTACACTTCTTTTCGGGGGATTGTTATAAATGATGTATCGCTTCGCGAACACCCGATTGTGTTCGTCTTCGGCGAGGCGGGGTTCGAGTCCCTTGTCTTCAAGGCAACAAAAAAAAGAAGAGTAACCACAAAAACGTGATTTCTCTTCTTTTGGCGCGCCGGAAGGGACTCGATGGGCTCTGCCCGTCATTCGCTTCGCGAACACCCGATTGTGTTCGCCTTCGGCGAGGTGGGGTTCGAGTCCCTTATGTTCAAGGCAACAAAAAAAGAAGAGTAACCACAAAAACGTGATTTCTCTTCTTTTGGCGCGCCGGAAGGGACTCGAACCCCTGACCTTCTGGTTCGTAGCCAGACACTCTATCCAACTGAGCTACCGGCGCATATGGAGCGGATGACGAGGCTCGAACTCGCTACCTCCACCTTGGCAAGGTGGCGCTCTACCAGATGAGCTACATCCGCAAATGCATAATGTATTATACATATTATTTATGAAAAAGTCAATACTTTTTTATTATAAATTTAATTTTATTCTCAAAAAATAAAATTAAATAATTCTGAATTTTTTCTGTAAAAAGTATTGACAAAAAACGTTTTATGTATTATAATCAACAAGCTTTCGAAAAGAGAGCAAAATCGCCTGCGTAGGTATGTATGTTGTTCATATATATGGCGGTATAGCTCAGCTGGCTAGAGTACTCGGTTCATACCCGATTGGTCGTAGGTTCGAATCCCACTGCCGCTACCAACTCAACACACCTACCTACCAAGGTGTTTTCATAAAAGGGCTTTAAGCCCCTCATATACGGCCCGGTGGTCAAGCGGTTAAGACACCGCCCTTTCACGGCGGTAACACGAGTTCGATTCTCGTCCGGGTCACCACAAAGCACTTGTAGAAATACGAGTGCT